>JAEZLJ010000093.1 GCA_023415275.1 Bacteroidota bacterium
GAGGGGAATGTCGAACAGATGAACAATCCTCCTACGCTAAAGCTACGGCGGACAAGAGGAATGTCGAATTTCGAAGTGTTTAGGACTGAGAGACTTTATGATAGCGATCTTTTCTGTGAATGACGGAGAAGAATGTTCAATTTTCAATTTTCAACAACCAATATTCAAGGGAGAAAGGGGAATGTCGAACAGATGAACAATCCTCCTACGCTAAAGCTACGGCGGACAAGAAGAATGTCGAATTTCGAAGTGTTTAGGTAGTAGAGACTTTATGATAGCGATCTTTTCTGTGAATGACGGAGAAGAATGTTCAATTTTCAATTTTCAAATAAGGGAGGGGCCACAAAGACTCAAAGGCACAAAGGAGCACAAAGAGGAAAAAGAATACAGAACAATAGAACAAGGAATAGTAGATGATGAAAGTGATGGAACCAAGGCGGATGGGCTCAATCCCAAAGGGATTGCATGTTTATAGGTAAAGTGACATGAAAGGAGATTCGACCCCGAAGGGGTCGCACGCTTCTAACCGGATGGCCAGCCATAAACATGAGATCCCTTCAGCATTCCCATTTAAGATCTCCATCATTAAAAGATAATTATATTCAGTAAGTTATTTTACACCTGGCTTACCGCTTACGCCTGAGGACCACAGCAGAACTTTTTTTCATATCCCCTGCAAAGCGGATATCATAACGTTGGTCCCCGTCCTGCACAATTAGCAATCCTGTATTGGGCGGTATGGATCCCAGGTTCTCGGCATACATCACCAGTTGCAATGAATCGCCCATGGCGGGAGTAACGGGTATGGTTGTGCGAATAGCATTCGCTGTAAGACCTTTGCGGGCCAGGATTACCTGTCCATTGAGCACTACGCTTACGGTATCGCCATCAATGGTTCCATTATCATAGATGCTCAGAACCAGGCTGTCGGAAGTAAAGAAAATATTTTGGATCACCTCTGTTTTGCGGTTGGCCAGGGCTGCAGCCGGTGGTGGGGCGAGCGTCAGTTCAGGCTTTTTGATGGTGACAGGAATCTCCTTTAGGGGCAGTTTTGGAGTTGGTTTGGCCACAGCCTCCTCCCCTTTTGTCTCCTTTACAGGCGCTGGAGACACAGCCACATTTGATGCCGGTTTGTTAGGCACAGGAACAGGTTTATTTACAATGGCCACAGGCTTATCTTCTACTGGTGCAGGTAGTGGGGCCTTTACCAATATTTTTTCCCTGGGACTGTTAGGAAGGGGTTTCGAATTTTGCACCGGCCTGGAACCTGGTTGAGTATTCACTGTGACTACTCTTTCCTTTTGAGCCGGCAATGGTTCTTCCTCTATAGTAACAGCGCTGCCTTTCGGCGAGGCTGGTTGATTACCGGCAGTAGCTTTGTTTTCCGTATTGGTTGGCGGAGATGGTACCAGTACCTGTGGTACAGCTGAAAACGCAGTAGCATCTTTATGTTCCGGATTGGCAGCATTTGTTTTCCCGTGTGATGAGGCGGACACTGATCCCCTGGGTGGCAGGGAGCGGGCAAAGGAAAGCGAGGCCAATAAATTCATTTCCGCCAGCCTGGAGGTGAGGCGGGTGACCTCGTTGTTATTTTGTTTTCTAAGATGTATGATGCCGGTAAAGGCAGCTTTGTCCTGCGAGCGGAAATCCAGCGAGCGGGTAAAAAAGCTTCCTTCCAAAACCATGCTGCTATCCCTGCCCCTGGCCACCAGGGTGGCGATCATTTTAATGCGGCGGGGTGGCGTTTTGTAATAATCATAAACCAGGTCATGGTCTTCAAGCGACAAGGCCCCCTTCTTTTCTTTCAGCTCAATGGTCTTGATACCGATATTCTCTGTTTCATTAAAAGTAAAGGCAGTAAGGGCGTACCCATTCCATTTATCTCCATTGGCACTGATCACCACTTCGTAGGGTATGCGGGAGCCGGAGCTTTCAATATAGCCCGTCCACAGGCCGGTAATATCCTGTGCAGGTGAAAGTCCAGGCAGGGCTATTAAAACCAGGAGGTATAATATGAATTTTGGAAAGCTCATTCAGGTCAACAAGATAATGGTTGCCATTTATTGAATAAAATAAGGATAAAATCTAATAATAAAAGGTTGGCAGAACGTTAATCAGGCATAAAAAAAGGGGCTAGAATAAAAATTCTGCCCCGAATTGTTTAAAGTCCAATATCCTATGAAAAAACCTGGTACAAAGCTATTATAACCGCATTCGGTTAACAACCGTGAAATAACCCGGAGGGCAAGGTATTTTAACGGGGAGAGGGAGGGGAATGTCGAACAGATGAACAATCCTCCTACGCTAAAGCTACGGCGGACAAGAGGAATGTCGAATTTCGAAGTGTTTAGGTAGTAAAGACTTTATGATAGCGGTCTTTTCTGTGAATGACGGAGAAGAATGTTCAATTTTCAATTTTCAAGTGAGGGAGGGCCACAAAGACTCAAGGGCACAAAGGAGCACAAAGAGGAAAAAGAATACAGAACAAAAGAACAAGGAATAGTAGATGATGAAAGTGATGGAACCAAGGCGGATGGTCTCAATCCCAAAGGGATTGCATGTTTCAAGGTAAGGTGGCATGCGAGAACATTCGACCTCGAAGGGGTCGTACCCAAATAATAGGATTGCAATTCTATAAACATTGGACGCCTTCAGCTTCCCAAGTTAATATCGCCAGCATTAGGAGGCTATTGTTACCGCAACGACATCAATCACTAATTGACCCAAATATTAAATATTAACTATTAAATATTAAATACTTATCGTTTTCTTTGCTCATCCATGTCTTTATTCATTTCAGCGCTGGCGTCAGGAAGTAATGGCAACTGCTATTATGTGGGGAATCAACAGGAAGCTGTACTGGTGGATGCGGGTATTTCCTGCAAGGAAATAGAAAGGCGCATGTCCCGGCTGCAACTCTCCATGCATAAGGTGAAGGCCCTGTTCATTTCACATGAGCATACAGATCATATAAAGGGGGTGGCCAACCTTTCAAAAAAATACAGGATCCCAGTGTACATTACACCTGCCACTTTAAGAAATGGCCGGCTGTTCCTGGAAAAAGAATTGATCAGGGATTTTAGCTCTTCCGGGGTTGTCAATATAGGAGCATTGTCAATAAAGGCATTTTCCAAATGGCATGATGCGGCAGATCCTTATAGCTTCCTGGTGAGTGGTCATGGATTGAATGTGGGTGTATTCACAGACCTCGGAATGACCTGTGCGCAACTGGTACACCATTTCAGGCAATGCCATGCGGCTTTCCTGGAAGCCAATTATGATGATCATATGCTGGATACAGGAGGATACCCCTATTACCTGAAGTCCCGCATCAGGGGAGATAAAGGGCATTTATCGAATAAGCAGGCGCTGGAATTGTTTACTACTTATCGCCCGTCTTATATGAGTCACCTGGTGCTGTCGCATATCTCGAAAAACAATAATTGTCCAAAACTGGTAGATGAATTATTCAGCAGTCATGCTGGCGGAGTCAAAATCATTGTAGCCTCCAGGTATGAGGAAACAGCAGTATATACCATCTGCCACGAAGGCCAAAAAGCTATGCCTACAGGTATGCCATTACCACAACTCGAATTTGCCTTTGCCTGAGTTTAACTGGTTTGCTTTTTAGCCGGGGAAGGATCTACCACTAAAAATTCAGGAGGTGTCTGCGATTCACGAAGCAGGTCGGCATGCTTCTCTTTCAATACACGCTTGAACCTGCCCAGGTAACCTGGTAAGGATAATTGATCCAGCTGAACATTAACGGAATCAATCATGTCGTTGCCTAAAAACATCATTAATTGCATAAGATAGGATATGGTAGAACAAATAAACTGCAATTTGGAATATTTTGCAATAGAGGAAATACGTGAGTTCTGCTAAGCGTTTTCATTTACCTGGAGTACCTTTTTTTTCAATTTCCAGTCACTGCTAACTTATAGGCGTAATGCTCCGATTCAATGCATTAAGCAGTTCGACGATCTGCCTTGTTTTTAAAATTTTATCCGCTGCCTGGTTATCCAGGGCTTGCTGTGGCATGTAACTTACAACTGCTTCGGCAGGGTCCTGAACGATGGTAAGCCCCCCGGCCTGCCTGATCTGAAGCAATCCCTCTGCCCCATCGGCATTGGCGCCTGATAATAAGATACCTACCAGTGAACTATTGAATGCTTCTGCCGCGGTTTCAAAGCTGGCATCTATGGCAGGCCGGCTGTAATGGATCTTTTCAGAGAAATCGAGTGAAAAGGTTCTATCCTGCTCTACCAACAAGTGGTAATCAGCAGGAGCAATATAGACTACACCTGGCTGAATAAGTTCTTTTTCTTCCGCTTCCTTCACCGTGAGTATTGTCTTATCAGAGAGTAAACCAGTAAGCAGGGAGTCACCACTCCGTCTATGCATCACCAATATGATGGCATAATCTATGTCTTCTCTTATCAAAGGCAATATTTCCAGGACCACCTCCAGGCTTCCTGCCGAACCACCAATGATCAAAAGGTCGAATTTATTTATGGCAGCTTCTTTCTCCATATCTTTTCTTTATCCATTTGTGTGTAATGTGAAGCGATTGGAGAAAAACGAATTGTTTCTTTGGAACCTAGTGCCAGGAAACCTAATTGGTCAAGGCTCTGGTCGAAAAGTGTCAGTACCCTGTCCTGCAGGTCCTTATCAAAGTAAATGAGCACATTACGGCATAGTATCAATTGAAACTCATTGAAGGACCGGTCAGAAACCAGGTTATGAGTGGCAAAGATCATTTTCCCTGACAAGTCCTTATTGAACAAGGCATGGTCATATTTAGCTGTGTAATAATCAGAAAAGTCATGGGCTCCCCCAGAGAGTATATAATTTTCTGAATACTGTTTCATATTGGCCAGCGGAAAGATGCCCCTGCGGGCCTTATCCAGCACATCGGGGTTCAAATCGGTGGCATATAAAAGTGATTTATGCAAAAGATTGGCTTCGTGCAACAGGATAGCCATGGAATACACTTCTTCGCCGGTGGAACAGCCTGCATGCCAAATGCGGATCAATGGATAAGTAGCCAGTACTTTGAGCACATGGTCTTTAAGATAGCGGTAAAAGGAGGGATCTCTGAACATCTCCGTCACATTGACCGTGATCTCCTCCACAAACCTTTTCAGGTAATCCTCATCCGTTTTCACACGAAAACGCAGTTCGGCAAAGGAGGGGAATTTATCCAGGGTGATCAGCCGTTGGATCCTTCTTTTTAAAGAAGCTTTTGAGTAATCAGTGAAATCATACCCATAGTGGTCCATCAGATCGGCCAACAACAGTTTCACCTCGGCGTCTTTGATCATATTACTCCATTTGATAGTTGGCTAAAAGATCAAGCAATGCATCCACATCTATGGGTTTGGAAATATAGTCATCAGCGCCCGCATCCAGGCACTTTTCCCTATCGCCCACCATGGCTTGTGCGGTAACAGCAATGATAGGGACCCGTGATATTTGTTCGGAAGCCCTGATGGCTGCAATAGCCTGGTAGCCATCCATGTCGGGCATCATGATATCCAGCAATACCACTGAAATGCTTTTATTATTCTTTAACCGGGTGATGCCTTCTACGGCTGAAAGGGCTGATACCACATGGTATCCCTTTGCTTTCAACACAGCCGATAAAGCGAATATATTACGGCTGTCATCATCTATGATCAGAACTGTTTTTGTCTCACTCATACTTACATACTTTTATCATACAACCAAACCCTCAACAAGGATAATAGCTGGTCAACATCTACAGGTTTAGAAATATAATCTGAAGCTCCGGCCTTAATACATTTTTCCCTGTCACCCGTCATGGCTTTAGCCGTAACAGCTATTATAGGCAACTGCCTGAACCGGCTGATTTTACGTATTTCCTGGATGGCCGTATATCCATCCATTTCAGGCATCATAATATCCATGAGCACGACATCCAAATCCGGGTGCTCTTTCAATGTTTGCAATGCTTCCCTTCCATCCACTGCAGAGAAAACCTTCATTTGTTGCAGTTCCAGTGCTTTGGTAAGCGAGAATATATTCCTCACATCATCATCCACCACCAGCACTTTTTTATTGGAAAGTACTTCGTTCAACGCACCTAATCGCTTGTATTTTCCGGGCACATTCCCATTCATGTTGTTTTCCTCTACCAGGTGAAGGAATAAGGATACTTCATCCAGGATGCGCTGGTAGGAATGGGCTGTTTTCACTACAATGGAATCTGCATATTGACGGATCTTGCCTTCCTCTGATTTGGACAGGTTTTTACCAGTAAAAATAATGACCGGCAGGTTGTCCATTCCCGCATTCTTCTTGAGGGTTTCCAGGGTTTCATATGCTTTCTGGTCAGGGATACCCATATCGAGGATGACGCAATCCACTTCTTTTTTCTGCAGGTCTTCCACCCCCTTGTCTATCGTTTCAGAAATTTGTGCATTGACATTAAAAGTTTCGAGGAAATAGGCCAGTGCTTTGGCATGCCTGGGATTTTCTTCTACGATGAGCACTTTTTTATTTTCCCGCAACACCACCTGTTCTATCTTTTTAAACACTTCCTGCATTTGTTCAAAAGCCATAGGCTTATTGATAAAGTCCACAGCCCCCTTCATCAGGCTTTCTTTTTTAGCTTCCAGGGAAGACATGATGTGAACGGGTATATGACGGGTAAGCGCATTCGATTTCAGTTCCTCCATTACTTCCCAACCATCTTTTACAGGAAGCTGTATATCCAGGAGGATACCAACCGGTTTATATTGCCTGGCCAGTTCAATGCCTTCATCCCCTCTCACAGCTACTAAGCCCTTGTATCCTTTGCTACGGGCAAAATCGAGCAGCGCTTTGGCAAAGGCTGTGTCGTCTTCAATGATAAGGATGGTCTTGTCATTTGATTGGATCTTGCCCCTGTCATCAGGTACAGGTTCGGGAATATGCTCTGTTTTATAAACGGGTCCCTGCTTTACATTTTCTGAGACAACAGCTTCGCCAACGTCTGAACGCTCCAGGGGCTTTTGAACTTTCAGGGGCTGCTCTTGGATTATCAATTTATTTTTGGGAATATAAACTGTAAACTCACTGCCTTTACCAGGCTCACTGGTTAATTTGATCTCGCCTCCTAATAGTTTGGCAAGCTCCCTGCTTATAGACAATCCCAGGCCGGTTCCTCCATATTTTCTTCTTGTGGAACCATCTGCTTGCTGAAAGGCATCGAAAATGAGGTGTTGCTTTTCAGGAGGGATACCAATACCTGTATCTTTCACAGAGAAAGCCAGGAAGGAATCATTTTCAGGAAGTGATTGAATGGAAAGCATCACACTTCCCTTGGAGGTGAATTTAAGCGCATTGGATAAGAGGTTCTTCAACACCTGCTCCAGGCGCATTTTATCTGTTTCGATCTGTGAAGGAACCCCTTCCCCTACTTTAGTTACTAAAGACAATTGCCTGTCTTTAGCGACCGGCTCAAACAATGCCTGCATATCATTGACCACCTCTTTAATGGAAACGGGCAGGTATTCAAGATCCATTTTACCCGCCTCGATCTTTGAAAGGTCAAGTATTTCATCTATCAGTGATAATAATCCATGCCCGGAGCTTTGAATAACATGTGCATATTCCACCTGGTCGCTGGATAGATTTTTTTCTGCATTCTCTGAAAGTAGCCTGGATAGTAATAGTATTGAATTCAAAGGCGTGCGGAGTTCATGCGACATATTGGCCAGGAACTCGGATTTATAACGCGTGCTTAAAGTTAATTCTTCTGCTTTCTTTTGTATCTCCAGGTTGCGTTCTACTATGACCTGGTTTCTTTCTTCCAGTAAACGAGACCTTTCTTCCAGTTCTTGGTTGGCATGCATCAGCTCTTCCTGTTGCACTTTTAATTCTTCCTCGGAGGCTTGTAACTTTTCAGACTGGGCTTCCAACTCCGCGTTGATATTTTCCAGTTCGGAATGCTGTGCCTGCAACTCCTCTGCCTGGGCCTGTGTCTCTTCAAAAAGCTCCTGAAGCCTTTCCCTGCTTTTAGCAGCCTGTAGAGCAATGGCTATAGCTGGAGCTACCTGCTGAACAAAGTCCAATACGGAATCATTGAATGGGTGTAAAGAACCAATTTCCGCTACTCCCTCCACCTTACCTTCATGCAGGAACGGGATCAGCAATAAATGTCTGGGTTTGGCCTGGCCCGAGGCAGTTTTGATATTGATGAATTCTTCAGGAACAGAATCTAGTTGCATGATCCTGGCTTTCTCTGCCGCCTGGCCTAACAATGTTTCTCCATATTTTAGCTCCCTTGGAATATGCTGCAGGCCTGAAACGGCATAGCCACCAACATAACGTAAGAAATGATCTTTGGATACATAGATCAATCCCACCTCTCCATTTACATAAGTGGTGAGGGCATCTAAAGCATCTTCGGCCAACGTGGTAACATCCTTATCGCCCCTGAGTTGTTCATTGACCAACTCCACCCCTTTTAATGCCCATAATTTTTGTTCGTTTTCCTTATTGAACCGTTGCAGGTCGGTCTTCATTCTCAATATGGCATTACCCAATATATCTTCCTGGCTACGGGGAACCACGGGCACGTCAAACCTGCCACTACCAATAGCATCCGCCGCTGTGGCCAATGCTTTATTATTGGAATCTATTTTTAACATAGACTCGGAAAGGGTACCTATAACATCGTTTGAATCTTTACGTATAGTGAGCCCGGTAGCACCCTGGGCTATTTTCAGCGCTGCTGTATTGAGAGATTGTAAAGATCTTGTGATCAAAGAAATGACAAAACTTACCAACCCAATTACCACGACAATACTTAATAACAGGTATATAAGGGTAGCTGTTCTATTGGATATTTCCTTGTTATAAGTGGAATGAATCCCTGCTTCCACATCATTCAGCAGTTTTAATTGCAGGCTTTTCATTTCATCCACTGCAATAGCAGATAGAGACCACCATTTTTCTGCATCCAGGCTACTATCGATCTTATTATATAAAAGCAATTCATTTACGGTTTTCATTACCGGTTGCAGTGAGCCATTAGAAACCATTTGTAAATAAGCAGCCCTGGAAGCCGGGGTGGTCTTCAATAAGTATTCCGCTTCGAAGCTTTTATAGATATGATAGTAATTTTTAGTGTTTTCAAGAAATGAGGATACTACCGTATGGGTATATAACTGGTAATAGATGTTGGCCCTGAGCCTTCCCATATCGGTGATCATTTCTGATAACAATTTTTGACCTGCCAATTCCTTTTTGATCGGCTGCAGGAAAACTATATTATTAGAAGAGATGCTATTCAGTGTATTTAACCGGAAAATGGCATTGTTGAAAAAGTCAATGGTCTGGGTAGCAGAAAGATAATGCCTGTCAAGTTCCTGGCGAATATTTTGCAGGCTGTCCAGGAATGTATAGGTTTCCACTTTTTGAAATTGCGAATCGCTATTGTTATGAAGTCGTTGTAAGGCAGCATCAGTTCGTGGACGTTGCATCACCAACTCGCTACGCCATTGTTGAGTAAGTGCATAGCCGAAGCTATACCTACGTTCTGATTGCAATTCACTGATCAGGTTATTGATGCTGCTAACCTGGTCAACCCGGGTAAGGTAACTTTTTAATATGTTGATCTTTTGCGATTTTTCATTATAGATCTGGAAGGCAAAATAACTTAACAACAATAGCGGCAGCAGCGCTACAATCATTAATTTGAGATATAAGGGAAGCTTTTTGAAAAATAAGTTCATAATCAATTAAGAATGGTGGACTATAAGATTATTGTCAGCTGTACGTTTTGTACCCAACGGCTGGCGCATGGGCAATATAATATAGAAGGTAGCGCCCTCACCTGGCTGGCTCCTGGCATCTATAAGACCGTTGTGCTTATCCACTATTTTTTTGGCGATGGCCAGGCCAATACCCGTGCCTTCATATTCTACCTGGGCATTGAGCCTTTGAAAAATAGTAAAGATCTTGTCGCGGTATTGCTCATCAAATCCGATTCCATTATCTGCAATGGTGATCTTGCAAAAGCTGCCTGAAGAAGCAGCAGGACTATCAATAACAGGTTCTTTAATGATCTCTGACTGGATGTTGATAACCGGTGGTATGCCAGGCCTGGAAAATTTCAATGCATTACTCAGGATATTTAGAAAAAGCTGGTGCACCAGGCCGGGTACAACTTCTAACCTTGGTATGGGCTCTACATGAATAGTAGCTTTTTTTTCAAGTATGGTCAATTCAAGGTCATTCAATATTTCATCAATGATGTGGTTCAGATCAGAGACCTCAAAAATATCTGCAGCCGACAGGCGGGTGAAATTTAAAAGATCGCCAATAAGGTTACTCATTCTCTCGGAAGAACGCAATATCTTATTCAGGTAAATAGAAATGGTTTCATCAAAGCTTGCCCTGTCCTTGATCAGGTTACCAAAGAAAAGGATCTTCCTCAGGGGTTCTTTCAGGTCGTGAGAAGCCACCGAAGCAAATTGCTGCAGGTCATGGTTCGACATTTCCAGTTCCCGGTTCATTTCCAGCAGTTCGCGGGTCCTTTCCGCAACCTTTTGTTCCAGGATGTCATTTAAAGACTTTTGATGATGTATATCTGTAAGCGTGCCTACCCATTTCACTATTTGATCTGCCACCCTAACAGGTATTACTCTTAAAAGGTGGTAACAATAGGCGCCTGTCTGGAGATCCTTTAAACGGATCTCGGTTTCAACAGGCTGGCCATTACTGATCCATTGCTTCCATTTAACTTCCAGGTTTCCATCATCTTTATGTAATTCGGGAAAGACATTAATAGTGGGTGCGTACTTGAACCAGCTATTGTTGACAAAATCGATCTTTCCCTGCGCATTGGCTGTAAATGCTACCTGGGGCAGAGATTCCAGGGTGCTGTGCAACTCATTTACTGTAGTTGTCAGGGCCTTCTCTGCTTTTTTCAATGCATCTGTTTTCTCGTACAGATTATGCAGGTTACGCACTTTTAATATCAGTATATCCGGATCTACAGGTTTGGTTATATAATCTACTGCACCCGATTCAAAACCCTTGGTCACAAAGCGCTTATGGGTATTGACCGCAGACAAAAAAATGATAGGAATGTCTTTTGTTTTATTGAGGCTGGTAATGGATTCGGCCACTTCAAACCCATCCATTCCCGGCATTTGAACGTCGAGGAGGATGAGGGCATATGTATTTTTCAATACTTTTTTTAAGGCTTCTTCGCCAGATTGGGCTGTATCGGTAGGGAAAGAATTGGCCTCAAGTATCTGTTTAAGTGAATAGAGATTCTCGGGCTTATCGTCTACAATCAGAATCATTGATTCGTGTATTTGTGGCTTCTATTTATGTATGGTGACCTGTGCTGAACGCCGAATTTAGAGCATTTTGCCTAACTAACTCCTGACTGACAGGAAACCTTGCTTTCCATCCTGTGCTACTCATGAAGAGCATTCAATATATGTGACTTGCCAGCACCTTGCTTAAGGTACATATAATTGCTTATTGCCATTAAATATCAGCAAAATTCTTCCTGTTGTACTGCATTTGAAAAACCGCTGAAGAGAGCCGTGGCCGGTGGTTTTGACGCTTATACCTGATAAAAAACATTTAAATCTTTGACTTTCATCATATAATACCAACCGAAACAAATGTCCCTTTATCAAAGAGTTCTTTATCTGAATTATTAAATTCTATTGTATGGCAATCAAAATTACTGAAGACTGCATCAACTGTGGTGCATGCGAACCTGAATGTCCGAATAATGCTATTTATGAAGGAGGTATGGGCTGGTCAATAGGTGACCGTACCACCGTAACAGGAAACTATGTATTAAGTGATGGAACCATTGTTGGCGCCGCACAACGTTTTGAACCTCTTGAGGTTGACCACTATTACGTGGCCCCGGACAAATGCACTGAATGCCAGGGTTTTCATGAATCTCCTCAATGTTCGAGCGTATGCCCTGTAGACTGCTGCGTTCCAGATGAAGCACATGTAGAAACCAAAGAACAATTGCTGGCACGTAAAGAAGCCTTACACTCATAAAAACGGCAACTATGGAAACCGTAGAACAAATAAAAGGGAAACAGCCGGAGATAAAAGAAGTGGACAAGATCGTTGTCCGCTTCTCTGGTGATTCTGGTGATGGCATGCAGTTAACTGGCATGCAGTTCTCAGATACTGCCGCCTTATTTGGCAATGACCTGAGTACCTTCCCTGACTATCCTTCTGAGATCAGGGCCCCAATAGGTACGGTTGCGGGTGTGTCTGGATTCCAGATACATTTTGGCAGCACAGAGATTTATACCCCCGGTGATAGTTTCGATGTGATCGTTGCCATGAATGCGGCTGCCCTGAAGGTGGACCTTCCCAGGCTGAAACAGGGAGGCATTATTATAGCCAATACCCAGGGTTTTGACAGGAAAAACCTGGGACTGGCCAGGTTTCCCGAAGGTGTGAATCCATTGGAAGATGGTTCATTGCAAAATTATATTGTTCATAAGGTGGACATTACCAGGCATACAAAGGAATGTCTTTCAGGCACCGGGTTGGGCCAGAAAGAGATCGAACGGTCCAAGAATATGTTTGTGCTGGGACTCCTGTTTTGGATGTTTGACAAGCCTTTGGACAATACATTAAAATTCATCAATGAGAAATTTGCCAATAAACCCGAAATAGCCGATGCCAATACAAAGGCATTGAACGCCGGCTGGAACTTTGGTGAGAACACAGAATTTTTTACTACCCAATTCAGGGTAGCACCAGCCAAACTACCTCCGGGCACTTATAGAAATATTACAGGAAATACCGCCACGGCCATTGGATTGATCGCAGCGGCAAAGAAAGCTGCATTACCTCTTTTTATAGGTTCTTATCCTATTACACCTGCCACAGATATATTGCAGGAGCTTTCCAAATACAAGACCAATGGTGTAAAAACCTTCCAGGCAGAAGATGAAATTGCAGGCATTTGCGCAGCCATAGGTGCTTCTTATGCAGGCAACCTGGCAGTGACCACCACTTCAGGACCAGGAATGTCGTTAAAGACCGAGGCTTTGGGATTGGCCACCATGCTGGAAATTCCGTTGGTGGTAGTGAACGTACAAAGAGGAGGTCCCTCTACGGGCTTACCTACCAAAACAGAGCAAGCCGACCTGTTGATGGCTATGTTTGGCAGGCATGGTGAAGCGCCACTACCGGTATTGGCAGCCACCTCACCTTCGGACTGCTTTGCCACAGTATTTGAAGCGTGTAAGTTAGCAGTGGAACATATGACACCTGTGATCTTTTTAAGTGATGGGTACATTGCTAATGGCTCTGAACCCTGGCGCTTTCCCACAGAAGAAGAACTTGATAAAATAAAAACAAGTTTTCTTACACAGAAAGAATTAGGTGCAGAGGGATTACTTCCCTATAGAAGAAATGAGTTCCTGGTACGCCCATGGATCAAGCCAGGCACTAAAGGAATGGAACATCGCATAGGGGGACTTGAAAAACAGGATGGTACCGGCAATGTTTCCTATGATCCTATGAATCATGAAAAAATGGTAGGCCTCAGGGCAGCCAAAGTGAAAGCCATTGAAAATTTTATTCCTTTAGCCATCCCTGATTCAGGCAGCACTTCTGGCAAACTACTGGTATTGGGATGGGGATCTACCTATGGTTCCATAAAATCTGCCGCCACTGAATTAATTGAGAAAGGATTTGATGTTTCGCATATACAATTGCGTCATATCAATCCATTCCCTAAAAACCTGGGCGAAGTACTTCACAATTATGACCAGGTGCTGATACCTGAAATGAATAGCGGGCAGTTGTTACAATTGATCAGGGCTAAATACCTGGTGCCAGCCATCGGATTATCAAAAGTGCAGGGAATGCCCTTTACTACTTCAGAACTCAAAGACAAAATGCTTGAACTTCTTAATGCCTAATCAATGGAAACGATCACCAAAAGCACAGATAAATTGACAGCTAAGGAATTCGCATCTGAGATGGATGTAAAATGGTGTCCAGGCTGTGGAGACTACTCCATATTAAAGCAGGTCCAGAGTGTTTTTCCAGACCTTGGGGTGCCCAAGGAAAACTTTGTATTTATTTCCGGCATAGGTTGCTCTTCCAGGTTCACCTATTATATGGACACTTATGGTATGCACAGTATTCATGGACGGGCAGCTGCCATAGCATCAGGCGTGAAAGCATCCAATCCTGACCTGAGTGTTTGGATCATTTCGGGGGATGGAGACTCTCTTTCCATTGGTGGTAATCATTTCATTCACCTGATGAGAAAGAACTTTGATGTGAATTACCTGCTGTTCAACAACCAGATCTATAGCCTGACCAAGGGTCAATATTCCCCTACTTCAGAAAAAGGAAAGGTGACCAAAACATCTCCTTTCGGATCTATTGAAGAGCCTTTTAACCCCTCTGAATTAGCCCTTGGCGCCAAAGCTTCTTTTGTAGCCCGCACCATGGACAGGGATCCAAAGCACATGCAGGAAATATTAAAAAGGGCACACCAGCATAAGGGGACTTCCTTTGTGGAGGTGTACCAGAATTGCCCAGTATTTAATGATGGAGCTTTCTTTGCCTTTTCAGATAAGGAAACCAAAAAGGAAGAAAGTATTTACCTGGAGCAGGGCAAACCGCTCACTTTCGGACAAAACAATGAAAAAGGGATTCACCTTGATGGTCTTACGCCTGTAATTGTTGACCTGACCCAGGAATGCACAAATGATCTGTGGGTACACGATGAAAAAGACAAGACCAAGGCCAACCTGATCTCGAGGTTCTTTGATACTTCCTTTAACGGAATGCATTTTCCAAGACCTTTTGGGGTGATTTTTGCTGAGGAGCGACCCACCTACGATGATATACTGAACCAACAGATGGAAACATTATATATCCGGAAGGGAAAGCTGCCACTTAACAGGATATTATCAGGCAATAAAACCTGGACCATACTCTAATTCACAATGTGGATATGTATGTCTCTTTTGTGACAGGAATTGAATAACTTACTAATGAAATCCTGACCATATTAACGAAACCTGCTTAAAAACTTTATATGGGCCCTATCTCTCTCATAGCATTGACGCTTGCTGCCCTGCTTTTTTCCGCTGGTGGCATCCTGGTTGGCAAATTATTTAATAAAGGCAGTAAGAACATTCAGAAAGGGGAAGCTTACGAATGTGGTATTCCAACGAAAACCTCTCCCTGGCATCAATTCAATGTAGGTTACTACCTCTTTGCCCTGCTGTTCCTCATATTCGATGTGGAACTGGTTTTCCTCTACCCCTGGGCGGTAGTGGTTAAAAAGATAGGCATAACCGCTTTGGTGGAGATCGTGGTATTTATTTTCATTTTATTCATGGGCTTTCTATATGCCCATAAAAAAGGAGCATTGAAATGGATGTAAGAGAAGAAATCAGAGAAAAAAATAAAGACTTCCCCGGGCAGATCATTGAAGCGCCAGGCGGAGGTATCATAGCGGGCACCTTCCAGGACATTGTGAACTGGGCACGTTCCAACTCTCTTTGGCCCCTGACGTTTGCCACCAGTTGCTGTGGAATAGAGATGATGAGCGTGGCTTCTTCCAAATATGATTTTTCCCGATTTGGCTTTGAGGTGGCAAGAGCTACTCCACGGCAGGCCGATGTAATTATTATTGCCGGAACGATTGTCAATAAAATGGCACCTGTACTCAAGCGGTTGTACGACCAGATGGCAGACCCCAAATATGTGATCGCCATGGGAGCCTGCGCCATTAGTGGAGGACCCTTTTTTTACAACACGTACTCAGTGGTAAAAGGTGCTGATCATGTAATACCTGTAGATGTATATATACCCGGATGTCCGCCAAGGCCTGAGGCTTTATTACATGCCCTCATTTCCCTGCAGGAAAAGATAAAAAGCGGGCTGACAAGAGAACAAGGCATCAATGAAAAATTATTGTATGACAAGGGATGAACTTAAAGAATCAATATCCATTGCATTGCCAACAGCGGTTTTTGATGAAACCGGGGAATGGCTGAATGTGCAGGTGGAACCCACAGAATGGAAAGCAATGGCCTTATGGCTGCGTCATTCTATACTTCAAATGGATTACCTGTTTTGCCTGACATGTATTGATTGGAAAACACACCTGACTGTAGTGTATCACCTGACTTCGACTACCCACCGCCTTCCCATAGTGATCAAGATAAAACTGGACCGGACGAATCCCCAGGTAGAAACTGTATCAGATATATGGAGGACTGCGGAATTTCATGAAAGAGAGGTATATGAATTGTTTGGGGTTCAATTCCTCCATCACCCAGACCTGAGGCGCCTGATCCTTACTGATGATTTTAATGGTTTTCCATTGCGTAAAGATTTTGAAGACCCGGTAAATATGGTGAAGCTGTGACGGTGCTGCCAAATCTATATGCTAACCCTATTGTTAACAGTGCTTATTTAATAAGATCTGGTTTATGTACACTGAAACTCAAATAGTAAAAGATACCAGGGCATTTTCAACCAACGGGCAGGAAGGCGAGCTGGTAATCAATGTAGGACCCCAGCACCCGGCAACACATGGCGTATTGCACCTGGTGATCACGCTGAATGGTGAGACCATTCAAAAAGTAGAGCCTCACCTGGGCTATATACACCGGTCTATTGAGAAAATGTGCGAAAGCCTGACCTACAGGCAATTCATATACGTTACCAGCCGCATGGACTATTTATCAGCCCATATTAATAACCATGCCTGCGCTATGACGGTAGAAAAGGGTTTGCAGATTGAAGTGCCTCCAAGGGCACAATACATCAGGGTGATCATGGACGAGCTGACCAGGATTGCCAGCCACGAATTGTGGTGGGGTGCTATGGCTATGGACCTGGGTGCCTTTACTCCTTTCTTTTATGCTTTCCGCGAAAGAGAGACGATCAATGATATCATGGAAGAGACCTGTGGTGCCAGGCTGACCATGAACTACATGGTACCAGGTGGAGTGATGGCAGATATTCATCCTCAATTCCAGCAAAGAGTAAAAGATTTTATTAAGCTCTTCAAATCGAAGATCCACGAATATGATGAACTGGTTACCGGCAATATCATCTTTCAAAACAGGATGAAGGGTGTAGGACTACTTTCTAAGGAAGATGCCATCTCATATGGTTGCAGCGGACCTGTGGCCCGTGGTAGTGGCGTATCCTGCGATATCAGGAAATTATATCCTTACGAGGTTTATGATACAATAGCCTTTGATGAAGTACTGGAAACTGAAGGTGATTCTTTTGCCCGCTACATGGTAAGAGTGCGGGAAATGCATCAATCGATCCGGATCATCGAGCAATTGATAGATAATATACCAGAAGGTGAGTTCCAGGCAAAGACCAAAGCGGTATTGAAACTTCCGAAAGGAGAATTCTATACCAGGGTGGAAACCGCCAGGGGCGAACTGGGAGTCTATATAGTAAGTGAAGGCGGCACCACTCCCTATCGCATCAAGTTCAGATCGCCTGGATTCTCCAATCTGTCTGCGCTTGACCACATGGCGCGTGGAAGCAAGATTGGCGACCTGATGGCCATGATGGGAACCCTGGACCTGGTGATACCGGATATTGACAGGTAGGTTGAGATGAGGTTGAAAGGTTGACAAGTTGACAAGTTGACAAGGTTTTGAATGAGCAGTTTAAAGAAAATGAAATAACTACTTATGTTTAGTTTGGAAGGCATAACAAAATTATTACAGGATTGGCTCTACGCCAATTTCAATCCTACCTGGGCATTGATCATTGAATGTCTCATCGTGATTGTGCTGGCCATTGCCTTATTTGCAGTTTTGGGATTGGTGCTGGTGTTGATGGAAAGAAAAGTGGCGGCGCATATGCAGATACGACTGGGTCCAAACCGGGTGGGTCCTAAAGGAATGTTCCAGACGGCTGCCGATACTTTAAAGCTGATCATGAAAGAAGGGCTTACACCAGATGGTGCAGACAAGTTCCTGTTCAACCTGGCTCCTTTTTTAGTAATGGTGGTTGCGATGCTCATTTTGGCACCTATAGCATTTGCTAAGGGCTTCCAGATATGGGATATCAATATTGGTGTATTATATGTATCTGCCATTTCTTCCTTATCGGTGATCGGGATATTAATGGCAGGATGGGCCAGCAATAATAAATATTCCTTGTTAGGGGCCATGAGAAGCGGTGCCCAAATAGTGAGCTATGAATTATCAGCCGGACTGTCCATTCTCTGTATTATTGTTTTATCAGGTAGCCTTTCTATCAATGACATTATTGCCAGCCAGCAAAATGGATGGTGGTTGTTTAAAGGTCACATTCCGGCAATCATCGCCTTTGTTATCTTCCTGGTAGCCGTGACTGCTGAAACCAACAGGGCTCCATTTGACCTGGCAGAAGCTGAGTCAGAACTGACAGCAGGTTTTCATACAGAATACTCAGGGATGAAGTTTGCCTTGTTCTTCCTGGCAGAATACATCAATATATTCATTGTTTGTGCCATTGGAGCTACCTTATTCCTTGGTGGGTGGATGCCTTTTCATATTGGCAACTTGGAAAGTTTTAACCATATCATGGACTTTATTCCATCATCTGTATGGTTCTTCGGCAAAACCTTTTTCCTGATCTTTTTGATCATGTGGTTCCGGTGGACCTTTCCCAGGTTGAGGGTAGATCAATTACTGAACCTGGAATGGAAATATTTATTACCCTTAAGCCTGTTTAATTTATTACTGGTAACTGTGATAGCCATATTTGGATGGCATTTTTAAATATTGATCAACCGGTGCATGCTGGTTGGTTCCTAATAAAACGATTGAAACATTAACCATGTTTATTAAAGAATACCTGACTGATATCTACAAAGGCACCAAATCATTGCTTACAGGCATGAAGCGTACCGGCTATTATTTCGTACGCCCGCGTGAGATCATCACCGAGCAATATCCTGACAACCGGGATACCCTGGTGATGGCTGAACGTTTCAGGGGCGAGGTGGTGATGCCACATGATGCCAATAATGAACATGCCTGCACAGGTTGTACGGCCTGCGAACTGGCTTGTCCCAACGCCACTATAAAGATCATCACCAAGTTTGACGTCAGCCCGGAAGGAAAGAAGAAGAAAGCACTGGACACTTTTGTTTACCACCTGGAATTGTGTACCATGTGCGGTCTATGCGTTGAAGCTTGTCCAACAGGCGCCATTAAAATGGGACAAAATTTTGAACACAGCGTTTATGACAGGAGCCAGCTAACAAAGAAATTAAATCAACCAGGATCAAAAATCAGGGAGGGCGTTGAATAATGAATGCATCTGAGATTATATTTTATGCTATTTCTGCTTTCCTGTTAGGATCAGGATTGCTGGCCGTAACTACCAGGAAGATATTCCGGTCCGCCATATGGTTATTGTTTTCCCTGGTTGGGGTAGCGGCTTTGTACTTCTGGATGGAGGTAAACTTTATTGGCGCTATCCAGATCATTGTGTATGTAGGCGGTATTGTAGTACTGATCATATTTTCCATTTTTCTTACCCAGCAATCCGGAAAGGAAATGCCTAAGCCGATGATGAAACGCACCCTGTTCTCTTTACTGGCTGCCGCTTTTGGATTAGGATTCAGTTATAACCTGATCAGTCATTATGGTTTTACTTCCAATACTACCACTCCTTTGAATGTAAGCGTGGGTGAAATAGGTACCCAAATGCTCAGTACAACCTCGCATGGGTTTGTGTTGCCATTTGAAGTAGTGAGCATGTTGTTGCTGGCTGCCATGGTAGGATGTATCGTCATTGCCATGAAATCACCCGAACAAAAAACAGAGGCATTAAAACCTGTGACGGCCCAACCTGAATTGCCTGTGAATATAGAGGAGTTGATCATTACCACCACTAAACAAGAAACACCGGAGGAAGTGTAATATGGGAACGATACCACTAACGCATATATTATTCGTAAGCACTGCCCTGTTTTGCATTGGCATGTATGGCCTGTTTACGCGTCGCAACCTGATCACCATGTTGATGGCTATTGAATTGATATTAAATAGTGTCAATATCAATTTCGTGGCTTTTAATAAGTATCTCTATCCAGGTCAATTGGACGGGATCTTCTTTGTAATCTTCATCATCACGATTGCGGCGGCTGAAGCAGCTGTTGCCATAGCCATTATCATTAATCTTTACAGAACACATCAATCCATAGATGTGGAAGACGCTACCGAACTGAAATTTTAAGCCATGTCGAACTATTCATATATAGCACTCATCCCTTTGTTACCGCTGGCCAGTTTTATTATCCTTGGCCTTTGGGGAAGAAAACATTATAAAACAAGTGCAGGCGCTATTGGCACTATATCATTGCTGGCCTCTACCCTCCTTTCCCTATATGCTGCCTATTCCTATTTCTTTGTTGATGGAAAGGTCAATGGCGTTTATGGGAAGATTGAAGTATTAAAATATACCTGGCTGCAATTCTCTCCAGGCTTATCCATCGATATGGGTTTCCTGCTGGACCCCATATCCATAATGATGATCGTAGTGGTGAGCTTTGTTTCCCTGATGGTGCACCTTTTTAGTCTTGGCTATATGAAGGGTGAAGAGCGATTTGCCACTTACTATTCCTTCCTGGGCCTTTTCACCTTCTCCATGTTAGGATTAGTGCTATCTACCAATATTTTCCAGATCTATATTTTCTGGGAATTGGTGGGTGTATCCTCTTACCTGCTGATCGGATTTTATTACGACAGGCCATCGGCAGTGGCTGCAGCTAAAAAAGCCTTCATTGTTACACGGTTTGCCGATTTCGGCTTCCTGGTTGGCATATTGATACTTGGTTTTTATGGAGGCACCCTGGATTTTAGCACCTTATTACAGCGGTTGACATCTGTACAATCTACAGAGTTTATCAGTATCACCACCGCTTCATTCCTGGGCGTTTCCATGCTCACCTGGGGATTACTGCTGGTATTTATGGGTGGCGCAGGTAAATCAGCTTTGTTCCCTTTACACATATGGTTACCTGATGCCATGGAAGGCCCTACCCCGGTATCAGCACTCATACATGCTGCTACCATGGTAGTTGCCGGCGTGTACCTGGTAGCCAGGCTATTTCCCTTATTTACGATGGATGAAGCTGCACTTCAGGTAGTGGCTTATGCTGGTATCATTTCAGCATTGCTGGCTGCCATCATTGCCTGCACACAAACGGATATCAAAAGGGTATTAGCCTATAGCACCATGTCACAGATAGGTTTTATGATGTTTGCCCTTGGTGTATCAGGTTATGGTGGAGAAAATGGTTTGGGCTATACCGCTTCTATGTTCCATTTATTTACACATGCTTTCTTTAAATCACTGTTGTTCCTTTGCGCAGGAGCCATTATTCACATGGTGCATAGCAATGATATGAAAGATATGGGAGGGTTAAGAAAGCTG
Organism: Bacteroidota bacterium; assembly: GCA_023415275.1. GTDB lineage: Bacteria > Bacteroidota > Bacteroidia > Chitinophagales > Chitinophagaceae > Flavisolibacter. The sequence goes on from JAEZLJ010000093.1 coordinate 21,448, forward strand.
ATGCCAGTAACGCACTTTGGCTTCCTGGTTGCCTGCCTGGCCATTTCGGGCATACCTCCTTTTGCCGGTTTTTTCAGCAAGGAAGGTATTTTGATGGCAACCTATGAATCCAATAAGCTCATATTCTTCATTGCGCTTTTCACCTCCGCCCTGACAGCTTTTTATATGTTCCGGCTTTACTTTTCCATCTTCTGGAATAAAGAAGCTGCCACAGAAAAAGCTCATCATGGTGAGGGCACCTGGTCCATGAGAATTCCACTGATCATTTTGACTGTTTGTTCAATACTGGCAGGGTTTGTTCCATTCTCTCATCTCATCACCACGGATGGCAATTCCTTTGAAGAGCATTTAAACCTTCTATTTTCTATTGCTCCTGTCGGCCTGGCTGTGCTGGCGATACTTGTTGCTGCCAAACTTTATAAAAAAGAAAATGCAAGACCAGCTGAATTGGCCAGGTCATTTGGAAATGTTTATACTACTGCTAAAAGGAAGTTCTATATTGACGAGTTGTACCTTTTCCTGACGCAAAAAGTAATATTCAATTTTATAGGCCGTCCTGCAGCCTGGATCGACCGCCATATCATTGATGGTTCAATGAACCTAATGGCAACCATTACTGGTAAAACATCTCAAAAGATCAAAGGTTTTCAATCTGGAAGTGTTCAAAACTATGCTTTGTACTTTTTTAGTGGTATAGCCGCATTGGCCGTCATCTTTATTTACTTATGGAAATAATGTATTTATGAATTTATCATTGCTCATCATAGTGCCTTTATTAACTGCCATTTCCATTTTATTTACCAAAGAGGCAAAGGCAACAAAACTCATTTCTTTATTGGGAGCCAGCCTGCAATTAGTCCTGGTTTTATTCCTGCTTACCTCCTATCTACAGGAGCGTTCGGCAGGTAATACTGCACCCATGTTGTTTGAATACAACTATGTTTGGTTTGCTCCTTTGCATATCAATTACCATATAGGAGTAGATGGTATTTCCATCGCTATGATCCTTTTAACAGCTCTTGTAGTTCTGGCAGGCATATTAGTATCATGGACCATTGACAAATGGAACAGGGAATATTTCTTTTTATTGCTGCTGTTAAGCATGGGCGCCTATGGATTTTTTATTTCTCTTGACCTGTTTACTTTATTCTTCTTCCTGGAAGTGGCAGTAATACCCAAGTTTTTATTAATTGGCATTTGGGGCAGCGGTAAAAAAGAATACAGTGCCATGAAGCTGGCCCTGATGCTGATGGGTGGTTCAGCACTGGTATTTGTGGGACTTGCAGGTCTGTTCTTCCACACCAATACTTTTGATATCATTCAGATTGCCCAGTTACATATTCCATTAGCTACTCAAAAACTATTCTTTCCCTTTGCTTTTATAGGCTTTGGAATATTCACTGCATTGTTCCCATTTCATACATGGGTACCAGATGGGCACTCATCTGCACCCACCGCAGCTTCCATGTTCCTGGCAGGCATCTCCATGAAGCTGGGAGGTTATGGTTGTTTGAGGGTAGCAACTTATCTTATGCCTGATGCCGCACACGCTTATTCAGGCATCATTATAGCCCTGGCTACTATTGCTATTATTTACGGAGCTTTTGCTACTATGATGCAAAAGGATCTTAAATATATCAATGCTTATTCTTCGGTGAGCCATTGTGGGTTTGTGTTGCTGGGTATCGGTATGCTAACCAAAACTTCTATTAACGGAGCCGTGTTACAAATGGTATCCCATGGTTTAATGACAGCCCTTTTCTTTGCCGCTATCGGTATGATCTATGGCAGAACACATACCAGGATGGTAGCGCAACTGGGCGGATTATTGAAGGTAACTCCTTTCATTTCCTCTGTGTTTGTAATTGCCGGTCTTTGCTCCCTGGGCTTGCCTGGATTCAGCGGAGATGTAGCAGAGATGACTGTATTCATGGGCTCATGGCAAAATCCTGATACGCTTTACAGATTGGCCACCATACTTGCCTGTGCATCTATTGTGGTCACGGCAGTATATATTTTAAGAGCCACCGGAAAAACGATCATGGGGCCAATCAGCCAATCGTACCTGCGCCTAACTGATGCCACCTGGAATGAAAAATTAGCGGCAGGGGTATTGATCACAGGAATTGTGATCATTGGTGTTGCACCATTCCTCATCAATCAATTGATTGCGGGTGGCACTGATACCCTCATGCAACAAATAGGTAAAACCATTATCTCTAAATGACCTTCTTATGTTGAACGAGTTTTTTATTTTGATGAAACAAGAGCTGACCGTTGCAGCCATCATATTTATCCTGCTTTTTTTAAAATTGGGTAAGGACCGCAGCAATGAGACCATCATGCATATTGTGAATGCACTGTTGCTCTTTAACGTGATCTTTGGTTTTATAGGTAATCGTGAAGGCATTCTTTTTAATGAGATGTACAGGACCAATCCATTAATGGTACTTGAAAAAAACATCCTTAGCCTGGCTATGCTGATCATTTCCATGCAATCCTGGTCATGGTTGAAATCACACAAGCACGTCATAGAGTTTTATTTACTCCTGTTATCCACTCTGCTTGGAATGTTCTTTATGATTTCCGGAGGCACTTTGCTCATGTTCTACCTTGGCCTTGAACTTTCCACCATTCCATTGGCAGCTGCCGCCAACTTCAACCTTACCAAAAGACAATCCTCAGAAGCAGCGATGAAGCTGATCATCTCATCAGCTTTTTCATCAGGGCTTTTACTATTTGGTATCTCCATGATCTATGGCACCACAGGCACACTGGTTTTTTCTCAATTACCCCAGTTGCTGACCAACTCACCTTTACAAATTTTTGCTTTCATATTACTGCTGGCTGGTTTTGCGTTTAAGATCTCCGTAGCTCCATTTCATTTATGGACTGCCGATGTGTATGAAGGCGCGCCTGTTGCAGTTACCTCCTATTTATCCGTTGTATCAAAAGGGGCTGTACTTTTTGTATTTGTGTCTATATTGTACACTGTCTTCAAGCCTTTGGCAGGTGCATGGTACAATATGCTATTCATACTTTCTGTACTGACCATTGTAACCGGTAACCTTTTTGCCATCAGGCAGGACAACTTCAAACGCTTCCTGGCATTCTCCTCTATTGCGCAAGTAGGCTTCATATTAATAGGCATTACCGGAAGTTCACAAACAGGATCTACCTCCGTAATTTACTTTGTACTGATCTATGTCTTTTCCAACCTTGCTGCTTTTGGTGTGGTATCCCTTGTAAGTGCCTTAACAGGTAAAGAAAAGATCAGCAATTATAAATCCTTTTATAAAACAAACCCGGTGCTTTCCTGGATCCTTACCATTGCCTTATTTTCTTTGGCAGGGGTGCCACCAACAGCGGGGTTCTTTGGTAAGTTCTTCTTATTATTAGCAGGAGCATCCAAAGGCAATTACTTGCTGATCACCATTGCGGCGCTTAATATGATCATCTCTTTTTACTATTACCTGCGCGTGGTCAAAGCCATTTTCATGGATCCGAATGAACAACCTATAGCTAGAATCAGCATTCCGGTCTTTCCCCGGATCGCCTTGTATGTGTGCGTGACAGGTGTATTATTTGTTGGTTTGTTCAGCTATGTTTATGAATACATTCACTCACTCAATAGTCCTTTTTAAAACTCTTTTATGGCTATCAATAAAAATCATGAATTTGAGGAACTGAACGGCGTTAAATGCGCTATAGTGGAAAGAAACGTATCACAAGAAAGGGTTGATTTCTTAAAAAATATCCTGGAAGCAAATCAATATAAAGTCATTATAGTTGCCAGTCCACCACCAAAAGCAGCAGCTGCTCCTGCATCAGCAACTGTTACGGAAGGTGCCCCACCTGCAGTTGAACTGGCACCTGCCCCCAGCACCTTTACCATTGGTGTCACAGATGTGACATTTAACCCTGTGAATGCCATTTTTGGAAGGCTTCTCAAAACAAAAGATAAGCATATTGTGACCCTGGCATACTGGAAACAAAAAGAAGCTGCACCTCAGGATGAAGTGCCTTATTTTGAAGATAAAAATTCCTGAGCTAACCCTCATTACATATTACGCTTGCATCATAACAGGAAGAACCGGCCACCTGGTTCTTTTTTTTAGAAAAAGTATCGCAATCATGTAGCCTAAAAAACTGGTCGTCCATTCAATACCATCAACGTGATATGGCTTAGTGATTCTTTGTTTAGAAAATCAATTCAACCGTACTGATTATCCCCTAAACAAACAGTCCCGGGCTCTTTTTTTGGTCTATACATTTCATTATTACATAACAACACGTTCGTAAATCAAGTTATTAGATGTCATAGTAAAGCTTTTGTTACTTATATAGCTGAAATAAAAAAGAACCGGTCGCCCGGTTCTTTAGCTTGATTAGATGAATGCAGACTATAAAGACTTTAATGTTGACAAACGATGCCATCTTTCAGCTTTGGCCGCTTCTGCCTGCTCAAGGAACTCTTCAGCCAGTTCAGGATTTTTGGCCTTGATCACTTTAAAGCGATTCTCCTGGTACATGAAATCTGAAAGTGGTAATGCCGGATCCTTTGAATCAATGACAAAGCGCTGTCCTTTTGGTTTCAATGGATTGTAGTGGAACAATGGCCAGTATCCTGACTTCACAGCCATATCCTGTTCGTAAGCACCCCTGTTCATTTCTATACCATGCGCAATGCAATGAGCATAGGCAATGATGAGTGAAGGGCCGGGATAAGCTTCTGCTTCCAGTATGGTCCTGATAGTATGAGCATCATTGGCTCCCATAGCTATTTGGGCCACATAAGCCGTACCGTGTGCTATGGCTTGCAAGGCCAGGTCTTTCTTACCAGTGGTTTTACCATTCACTGAGAATTTGGCACTGGCCCCAATTGGTGTGGACTTGGATTTCTGGCCACCTGTGTTTGAATACACTTCGGTGTCCATCACCAGGATATTTACATTTTCACCAGTTGACAATACATGATCCAGGCCACCATACCCAATATCGTAGGCCCAACCATCTCCACCAATGATCCACATGGATTTGGCTGCCAGGAAATCGGCAAGGTGCAACAGGTTGCGGGCTGCATAGGTATCGATACTCTTCAACTCCTGCTTTAAGGCCTTGATCATCTCGTGCTTGGCCTTGATCTCTCCTTCTGTTGTTTCCGGAGCATTGATGATGGCATCCACCAGTTCATCACCAACCTGGGCCCTGAACTGATCCAGCAATGAGATGGCAGATTCCCTTTTATTATCATTAGCCAGCTTGATACCCAGTCCAAATTCAGCATTATCCTCAAAGAGCGAGTTGGCCCATGCTGGTCCTACTCCCTGCTTATTCTTTGTCCATGGTGTGGTAGGCAGGTTGCCACCAAATATGGAGGAACATCCCGTAGCATTAGCTACGATCATCCGCTCACCAAATAATTGTGTCAGCAATTTCAGGTATGGTGTTTCACCACAACCAGAGCAGGCACCTGAAAATTCAAACAATGGCTGGAAGAATTGTGATCCTTTTACGGTGTTCTTATTGATCCTTTCTCTGCCTACTTCAGGAAGATCGAGGAAGAAGTCCCAATTGGTCTTCTCCGCTTCCTGGATACCAGTCTTATCATACATATTGATCGCCTTGTGACCAGGATCTGCTTTACTGGTTATGGGGCAGAATTCCACACAAAGATTACAACCGGTACAGTCTTCAGTTGACACTTGCAGCGTATAAGATTCAATAGTCTTATCCCACTCTTTACCGATAGGATCCATTGACTTAAACCCGGACGGAGCGTTTTGCAGCAGGTTCTTATCATACACCTTTGCTCTAATAGCTGCGTGAGGACAGATCAATACGCATTTATTACACTGTGTACACAGGCTGGTATCCCATACAGGCACTGCATCTGCAATATTTCTTTTCTCCCACTGAGTGGTTCCGGATGGGAATGTTCCATCAGCAGGGAATGCACTTACTGGCAACTCATCTCCTTCACCGGCAATGATCTTACCCAGCACTTCCTTTACAAAATCAGGTGCTGTTTCTGGCATCAGGTCATCCAGTGGCCTGTTGCCTATTTCATATTTAGAATAATCTACCTGGTAAAGGTTTTCCAGGGTCTGGTCCACTGCTTCATAGTTTTTGTTGACCACAGCCTCTCCCTTCTTCCAGTAAGTTTCATAAATGGCTTCTTTAATCTTGGCAATGGCTTCTTCGCGTGGCAGGATATTACTGATGGCGAAAAAGCAGGTTTGCAACACCGTATTGATGCGGGAACCCATACCAGCTTCCTTGGCTACAGCATGAGCATTGATAGCATAGAACTTCAATTGCTTGTGCACGATCTCTTCCTGTATCTTACGGGGCAGCTTCTCCCATATCTCTTCTTTGTCGTAAGGGGCATTCAACAGGAACACGGCACCTGGTTTAGCATCCTTCAGTATGTCATATTTGGTGAGGTAATTGAAATGGTGGCAGGCCACGAAATTAGCCGCGCTTACCAGGTAAGTGGAATGAATGGGCTTCTTACCAAAGCGTAAGTGAGATACTGTTAATGACCCTGATTTTTTGGAATCATATACAAAATACCCCTGTATGTAATTATCAGTTTTCTTACCAATGATTTTGATGGAGTTCTTATTGGCACTCACTGTTCCATCTGCCCCGAGCCCAAAGAATAAACCATTGAACAGGTGCTGATCGTCCAGTGTGAAAGTCTTATCATAAGGAAGGCTCAACTTGGTCACATCATCTTCTATCCCTATCGTAAATTGTTTAGGTGCATTGGGGCGCTGCAAGGTCTCAAAAATGGCCTTCACCATAGCCGGGGTAAATTCTTTGGAAGACAAACCATATCGTCCGCCAATTACATGCGGATGAAATCCTTCTTCCTGGCTTAATGCGCTGACCACGTCCATATACAATGGCTCACCAATACTATTAGGTTCTTTACAACGGTCCAGAACAGCAATAGCCTTTACCGTTTTAGGAATGGCATTGATACAATCAGCTACAGAGAATGGCCGGAACAAACGAACTACCAATACGCCGGTTTTGAATCCTCGCTCATTCAGATAATTCACAGTTTCTTTTACGGTACCTGCAGCGGAACCCATGACAACGATCAATTGCTCTGCTTCGGCGTGGCCAAAGTATTCAAACAACTGGTAATGACGGCCTGTCAAAGCTCCCAATTGCTCCATTTTTTGTTTCATTATTTCGGCCACTGCCGTGTAATATTTATTACCCGCTTCACGGTTCTGGAAGAACACGTCAGGGTTTTGGGCAGTACCTCTAATAACAGGGTTATCTGGAGAAAGAGCCCTGGCCCGATGTTCATTAATGGCATCCAGGTTGATCATGGCCTGAATCACATCGTCTGGTATCACTTTAACCTCAGTGAGTTCATGTGAAGTTCTGAAGCCGTCGAATATATTCATTACAGGAACCCGGCTGTCAAGGGTGGCAGATTGGGCTATGAGGGCCATGTCCATCACTTCCTGCGAATTGTTACCAAATAGCATGGAAAAGCCAACAGAACGTACGGCCATAACATCGCTATGGTCGCCAAAAATAGATAAGGCATGGGTGGCCAGCGCACGGGCGGCAATGTGAAATACGGCAGGCGTAAACTCACCTGCAATCTTGTACATATTGGGGATCATGAGCAATAATCCCTGCGAAGCAGTGAAGGTGGTAGCCAGGGTTCCTCCCTGTAAGGCTCCATGAACAGCGCCTGCTGCTCCTGCCTCGCTCTGCATTTCCATCACCCGCGGCACCTGTCCAAAAATGTTTTTTATTCCCTGCGCACTCCATTCATCAGCCCACTCACCCATGGTGGATGAAGGTGTTATAGGATAAATGGCGCAAACCTCGTTTGTTTTATAAGCAATGTAGGCCGCAGCCTCATTGCCATCCATTATGGCGAGATCATCATTCTTTATTTCCGTAACACCTGCGGAAATAGGTTCCAAAGCTGTTTGCATTATTGAAATTTTGGTAGTAAAATAAAGTGGAAAGCTACCCAATGCGCCAGCCGGAACATATGATAAGGATCAGAAAGAAAACTGATTAAACTGCTTTTCGCTGGTTTCCAATACCTGTAAATGAAAACAAGTACGCTATGTCAATACTTCTTTCTTTGCAGAGATAAATCTGATTGATATCATTGAATGACCATGGAAAACAAAATGCATCAATAAAAACAGAACAATATATCTCTATTTCTTTTTAGTGGTCTTGCTGTGCTTTTCTGCTTCTTTGGCAGCCAGTAAATAAATCAATGAAGCGGTACCATCCATAGTGGGTTCATTGGTGCTATAGTCCCCATAATCATCATGATACACCGCCAGGTCACTTTGAAAAGCAGCATATTCGTCAGGATTCTGTAAGCTGATACCAATCAGCCCTTTATAGATATTAGTATAAACAGGACCATCTACTAGTCCCCCATCAATAGGATATTTCCCCAGGTGGGTGAATGCAGAATGTGGATCAACTGGCGTGTCTCCTTTGGAAGGCAGTCCATATACCATGGAAGTGCCCCATGGGTTGCAACCAAAAAGCCAGTCTATATTGGCCTGCTCCAGTTGTTGAAAACGGGCATCACCCGTCAACTGCCTGTACCAATTGCATTGGATGGCAAAAGAGGTGGTTAAATTATTACTGCACCAGATAAATGGAATACCTCTATAAAAAGCATTAACCTTAGCTTTTTCCCAAACAGCCTGTATCCCATCCTTGTAATAATTTATAATGGTATCTTTTTCAGTCCCGTTCAACCTTTTGGCTAATTCATAATGCCCCAGGTTTATGAAAGGATACCATTGGTAGTGCTTCGCTGTATCCTTACCCAGCCAGGGAGTAAGGGGTTCCTGTTGGGCATAGCTGAATGCTTCCTTTGTTTTATCCAGGAAGGCTGCCGCCAGCTCCATATCATCTACCCAATTATCTTCAGCATAGATATAGGGAGACTTAACAGAAACAGTTTGAGTGACACCAGGCTTTTGCAAGGCAAACTGATAAGCTGTTACAGCTTTCCTTTGCAAAAGTTCTGCATATAGCTTATCGGTTTTAAATAATTGACCTCCCAATGAAAATGCACTTGAAAATTTGGCCGCGGTGGAAGAAGTTCCTTTAGTGTCGTTCATGAATTTACCACGTTGCTGGGGTGCTCCATCAATAAAGTACACAGGACGTTGGTATCCTCTTCCATATTGACTATCCTCTTTAGGGATACGCATAGAAATATGATCCCTGTCATCGGCTATCTGGTTGAACATCCAGTTATGGCTCGGGTGCATTTTCAATAACCAATCCAACCCCCATTTGGCTTCATCCAGCACATCGGGCCTGCCATTTTTTCCATCTAAACCATTAGCTTGCTTTTTATCTGTAAATACCGAAGGAAAGTCGCGGTAGGCCGCAAGCAGATGCCAGGTAGCGTTGGCGGATGTGGTAGAATATTGCAGATAATCACTGGCATCGTGCCAACCACCCACCACATCAAGGTAAGTGCTGTCTGCTATCCCTGCCTTTGTTCCATACAAAACATAACCATCATGGGTGTGACAACTATCTTTTAAAAAGGGATTAAAGCCGGTTCTTTGCTGACGCATATAACGCAGGCAAAAGTCAGCGGCACCTTTGTACACATCCTCATTGATATCAAACTCGGGTGATCGCACTCCTTTTGTTTGTATATAATAACGACCTTTTTTACGCAGACCAGATAAATCAAGCCTGTAGGTCTGAGCAAAAGGCCCATAAACACCAAATGATTTTCCAACGGAAGCAGTAAAAACCACCTTGTGGCTATTGGCATTTACTACCTGGAAATCTGTAAGCTGATCTTTTTGTTTCGAACACCAAACTGCCACCTTCACACCAGCAGGTTGGTATCCTAACTGGTTAATACGTATCCAGGAATCTGTAGTATCTCCTGCAATCAACGTGAATGAGGCAACCAGGAAAAATAAAAGAAATAGGGAGACTTTATTCATGATACCGATCTGTTTGTTGAATCTATTGCCGTGTAAAATAAGGAAAACAAATAAAGTTCAACAATGCCTCCTCTCAATAGCAGATTAATAAAATTCAATACACCCAATGACGAGCATCATAAGTGGTGGAGATGAATTGGTCTATGTTTATTGCATGAAATACCTGGTTCCTGCATACCTGGTACTGTTATTCTTTTCCTGTAAGAATAAAACTGAAAGCACTTTCCCCGTTTTACAAGACATCACAGAATCGGTATATGCCCCAGGCATAGTCAAAAGCAAAGACCAATACCAGGTCTATGCTTCTGCCAATGGAATTATCAGGCACATTCAAGTTACTGAAGGAAGCCTGGTAAAAAAGGGAGACATTTTGATCACTATTGAAAATGAATTATCAAGGCTGAACAGCGATAATGCTCAATTAGCTGCGCATTATGCTTCTGTAGATTTGAACAGGGATAAACTTTCAGAACTGGAGGCCAATATCACTTTGGCCAAAACCAGGATGATACTGGACTCTACTTTATTGCAAAGGCAGGAAAATCTATGGGCGCAGGACATAGGTAGCCGCAATGAACTAGAGCAAAGGCAATTAGCATTGAAGAATTCCCGCACCAATTACAGGTCTGCACTTTGGCGTTATAGCCAGCTTAAAAAACAAATTGATTTTGCAGCACAACAATCTAAGAAGAACCTGCAGATAAGTAGCAGTATCAATGATGATTACAATGTAAGAGCCAACAAGGATGGAAGAGTGTACACCATTTTAAAAGAAGAAGGCGAAATGGTTAACATGCAGATGCCAGTTGCCATTATGGGAGATTCAAAAAAGTTTTTATTGGAACTGCAGGTTGATGAGTACGACATAGCCAGGGTGCGTATAGGCCAAAAAGTAGTTGTGGGTATGGACAGCTATAAAGGCCAGGTATTTGAAGCCCTGATCTCCAAAATAGATCCGATCATGAACGAAAGGACACGCTCCTTTAAAGTGGAAGCATTTTTTCTACACCAGCCAGAAGAGCTTTACCCGAATTTAACCGTAGAAGGCAATATCCTGATCTCTTCCAAACAAAAAGCTTTGACCATTCCGGCCGACTATCTTGTTGATGGTTCATATGTCATACTTCGTAATGGCCAAAAGAAAAAGGTCGTGACAGGCTTGAAGGATTACCAGCGGGCAGAGATCCTTGAAGGACTGACCAGTAATGATGAAATCATTAAACCTCAAAAATGAAGTTGAGTGCTGATATTGCCCGGTCACTTCTTATGGCCAGGTGGAAACAATCACTGGTAGCTGCCATTGGTGTCACTTTCAGCATAACCATGTTCATAGCCCTGTTAAGCTTTATGACAGGTCTGAATAAACTGCTCGACGGGCTTATTTTAAACAGGACACCTCATGTGAGGCTATACAATGAATTACTACCTAATCCTGTTCAACCCATCTCCTTTCTGCCAGCCTATAAGCATTATTACCACTTTATATCCTCTGTGAAAACCACCAATACGCGTGAAGAGATATATAATAGCGCTGCTATAATCAGGACCATTGCCAAAGACAAAAGAGTGGATGGCATAGCCCTAAAGATCAATACGCCCGTATTTTTTAATGAAGGCAATGTGCGCATTGCAGGCACCATTACTGGCATTGACGTCCAGGCAGAAAACAGGTTGTTCCATTTTAATGATTATATCACATCCGGCAACGGGCAAGACCTGGCACTGATCCCTAACAGCATCATATTGGGAAAACCACTGGCAGAGAAACTGGTAGCCAATATTGGCGACCAGGTGTTTATTACCACTACCCAGGGCGACATATTCCCACTGAAGCTGGTTGGTTATTTCGCCACAGGTATAAGAGATTTCGATAAAGTACTTGGATTTACTTCAATAGCCACAGCTCAAAAACTTATCAATAAGCCATCCAGCTATATTACTGATATCCAGGTGAAGCTTTTGGATGTTACCAAGGCACCTTTGGTGGCCAAAGAATACAGCCAGTTGTTCGGGACCCATGCTGAAGACATTCAAACCGCCAATGCGCAATTTGAAACCGGAAGCTTTATCCGTACACTGATTTCCTATACGGTAGGAATTACCTTACTGATCGTGGCAGGTTTTGGAATTTATAATATCCTGAACATGATGATCTATGAAAAAATGGATGCCATTGCCATTTTAAAAGCCACCGGCTTTTCGACCTCGGATGTGAAATCCATTTTCCTCATGATTGCATTAAGCATAGGCATCTTTGGCGGTCTTATCGGGTTGTTGGGCGGACTACTGGTGTCAATGCTTATTGACAGCATTCCTTTTCATGCCTTGGCTTTGCCAGGCGTCACTACCTACCCTGTCAATTATGATCCCGCATTTTATGGTATCGGGATATTGTTTTCATTAATTACCACTTTTCTTGCCGGCTGGCTTCCTGCTATGAAGGCTGGAAAGGTAGATCCGGTTGTGATCATCAGAGGCAAATAATATGAATGAGCTCATTTTACAGGCAAGGCATATTGTAAAAACATTCAGGGAACAACCCCTGTCACCAATACTGAATGACATCAACATCGATATTGAAAAAGGCGACTATGTTTCTTTGATGGGCAGATCGGGATGTGGCAAATCCACTTTATTATATATCCTTTCCACCATGGATACTGATTACTCAGGTGAACTGTATATTGACGGCGAATTGATGACAGGCAAAAGTCCTAACCGGCTGGCAGTAGTCAGAAATGAAAAAATAGGCTTTGTTTTTCAATTCCACTATTTACTGAATGAGTTTACAGTACTTAAAAATGTCATGTTGCCGGGATTGAAGATGGCTGCATTATCACCATCTGAAATTGAGAATAAGGCAATGGAATGGCTACAAATATTAGGGTTGGAAAAATTGGCCGGCAAAAAACCCAATCAATTATCAGGAGGAGAAAAACAAAGAGTGGCCATAGCAAGGGCCCTGATCAATAACCCTCATATCATTTTGGCTGACGAGCCTACGGGAAACCTTGATAAAAGAAATTCTGACCTGGTCTTTGATATTTTCCAAAAACTCTCGCATGATTATGCACAGACTATTTTATTGGTAACACATGACCCCGGTTTTGCCGGCCGCACCAAACGGATCATTTATATGGAAGATGGAAGAATTATGATTCCAAATGAAACCATATAAAACTTTCCTTCCTTAAATTAAAATAGGGCAGGTGTCACTTCCACATGCCCTGCTACAAGCACTACTATGGCGCAATATTAGCAGTATGGATTGAAATAGTTTGCAAACAGTATGGAATTACATCACCCGAATTATGGCCTGTCGAAAACAAAAGAGGAAAGTTTTGCAGAAGATACATCCATTAACCTTTTGCCTCGTGCAGTACTACGGCCTAACTCGTACATTTTGCTGGATGGAGAATGGAAATTCAAACTGGACCTGGAAGATAAAGGCCTAACCGAAGGTTGGCATCTTGGACACAATTACGACTATATAGGCATGTGGCCAGGCTCTATAGAAGAACATATGAAAAAAGCAAGGATTGAGCCTGCGCAACAGTCATGGAGTGATAAGGTGATAGCCTGGTATGAAAGAGAATTTCCCCTGCCCCATTTATCCACCAACAACGGAGATCCGCACACATTGCTTCAGCTCACTTTTGGTGCCTGTGGTTACGAGACCATGGTATGGTTAAACGGCATATTGCTTAAAACTATAGAGGGGGAAGAAGTTCATACGGGGGAGTACACTTCATTCTCCTACGAATTGAACCCCCAAACATTGAAAGAAACCAATCGGCTTACGGTACGAATTGCTGATTCGATGGATGCTGATATCCCGCGGGGAAAACAAGAATCGCATGTGTACAAAAGAGGAGGCATCTGGTACCAAACCTATACTGGCGCTGTAAGAAGCGTGTGGCTGGAACCGGTAGAAAGAAACAGGCTTCGCTCACGCGTGGGCGTGTTTAGCATTGTAGAAGATAACATGGTGCGCTTTAATCTCACCACACGTATTCATGATCCGGGCAATTATACCCTGAAACTACAGGTGTATAAAAGAAAGCAGGAAGATGAAGCTCCATTGGCAACTGATACATACCCTTTAAAACTAGAATCGGGAGAAAAAAGACAAAGGGTAGTCATAGAGATCCCATCAGCGGAATTATGGACACCAGAAAACCCTGTATTATACAGGCTGGTGGCACAACTGGTAGATGAAAATGGCTATGCGGCTGAAATAGAAACCCATTTCGGATTACGCAAGATCGAGGCGAGGGGCTGTTGTGTTTACCTGAACAACAAATCGGTGTACCTGGATGGCATTCTTTACCAGCCTGGTACGGCTTCATATGAAGAGATCAAGGCACATATGCTGGCTATGAAAAAGCTGGGATGCAACCTGGTTCGCATACACATTGCCGGAGTAGATCCCCGCATTTATAATTTGGCGGACAAGATCGGGATGCTTCTTTGGGTAGAAGTCCCCAGCCCTCATCACTCCTCTGCAAAAAGCAGGAAGGCTCACCGCGAAGAATTACTTCGCATGCTTGCCCTGATAGGTACGCATCCTTCAGTGGTTATCTGGAGTTTGTACAACGAGGATTGGGGGGCACAAGACATAGCCACCAACCCGGAAACACGACAATACATCACAGATATGTATCATTATATGCAATTGGCCTATCCGCAATTCCTGGTAGTGGACAATGATGGCTGGCAACATATATCCTACGAAGGAAGATTAAAAAGCGACCTGCTTACTGCCCATTTATATACCCCAGACCTGGAAAGATGGAAGGAATTGTTGAATGCCATTATACAGGGACAAATGAATGGCGTAGCCGCTTTTCCCTTAGTAGTTGGCGATCCCTTCTTTTACAGGAATCATATTCCCCTGATCATTAGCGAATGGGGTGGTTTTGGATTTTCTGATTATGGAGGACCCCAGGAAAATGAGGGTCGCACCGAATTGATCAAAGCTTTTAAAAAAGAATTGAGAAGCCGTCCCATTGCCGGCGATGTATATACCCAGGCCACTAATATCGAAGATGAGAAAAACGGGCTACTGGATGAACATACTGCCGAATTGAAAGTACCTGAAGGACTCTTGAATTCAAGAGGTGAATAATAACCCATTAAGGACTTCCTATATAGACATTGAAGAACGAATCACGTCCACACTGGTTCATGAGCAATTTCAATTAGTTTAGTAAAAAATAAAGCTGGATGAAAATAGCTACCTATAATGTCAATGGTGTCAATGGCCGGTTGCCGGTATTATTAAAATGGCTCAATGAACGGCAGCCTGATATTGTTTGCCTGCAGGAGCTTAAAGCGCCACAGGAAAAGTTTCCTTTGGCTGCTATTGAAGATGCAGGATATAAGGCCATCTGGCATGGACAGAAAAGCTGGAATGGTGTGGCTATCCTGTCCCGTGGTGACGAGCCCGCAGAAGTGCGAAGGGCATTACCAGGAGATCCTGAAGATGTGCACAGCAGGTACCTGGAGGCTGAAGTGCATGGACTCACTATCGGTTGCCTGTACCTGCCCAATGGAAACCCCGCACCCGGACCTAAGTTCGATTATAAATTAGGATGGTTCGACAGGCTGATCGCTCATGGAAAACAATTATTAAAATCAGGCAAGCCTACCATCCTCACTGGAGATTATAATGTGATGCCTACAGAACAGGATGTGTATAAACCGGAGCGCTGGCTGGATGATGCTTTGTTCAGGCCAGAAGTACGGGCTGCCTTCAAAAAACTTACCGACCAGGGCTGGACTGATGCACTGAGAAAATTACATCCCGATGAAACCATCTATACATTCTGGGACTATTTCCGTAATGCCTATGGCCGTAATGCAGGCCTGCGTATTGACCATTTTTTATTAAGCCCGGATGTAGATAAGCGCCTCAAAGCAGCAGGTGTGGACAAGGATGTACGTGGATGGGAAAAGACCAGTGATCATGCCCCGGTATGGATCGAATTAAAGAACAAATAGGTATTGGATATTGTTAATGGTTCATTGTTAATCGAGATAGCAATTCGACCTTGAGCTAATGTATGTAATATTTAAAGCCATTGAAAGCAGAAAGAGGCTGCCTCATGCGAGACAGCCTCTTTTCTATAGATTATTTTCCGTTTTTAATTTCCGTTCCAAACCGGTATTCTTCCCGGTGTATATGGAGCACCATTCTTCTCTAATAGATCATCCAGCTTTTTCACTTCCACACCGATGGACTTTAACTCTGATAATACCGGCGCAAAATCCTTTACAGCCAGTTCATAAGATTGCAGGTAGGTGGTTGAAGGTGCAGCAGTGGTTGACCATAATCCTCCAATGATATTATTGATACGCCCATTTAAAGAAGGCAATGTTTCAAACTCTCTTTTTGCAAGTACCTCATCACCGTTCAGCTGGTCATTCACTTCCATCAATCTTTTTTCAAGATCATAGATATTTTTTGAGACAGTGAGGGGTAAGGCAGGTGTTTGAATAACGGCTTCCTTCATATACCTGATCTTATTGGCCAGCTCTTCTCGGTATTGATCGGCAGCAGCAGCTACCCTTCTGAGTTCTGCCAGCTTTTTACTGAATTCTTCCACAGGCTTCCTGTCAGCTACCGGCAGGGTACCTGTATTCAATGCCACAGCCTTAAAAGTTTGTGCGGGCACCAGTTCGGTGTATGCACCATCCTCAAACTTGCTTAGAGCTACTTTGTAATTGCCAGGCATGGCCAGGTATCCCTTTTCTTTGTCACCAAACACAAATGACTCATCAAAGGGCGTGAAATCAATGGGACCATAAGGCGCATAACGAAGGTCCCAAACAATGCGGTTAAACCCTTTCTTCCCGGGTGCCTTCATCCTTCGTACTACATTCCCACTTTCATCAAACACCGTGAACAGCAAATGTGGAGCTGGTTGACGATCTTCTAACCTCAGGCTATCTGTGGAAGGGTAATAAGGCGGATCCCCTCTTTTTATTTTTTCAGCCTCCACTTCTTTTCTTTTCTCCTTAATGGTCTTGAGGTCGTCTTTCAGGTAGTAATTAAAAACAGCGCCTACCTGCGGATTGGGCGCGGTATAATAACTCTCCCCCTGGAACCCCTTACCCCTTACACCCAGAGGTGTAGAAGGCACATACATCAAGGCATCCTTCACAGGAAAGATCATGGCAGCCTTATCAAAGTTCTCCTTCTTGAGTAATCTTAATGGCGTATAATCATCCAGCACATAAAAGCCACGGCCGAATGTTGCCAGCACCAGGTCGTTCTCTCTTTTCTGTATTTCCATATCCCGCACAGCAATGGTAGGCAGGCCTCCTTTTAATGGCTGCCAGTTTTGTCCTCCATCATTAGTAAAGAATACGCCAAACTCAGTTCCTACAAACAATAAATTGGCATCTACATGATCTTCTGCTACTGTATAAGCAGTTCCCCGTGCAGGCAAGTTATTTTGAATAGCAGTCCAGGTTTTCCCTGCATCCCTGCTTCTGTACACGTAGGGATGAAAATCACCATACCGGTGATGATTGAAAGTGGCATAAACTGTATTCTTGTCATGCTGAGAAGCGATCAGCTGATTGACATAGGTTCTTTCAGGCACACCTGGTATCTTATCTGCATCGATTTTGGTCCAGTTCTTACCACCATCGGTAGTTACATGTATCAGACCATCATCAGTGCCTGCATAGATCAGATCCTGGTCCAGTTTGGATTCTGCCAGGGTGGTCACATTTCCATAAACATCAGTGGATTGGTTTTTGGCTACTGCATCCACACTCCATACCTTACCCATTACCGTTAACTTATTACGATCAATCTGGCGGGAAAGATCAGGACTGATCACTTTCCAGGTGTTACCCCTGTCATCCGTTCTGAATACTTTATTGGCGGCAAAGTACAAGCGCTTGTTATCGAATTGAGAAATCAGCAATGGCGCATCCCAATTCCAGCGGTTGGCAGCCTCACCACTCATTTCTATTGGCTTGATATCAAAGAATTCTCCACTTTTCCTATCATATCGCACCAGGCCTCCATATTGTGATTGGGCATACACAATATTCGGGTCCGACTGGTCCACCTGGGTTTCAAAGCCATCACCAATACTGGTAAAATACCATTCAGCATTTGTAATTCCATTGCTGCTAAGCGTCTTTGATGGGCCACCAATACTGAAATTGTCCTGGGTGCCACCATGTATATGATAAAATGGAAAACCATTATCAGTAGTGACCTTGTAAAACTGGGTTACGGGTATATTAGGCTTGAACTGCCAGTTGGCTGCACCATCAAATGTTTCATACAATCCACCGTCACAGCCTTCCAGCAAATGGTCGGTGTTGGATGGATCGATCCAGATCACGTGGTTATCTACGTGCTTACTTTTTTCACCAAGAATCTTGAAATTCTTACCTCCGTCCAGGCTAACCCCCGCATACATATTCATTGCATATACCTTGTCCACGTTTTTAGGATCTGCAAATATTCTCTGGTAGTAATTGCCAGCTGTAACATAATTACTTTGTTTCACCCAACTTGATCCGCGATCGATGCTTTTATATAAACCTGCGCCATCACTGGCTTCTACTATAGCATAGATCACATCAGGATTAGCCGGAGAAACACTAAGGCCAATCCTTCCTATATCACCCTTAGGCATACCTGTCATGATCTTGTTCCAGGTTGCACCACCATCGGTAGTCTTGTACAACGCTGACTCCGGCCCGCCACCTACATACATATATACCTTGCGCTGTCTTTGATGTGCTGCAGCATATAACACATTGGGATCCCTGGGATCCATATGGATCTCATTGAAGCCCGTATTTTCACTTACCGATAAAATGTTCTTCCAGGTCTTTCCACCATCTGTGGTCTTATAAATTCCCCGTTCACCACCTGAAGACCAAAGCGGGCCATAGGCAGCCACATAAACAATACTGGAATTATGAGGATCGATCACGATCCTTCCGATATGCTCTGAATTTTTCAGACCTACATTCTTCCAGCTTTTCCCACCATCTTCTGATTTATACACTCCATCCCCATAATCTACACTCCTCTGGTTATTGCTTTCTCCTGTGCCTACCCAAACAATATTGGGATTGGATGGATCCAATACCACACAACCAATGGAATAAGATCCCTCATTATCAAAAACGGGAGTATAAGTGATGCCTGAGTTGGTTGTTTTCCATACACCACCGGCAGCAGCTGCCACATAATATTCGTTATGATTGAGAGGATTAACTGCCAGGTCGGCTATCCTGCCAGAAGTGAGTGCAGGGCCCACGCTCCTGAATTTTAAACCATTCAGGATGGCTGCATTGGAAGCCTCCTTAGTGGGTGCAGCAAGGGTCTTTTCTGTTTTCTTCTTTTGTGCATAAACCTGGGATGTAGAAATGGCCACTACCAGCAAAAGGCTGCCGGTTAAAAAAAATCGCATAAGCAATAGTTTATAAATAAAATGAGTCTGGAAGATACTGCAGAACGATGAAATTTAGCCAAAGGTCAAAACAAATCCGGCATGGGTAACCAAATAAAAATCCCTATCTATACGCTACTTACCGAAACCAGGTAATGAACTTACAAACAGGGGACCTTTGAGATCAGCTCAGTGATCAGGAAAACAGTGCTGATCTTTCATTGATCAATTCAAAGCATTGCTCCACGATTTCCAGTTCTTCGTTGGTAGGCACTACCAGTATTTTAACCCGTGAATCATCAGTGCTTATTTCTTTAAGATTGGCAGACCGTGCCTTATTTTTTTCTTCGTCCAGCCTGAACCCAAAAAATTCCATGTCCCTGCAGATCATTTGCCTGATGAGCGCATCATTCTCTCCTACACCGGCTGTGAATACAATAGCGTCTAGTCCATTCAGAACAGCAGCATAAGAGCCAATATATTTTTTGATGCGATAAGCATACATATCATAAGCCAATTCAGCCTGCTCATTACCTGCAGCCATTGCCTTAGTGATATCTCTCATATCGCTAAAGCCTGTCAAACCCAGCATTCCACTTTGTTTGTTCAGCAAATTATTTACCTGGTCCAGGCTGTAGCCCAATTGGTTTACCAGGTAAAATATAATGGAAGGGTCGATATCACCCGACCTTGTTCCCATAATCAAACCATTTAGTGGTCCGAATCCCATGCTGGTATCTACAGATATGCCTTCATTCACAGCTGTCATGCTGCATCCATTACCCAGGTGGATGGTAATGATCTTTGCTTTTGGGTTTTTCAGGTATTCCAGCGTTTTGGCTGTTACATATTTATGACTGGTGCCATGAAAACCATAAGCCCTGATGCCCCTTTCGGTATAGAAAGATTGTGGCATGGCATAGCGATAGGCTACCTCGGGCATGGTCTGGTGGAAAGCGGTATCAAAAACAGCAATTTGCTGCGCATTGACAAATATCTTTTCGGCCACTTCTATTCCCAGGTAATTGGCAGGATTATGCAAGGGAGCCAATGAAAACAATTTCTTGATCTCTGCCTTCACTTCTTTGGTGATCAGTGTGGTAGATGCAAAAGCTTCTCCTCCATGCACCACCCTATGCCCCACTGCTTCTATTTCTTTCGGATCCTGTATTACCCCAATCTCGCTATCCGTTAACAGTTCCGCTACCTGGTGCAGTCCGGCTTCATGATCCTGAAGGTCCATGGTCCGGCGTATGATCTTTTCTTCAGCCCCATTCAACAATTTATGTGTGATCATTGAATTCTCTAAACCAATTCGCTCCACCAGCCCTGTGCAAATGGGTTTTGTATTGGGCATTTTAAATAACTGGTATTTAATGGAACTGCTACCTGAATTAATGATAAATATGTTCATGGATATTACTTCAGCTTTTAATGAATGGTTCTTATAAATTTTATGCGATGATGGTTTGTGCTGGTGATGCAGCTCCAGTGACCTTATTGTTTTTCTGTTCAGCATTTTCTGCAGCCGATCCTTCCTGGCTTTGAATAGCGGTAATGATAACCGTATTAAAAATATCATCTACCGTACATCCTCGACTCAGGTCATTCACCGGTTTATTCAAACCCTGGAGCATTGGCCCGATAGCCAAGGCACCTGTTTCTCTCTGAACCGCTTTATAGGTATTGTTACCGGTGTTGAGGTCAGGAAAGATGAATACATTGGCCCTACCAGCCACTTCCGAATCAGGAAGCTTTTGCTTGCCCACCACAGGGTCTACAGCGGCATCGTATTGAATGGGACCTTCCACCTTCAGATCAGGTCTTCTTTCCTTAACGATCCTGGTGGCCTGTCTCACCTTTTCTACGTAGGCCCCTTCGCCGGAAGTACCTGAAGAATAAGACAACATGGCTATACGTGGTTCAATACCAAATCGACTGCTGCTTTCCGCAGAAGAAATGGCAATCTCCGCCAGTTGTTCAGCAGTAGGATCAGGGTTCACGGCACAATCTCCAAACACAGCCACCCTATCGGGCAGGCACATAAAGAATATGGAAGAAACGATAGAAATATCAGGCTTGGTCTTCACAAACTGCAAGGCAGGCCTGATGGTATGTTGAGTGGTATGGTTAGCGCCAGACACCATCCCATCTGCATGACCTTTGTACACCATCATGGTTCCAAAATAGGAAACGTCTGTCATCAGGTCCCGGGCAGTTTCCAGCGATACGTTCTTGCTTTTACGTAATTCATACAAGGTCTGCACGTAATCATTATAATAAGGTGACTCCACAGGGTTCACGATATTCAATCTTGTATTGTCAAAATTTAGACCCAGGCGCTTGATGGAAGCCACTATCTGGTGCGCATCACCCAATATGGTAAGATTAACAATTTGCTGGTTCAATAACCGCGCTGCAGCCTTTAAAATCCTGTCATCATCACCTTCAGGCAATACGATATGCTTTCGGAATGCCTTAGCCTTTTTGGTGATCTGGTATTGAAACATATGCGGTGTCAGCACTTCTGAATGATAGGTTACCAGTTTTTCTTCCAGCGCTTTTACATCTACGTACTTATCAAAAGTGTCTATAGCCAGCAGGATCTTCTTGGTATTATCAGAAGTTATCCTGGAGTGAATGGTCCCCAACCTGGCCGTAGTTTCAAAAGTTCCGCTTTTCACAGAAACGATAGGTATCACCGACGACAACCCATCCACCAGGCGCTGAACAGGCTTATCCAGTTTGCCGCCTACAGTGAGTACAATTCCAGCCACTTTAGGATAATTCAACGAGAGGTTGGCCTGTATGGCGCTGATGACAATATCTCCCCGGTCAGCCGGTGTCACTATCACCACATTTTCCTTGATATGATTGAGAAATTGGGGCACCTGCATGGCACCTGTAATAAAATTATCTACCTGGTTGGAAAGCTGATCTTCCCCGCATACCACCTTTGCACCCAGCTGTTCATAAATCTCCTTCATGGTAGGCGCTGACAGGTTTTTATCTTCCGGGATCACAGATAGAATAAGTTCCTTATTCAACTGCTGTGGCAACAGGTCCTTAACATCCTTAAGCTGGTCCTGCTTCACCTTGTTCACTATGACACCGATCACCTGCACTTCTTTCATTTCAAAATTGCGCAGGACGGTCAATACAGAATTGATCACCTCCGATGTGGTCTTGCCTTCACCTGACACCACAATAATGGCGGGAGACCCCAGGTTCCTTGCAATATTGATATTGGCCTCAAATTCAAATGCAGTACCCTCTCCCACAAAATCACTGCCGTCTATAATAGTAAAATCATTGGTCTCCTCCAGCTTTTTCACTTTATGGATGATGGTGTCTATCATCTCGCTCTGGCTTTCCTTTTCCAGGAGTTTCAGTGCCTGATGCCTGGTATAGGCATACGCTTCTTCATATTGTACCGGCAGTTTAAAATGCTCAAGGACGGTATCAATATGTACATCCTTTTTATCTTTTATTTCAGGATTGATGATCGGTTTGAAATAAGCCACTTTACGGGCTTTACCCAACAAAAGGTTCACAAGTCCCAGGGCCACTATTGATTTTCCACTATAAGGTTCCGCTGAAGCGATAAATACATTTTTGGTCATAGCAATGAATTGAGATCGGGTGCAAAATTGGGCTACAAAACAGCTTCACAGGATGATGCAAGTTAGCAGAAACATGATTAAAATCATGGTAAGCAATGAGCAGGTAAATTAAAGGCATACTGGGTTCTGCAGTACCCCTCTGGATCTTGTAAAGCATTGTTAAAACAACATTATCAATGACTTACCATAAATGCAATCAATCTCCTTAGCCGGAATCCTAATCTTCATCCCTACCAGTACAAATCAAACATTCATACCATGCTGGTGTAACAGGTTTGCCCCACCCCTGTACCGGCTCTTTAAAGACCCGGCACAGACATGGTACAGACTCGGGACAGACATGGCGCAGAGCCGGTGAAGATCAGTCTTTAGCTAGAAGCCTGTTGTAAGCAACCAGGATGGCTTATTGTACCAAAGTAGGTTGTCAATTATTGATCCTGCTCTTATAAAAGTTGACATAACAACCATTTTTGAGATTATGGCCAGGTCAAACCGAAATGTGGTTAAGGAAGAATTCAAGCCAGCTACATTTCTAAGTGATAAGAATTACTACTTGGGATGTTGTCGCCATTTACCAGAGAGGTATCTCCTGGTGGGAATATCATAGTACTTCATTACCACATAAGCAAAGCCAACCAGGAAGATAACCCCGGGTATGATGATGTAGGGCAATTTGTTTATTGATGGTTTATTATTCGTATAATAATTTCCAAAGATCCAGATGAATGCATAATGGGTCATGTAAAGCGGATAAGAGATATTGCCGGAGAATCTGCAAAGGTTTTTCCATTGTGGTGACAAACTGGAGCCTGCCCCAAGCGCTACCAACAAAGGGAAATAAAAGATCACTACCAATGCCTCAGTGAGCCAATTCCAGCTCGACCCGGGCATAAAAAAAGCCAGAGATAATAAAATGGCGAGGCCCGGAAAACCAATCTTGTTTTTAATGACCCAATTGGAACGGTATAACAGAAGTCCTGCTAAAAAAGAGTACGCCACCCTTGCACCACCATCCAGGAAGTTATCCCTGGACCAGCCACCCAACAGATTACCAGACTGGTAACTAACTACGCCAATGCCGATAGCTGCCAGGATGGTCAATGCAGTAAGGGACCTGCGGCCAACTCTATAAAGAACAAAAGCGTAAAAAATATTGGCTACATATTCCCAGAACAGAGACCATGAAGGCGCATTGAAGCCAAAGAGGTTAAAAGCACGATCTTCCATCACTGGGAATGGGATCAGGAAAACCGAAGCAATGAAAAGCAATGCGATTCGCCCTGCCGTGTAAGCCATAGGGATTGCAAAAGGATCCAGGAAAAAGCCTAGTAATCCCAATACAGAACCGAAAACTACCAAAGGATGCAATCTTATCAGCCTCAATTTGAAAAACTCCAGCACACCTATAGACTGGATGCGGTGGTCGTACGCATAACCTATGACAAACCCCGATAAGCAAAAGAAGAAATCAACCGCTAAAAAGCCATGGCCAATAAAGTTTTGCCTGGGATCGGTGTATACCCATTCCATAAAATGGAAAATAACAACTGCCAGGGCAGCGATGCCTCTTAATCCATCAAGGATATCAAAATGAGACCTGGAATGTAAAATAGATTGGCCGGAGGCTTTATTCTTCATAGTAACCGCTATAGGAAACCAATACCTGGTATTATAAAAGATGATTTACCAGGCTGGTTTTGTGTTTGATGGCTTGAAATAAAAACCCTCCAATGTTAAAACACGGAGGGCTAAAGTGGAGGTGACCGGAATCGAACCGGTGTCCAAACATGATATTCAAAAGTCTTCTACATGCTTATTTCTGAATTAATTGTCGGAAAAGAACCGGAACAGAACAAACCAATTCTTTTCTTAGCTGGATGGTCTTAAGCAAACAGTCACAGCCTTCTGCTGCAGCAGCCTGTATTTGTTTGATGTCGGCGGCGGCGCCTGGTTACAAGCCAACCTGCGCGGCGGCCCTAATGACTACTTAATCACTGATTAGGCAGCCATGGCATACTGAGTATTGCCATTTATTGTTTTGAATATTCAGATTAAAGAGCTAATTATCCAACGCTCTGCATGCTTATACTTTCAAAGACCTATCATGTCAAAACCAAACACCCCCGGGTTGAATTTATAGTTTATGGTTTGTAGTTTGTAATTGTCGTAAATGTTGACACTTTACTTCTTCATTCCATCTGTACTTTTTACACCTCTATTAAGAACTATTCGTTTGAACAGCTTACAAATTTACTGAAAAGAACGCAGGAGAGTTCTATGAGAATTGCTAATAATTATTGGTTTACTTAAATAACCGCCAGATGTCCAATCCGAAAGCATAAAGCATCAAGCCCAACAATAATACCATACCTACCATCTGCGCATACTCCATGAACTTATCACTAGGTTTACGCCCCGTGATCATTTCATAGATGGTAAATAAGGCATGCCCGCCGTCAAGAGCCGGTATGGGCAAAATATTCATAAATGCCAGGATAATAGAAAAAAGGGCAGTCATGGTCCAGAAGCGGTACCAATCCCACGTGCCACCAAAAGTTTTTCCAATAGAGATAACGCTACCCAGGTTGTCAGAAACTTTATGCTCTTTGGAGGTAAATAATAACCTGATACCAGTGATATAGTCACTTAATCTTTCAACTCCATAACTAATACCTGCCGGAATAGCGGCAAATAATGTGTAACCCTTTTTTTCGACACCTAATAACCTTGAAGGATCCTTGGGAAAGAAACCAACACTTCCATCCTCTGTAAGCTTAACGGCCACAAGTGCCGTATCATTATTCCGCAAAGCTTTCAGGGTAACTACTTCATTTTTATGTTGCCTTTTAATGGAATCAAATTCCTGGTAATAGGAGAAAGTATTATTATTCAATCCCACCAATACATCGCCTCTCTTCAATTCACCAGATTTATATTCAATTTTAGGCGAGATACTATCTACGATCACTGGAAATCTTGGGGACACAAAACCCCTCAACTGGTTCTTGGTCAGTTTGCGAACAAAACCTTCAGGCATTACTACAGTGGTATCTCTACCCTGGCGATTCACCTTTAAAACCACCTTTTCTGCCAGCATTAATTCCTTGGGCAGATCATTCATATAAACCAAAGGCTTATTATTGACCCCGGTGATGACATCCCCACCTTGTAATCCTGCCGATGTGGCCAAGGAATCAACACTTAGACCATATTTCAGATTTTGGACCGGCAACTTTTCTTCGCCCCATACAAAAAGAATCATGGCAAATAATACCAACGCCAATACAAAGTTGACGATGACACCTCCCAGCATGATGATCAGGCGTTGCCAGGCTGGCTTGCTCCTGAATTCCCATGGCTGTGCAGGTAATTGCATTTGCTCCTTGTCCATGCTCTCGTCTATCATTCCCGCAATTTTCACATATCCACCAAGAGGGATCCAACCCAATCCATATTCTGTTTCACCAACCTTCTTTTTCCATAGTGAAAACCAGGGATTAAAAAACAAATAGAACTTATCAACGCGGCAACCAAACCATTTTGCAGGGAGGAAATGTCCCATTTCATGTAGAACAACCAGTATAGAAAATGCAAGGATAAATTGCCCAACATTGGCAAAAAAAGCTGACCAGTCTGTAGCTAATAAATACATATATCTGTTTCAATCCCCACCAATGAATTACCAGGCAGGTGTTTATAATTTAAATGAAAGGCTATCATATTAACCATGCTGACATCCTTCCCGATAACTTTAATTCTTTACATTAAAGCGGTGCAATATAATAATAGGAATGTAATAATATAGGTTAGCCCTCTACCATCCATATGGTTTAACGCCCTTTTATAGAGATGATCATAGCTTAATCAGGTCGGCTGCATAACTCCTGGCCTCGCCATCACTTTCAAAATATTCCTCCAGTGTAGGAGTTTCAATGAAAGTAATTTTATTCATGGTACGCTCAATGACATCCGTCATATCAAGAAAACCTATCCTGTTGCGAAGAAAGGCATATACAGCTATTTCGTTAGCTGCGTTCATAATACAAGCCAGGTTTCCACCTTTATTTAAAGCTTCCATGGCCAGGGTAAGATTTTTAAATGTTTTAAGGTCAGGCTCTTCAAAGGAAAGCTCCTTTAGCTTTTTGAAATCTGTCCTGGGATAATTGTTTTTTATTCTCTTGGGGAATCCAAGGGCATATTGAATAGGCAGTTTCATATCGGGAAGTCCCATCTGGGCCTTGATACTTCCATCTTCAAATTGCACCATGGAATGGATGATGCTCTGGGGATGTATCAATACTTCAATCTGCTCGGGTCTTAAGTTAAATAGCCATTTGGCTTCAATCATTTCAAGGCCTTTGTTCATCAGGGTGGCAGAATCTATGCTGATCTTAGCCCCCATTGTCCAATTGGGATGCTGTAATGCGTGCTCCCTTTTTACATTGACAAGGTAATTGGGCTTTCGGCCAAGGAAAGGTCCACCGGAAGCAGTGAGAATGACTTTTTCTACAGGGTTGCGCATCTCACCTATCAGGCATTGAAAGATGGCGGAATGTTCAGAATCAACTGGAATAACGGGCACCCTTTTTTCAACTGCCGTGCGCATAATAATATCTCCAGCCACCACCAAAGTTTCTTTATTGGCCAGGGCAATGGCCTTGCCCGCATTGATAGCATTCAAGGTTGGCTTAAGACCCGCATAACCAACAATAGCAGCCAGCATCAGATCATAACAATCCATAGAGGCTACTTCCTCCAGTGCCTTTTCGCCCACAAAAACCTTTACATCTGTATTAGCTAGCGCTTCCTTAACTTTTATGTACTTCTGGTCTTCGGCTACCACCACAATATTGGGGTGAAACTTCAAAGCCTGCTCTATTACCAATTCATCATTGCCATTGCAGGTAAGTATCTCCACTGAAAAGAGATCAGGATGTTGAGCAATTACTTCAAGGGCCTGTGTACCAATGGAACCGGTGGAACCGAAAATGGCAATACGTTTAATATGTGGCGTTTGACTCATGGGGCTAATTCGATCGTTTAAATAATATTTAATTGCCTGGATCTTATGGTATGATGATCAGGATTGATGTGAACCTGCTGGTTGAATAGTCCAGTTATTTAGTTTATCTGCCAACGTGCGGTCATTGCTTAAACGGGGCACTTTATTCTGTCCTCCCAACTTCCCTATTGATTTCATATAATCTATAAATCCGTTCTTTTTTATGATACGTATCTTAAGAGGCTGCAAAATATTACCCGCAATTAAATCATTATAGTAAATGTTTTTTTCTCTCAGGTTATTGTCAACTCTCCTGGAAAAGCCTGCCAGGTCGTTAGGCTCATTTTCAAATTCGATGAACCACTCGTGGTAACTTTTTCCTTCAGCCTGGCCAATAGCCGGTGCTACCGTAAACTCTGTAATATGAACACTTTCTTCCTGGGCCGCTTTTAACAAACTTTGTTCCACTTCTTCGGCAATAACGTGTTCACCAAAGGCAGAAATGAAATGTTTGATACGACCTGTAACTACGATCTTATAAGGATCTAAACTTGTGAATTTGATGGTATCTCCAATATTATAACCCCATAATCCTGCATTGTTATTAATAATAAGGGCATAATTTTCACCTACCTTAACGTCTTTCAGGGATAACCTTGAAGGGTTTTGATTAAAGATTTCTGTTGCAGGTATAAACTCAAAAAAGATCCCACTATCGGTGTTCAATAAAAGACCCTCTTCTTTTTGGGTATTTTGAAAAGCAAAAAATCCTTCAGAGGCAGGGAAGGTCTCTATAGTATCTACTTTTTTTCCTATGCTGTCAAACAATCTTGACCTATAGGGTTCGAAATTGACGCCTCCATGAACAAGTACCGAAAACTGAGGGAAGAGATCTTTAATTTTTTTACCGGAGCGCTCCTGCAGCCTGTCAAAATACATTTGCACCCAGGGTGGTATACCGCTTATAAGGGTCATATTTTGAGCAATAGTCTCATCTACGATCTTATCCAACTTAGTTTCCCAATCTTCAATACAATTGGTTTCATAGGAGGGCATCTGGTTTGACCTGAGGTATTTGGGAATATGATGATTAACGATTCCACTTAACCTGCCTGTAGGTATATCGCCCAATCGTTCCAATTCAGGAGAGCCGGAAAGAAAGATGAGCTTTCCATCTGAAAAGGCAGAATTACCTGTTTCTGCCATATAGCACAAAAGGGCATTCCTGGCAGTATTGATATGATTAGGAATGGATTCTTTGCTTATAGGAATATATTTGACCCCACTGGTGGTACCTGAGGTTTTGGCAAAATAGTTGGGTTTCCCTTTCCAAAGCACGTTATGCCTGCCGCTTATGATCTTTTCTATATATGGCTTAAATTCTTCATAATCCCGGATGGGTACAGCATTTTTGAATTCTTCATATGAATTCACCTGTTCCAGGCCATGTTCTTTACCAAACTCAGTGGTTTTGCCCACCTTTAAGAGTTCTTTAAGAATATTATCCTGATCTGCCAGGGCCGTATTCATGCCCCTGTTTATTTTGCTATATATATACGAAGCAAAAGGCTTCGCTAGAAAGGATTTGATCTTCATGGCAAGCTTAAAGCGGCACGAATATACAGAAATGGGTTAAGGGCATCCTAAATTGAACGGCACAGACCAGATTTTTTAGCTTTGGAAAAGCAATAATGTTGGCTACAAGGATTTTTACCCTTACCTTTGCCCACCTAATTTTTGAACCGTTATGTTCGCAGTAATTAAAATAGCCGGTAAGCAATTCAAGGTTGAAAAAGACCAGACTTTGTATGTACCTAGCGTTGGTGGTAAAACCGGCGATAAAGTAGAATTTTCTGATGTTGTCCTTGCAGATGACAACGGCAACCTGAAGTTCAGTAATGCCGGAGTAAAGATCAAGGCTGAAATTCTTGACCAGGTAAAAGGTGATAAAGTAATTGCTTATAAGCAAAAACGCAGAAAAGGTTTTCGTAAGAAACTTGGTCACCGTACCCACTATACGAAAATTAAAATCAACGAAATCGCTTAATGTCTGGCATAGCCTTTCATGTAAGCAAGTAATAAATCTTCAAGTACTAAAAAGTAAAGTACCATGGCACATAAAAAAGGTGAAGGCAGTGTAAAAAATGGTCGTGACTCAAACAGCAAACGTTTGGGTGTAAAAATATATGGTGGCCAACCTGCTATTGCTGGAAACATCATCGTTCGTCAACGCGGAACTGTTTACCATCCAGGTAAAAATGTAGGTGTTGGTAAAGACTATACACTGTTTGCATTAACAGATGGAGTTGTAGAATTCCGTAAGGGAAGACAAGACAGAACGTTTGTTTCTGTTGCAGAAGCCGAAGCATCGGCATAATGTTTGAATTAATTGGTTAGGAAAAAACTTTGATAGTTAAAAATTCCTTTATAATTTTACTATCGTAATTTTTTTATTACTAACCATTAAAATTCAAAAACATGGCAACAGCAAAAAAAGGCGCAGCTAAAAAAGCAGCTCCTAAAAAAGCAACTGCAGCTAAGAAAGCAGCTCCTAAAAAAGCAACTGCAGCTAAAAAAGCGGCTCCTAAAAAAGCAGCAGCTAAAAAAGCAGCTCCTAAAAAAGCAGCAGCTAAGAAGAAATAAGAATAACTTTCAGAGTTATAGAAGGTCCCGGTTCTCCGGGACTTTTTTTTTACCTGCTGGATATAAAAGGTACAACTGCCAATAGGCATTATTAGAAACAACTTCAAGTGTATAGCTTTGTCTTTGGATAATTTCAGACTTTAATTGTTTTAAGTATCTGGAAATTTACCCAGGAATCAAGAAATCATTATTCATTATGGACAATTATGTAATTGCGGATCAACTTTCCCTCCTATCTAAATTGATGGATATACATGGTGAAAATTCTTTCAAATCCAAAAGCTATTCCTCTGCAGCCTTTACCCTTGAAAAACTTCCGGACCAGGTAGCCTCCCTGTCAAAAGAGAAAATATTTAGCATCAGGGGGATTGGTGAAAGTGTAGGCAATAAAATAGTTGAGATACTTGAAGTAGGAGAACTGAAACAGCTAAAGGAATACATTTCTAAAACCCCGTCGGGTGTATTGGAAATGATGAACATTAAAGGATTGGGGCCTAAGAAAATTCATACCCTATGGAAAGAGATGCATATTGATACCATTCAGGAATTGAAGAAGGCTTGTGAAGAAGATCGCATTTCTGATAAAAAAGGATTTGGACAAAAAACCCAGCTGAATATTTTACGCTCCATAGAATTCCAGGAGCAAAGCTCGGGAAAGTACCTATATGCAAAAGTTGAAGCCTTTGCAGAAGCCCTTACTGCTAAAATAATAGATAAGTTTCCAAGTCATCGATTGCAGATAACCGGGGACTTTCGCCGTCAATTGGAGATCATTGAATCGCTTGATTGGGTGACCACCATTCCAGCAAATGATCTCAAAAATTATCTTATCAATGAACATGTTGAACTGGTTAGCGACAGGGATAATATGCTGATCTTAAATGCGGATAACACCCTGCTAATTCGGTTTTTTATTGTTGAGGATGAGTCATTTTATAAAAAATTATTTGAAACCAGTGCCAGTACTGATTTTATAAATACCTGGAAAGAAGTGAATGCAGCAGATTCTGAAGAAAAGATTTTTACAGATGCAGGACTGCATTATATACCTCCTTGTTTAAGAGAAAAACCAGCTATTATTGAACAAGCTAAACATTTGAAGTTTAACAACCTGGTTCAAACCAGTGACATTAAGGGTTTGATACATTCCCATAGCAACTGGAGCGACGGAGCCTATACCATTGAAGAAATGGCAAAGGAACTAATAGAATTGGGGTTCGAGTACCTGGTGATCTCAGATCATTCCAAGACTGCTTTTTATGCCAATGGATTATCTGAACAGAGAATTAAAGAACAGCATAAGCAAATAGAAGAATTAAATAAAAAACTGGCCCCATTTAAGATCTTTAAAAGCATTGAATGTGATATCCTCAACGATGGATCACTTGATTATTCCAATGAAGTATTGTCCAGTTTTGACCTTGTGATCACTTCTATTCACAGCAACCTGGATATGGATGAAGAAAAGGCAATGAAACGCCTTTTAGGTGCTATTACAAACCCTTTTACTACCATCATGGGACATATGACCGGTAGATTATTATTAAGAAGAAAAGGCTATCCTGTAGACCATAAAATGATCATAGATGCTTGTGCTGAACATCACGTAGTTATTGAGATCAATGCCAATCCGAACAGATTGGATATGGATTGGCGATGGATAGAGTATGCTATAAAAAAAGACCTTATGCTTTCTATTAACCCGGACGCACACACAACTGAAGAATTTCACAATATAAAATACGGGGTGTTGGTAGCACAAAAAGGCGGATTGACCTCTACAAAAAATCTTAGCAGCTTTTCATTGAAAGATTTTGAAGCCTTCCTGGCTAAAACAAAGAAATTAAAAGGTATTAGCTGATAATGGGTAGTTGGACAAAAAATGAAGTACCCTCTTCTTCTTTTGTTTCAAACCAGATGTTTCCTTTAGCTTGCTCTACAATACTTTTACACATGGCCAGTCCCAGGCCTGTACCGGAAGTCTTGGTAGTAAAATTGGGAGTAAATATTTTAGGTTGGGTTTCCGGGGCAATGCCCTCGCCATTATCTGTAATGGTAATTATAATACTGTGACCACGCCGCTCCTCGTTAATCTGTATATAACAATTATTCTTTTCAGCACAGGCATCAACCGCATTAGCCATTAGGTTGGTAAACAATCGATTCATGTGGGTTCTGTCGGCTTTCAATATGATACTTCCCTCCACACGATTCCAGTTGATATCAATCTTTGGATTGGCCTGGTATAAATCTACCAGTGAACCAAGAATATGGTGCAGATCCACCAACTCGATCTTTTTATTGCCAATATTGGCAAATTGGGAAAAATCAGCAGCTATTTTAGAAAGGTGATCTATTTGTTCAATAAGGGTATTGGCCACATTTGTTGTCAGCTCTTTCACATTGGTATTATTGGTATTAATGGCCTTTTGCAGATATTGAATACTAAGTTTCATAGGTGTCAGCGGATTCTTAATTTCATGAGCCACCTGGCGGGCCATTTCTCTCCACGCACCTTCCCTTTCACTTTTAGCAAGTGCGTCAGCACTTTTCCCTAACTCATGGACCATAACGTTATACTGCTTAACCAGTTCTCCTATTTCATCATTCCGCTTCCAAACAATTTCCTCATTAATCTTTCCAAGGGTTATATCCCTCATTTTATCTCCAATAAGTGAAAAGGACTGTGTAATCTTATTTGTAATGAATAAAGCTATAACGCCGGCAATCAGGAATATGAAAGCATTCAAATTAATAATTGTAACAAGGAAATTCGATATTTCCTGGTTCAGATCTAATTGAGAAGAAAAGTAAGGGATATTTAAATATTTGGTTACATAGCCGCTTTCATTTCTAACTGCTGTATAAATGCTTAAGTAATTCAAAGAGCTGACCTTTTCTTCCTGCACCCTTAGCACTTCCCGCAAACGGTTTAAATGGAAATAAGCAAGAGGATGCATCTTATTGCTCAATATGCCTTTCTTATAAACTTCTTCATCAGAAGTAACTTCCAAATTGCCTTCAAGGTCATAAATATTTACATCCACATTATGAATATCAGCCACTTCATTAACCAGTCTTTGTAAGCCAGCCCGGGCGGCAGAATCATTCACTTTTAATGAATCATTCGAATGATCACCTTTTATTGGTTTTTGCATTTCCTTTACCATGATACCTGCGGTTCGGCTCAGTTTATCTTCATTATTCCTATTATAGCGGGTGATAAAAAAGGAAATAGTGGCAGCCCCGATAATCAGGAAAGATAAAACGCTAATAAATATTACTGTACCATGGATCTGGGTACGAATATTAACCTGGAAAATATTACTGAAGCTTTTAGAATCATTTGCTAATCTTAATAGAAATGAAATGAATTGCAAGAAACCTACCATAAATAGAAAAGCACAAAACAGGTAGGAAAATAAAGTGATACTTTCCAGCAAGGAATCCTTTTTCTTAGCTATAACGATGATCTTGCTATTATTGGCTTTATACCATAATTCATCATAACCATTATTATCCCTTTGGGAGAATTCTTTATCCGGCACCTGGGAACTTGTCAGAGAAGTTTGAAAGGGATACTTACTAGAAGAGCTAAACAATAAATTGTTTACATAAATGGCATTTGAGTAAATAGGAGAATTTTCAGGATCGTTGCGGTTAACCGATTTAAATAGGATTGGATAGAGTGCATCAGAAGTACCAAATTGTCTTGGTGTTGATGCCATGAAAAAATAACCTTTAATTTTTGAACTGTCCTTTATTTGCCGTTTGGCCAAATAGGTAAAATGATCAAAAGAAGTTTCGTGGTAATAGACATCGGGAATATCAGTAGGTTTACTTTGCAGGGTGAAAATGGTATTGAGATCTGCATAAGTAGTTGGGTCGTTATTATTTATAGGTGTATAGGAAGAATCAAACACATATATTTTGGTATCATAGCGATTGCTATAACCAGAAAAATTGGAGCTTATGATACTATCCCTTAAATATTGATTGTCTTCTTCATTTTTGAACCGCTCGAAGTTGTTTTTTAAAAACCTATTGTCAAGATAAATGATAGCCATGTTCATTAACCTTTGGCTTGACTTATCTGTCAACTGGTCATATTTTTCTGCAATACCCTTTCTGATCCTGAGTTCATTCACTTTATTACCCTCCAGTATGATCACCGCCAGGGACACAGAAAAAACAAAAATCCAAAATAGCGCACCCGCAACCGTGGCACTAAACCTGTTAATAAGAAACTTTTCCTGGCTTACTAACCAGGTATAAATAATTAACCATAATAATACTGGCAAATGAAACAATACTATCTCATTACCAGACCGGAAGGTTAGAAATAATAAGCCAACCAGGGCAATAAAAAAGTAGATATACACCTGGTGGTCTTTAAATGCAGGGTAGATAATTCGGAAAAGCAACCTGCTCAAGTAATAATATGATAAACAGAGAAGAGCAAGTACAATTAAACCTACAACAGTATAGATATCCAGGCTAAAAAAGTCCGTGACATTGAAAGAGATTTTTGAGTTGGCCACAAGCCCCTGCACCACATTGGCCAATTGAAAAGTAGAAAAAATCAATACGAATACGGCAATAGTCCCTGCAACATATACTCCTTTGCCCTTTATAAAAGAGGGGAAATTATCTCCCGGGCCAATATTGAACCAGGCAAACAATACTATCCAGCAAAGAATGATGGCATTGACCAAAAGGTCTCCAAGCGATCTGTTGATCCAGTTACTTGCATAAATCAACGGGTTAAATAATTCAAATTGTCTTAAAGAAAGTAATCCCGGGAAAACATAAAGCAGTGAACGAAATATGATCAATATTATCAAAAGAAAAAGAATTCCTTTAAAGGCCCTGCTTCGTTTAACTATGGTTTCGGCAACTAGGTGCAAATAAAGTAATAGAAATAAAACAGCACAGATTCTTAATACAATAGTAATAATATCTGTGACAGCCACATTAGTATGTGCTACCCTTTTAATATGAAATAAAACTTGCTTATCTATAGAAACAATTGGATAGGAAGTTGGGGTTTCCGAAAGAGATATTTTTTTAATAGCCTCATCATCGTGTACAAATCTTTTCATCAAATAATCGGTCTCCAGGTAATATTGGTTTAAGACCGGTATTAACACATAGGCAACCACATTATTGGTCATTCCCTCTAGCTGAAGGGTTGTTTTCCTGACTACATAATACCCATTGGTAAGATGCTGGAAATAAGTACCGTCTCTTAAATTAAAATCGGTTTCAGGTGGTAGTACCTTCTGACTATTCCAAAATAACAGGTTTTGATTATCTGAGATAGTTTCAGCAAATAAGAAAAATCCAAACCGTTTGGCTTCAATGAATTTAAATTGTTCCAACGATTCTTTTTGCAACACCAACTTTCGCATTAAGATCGTATCCGCTAATAAGCTTCTAGCCTCTTTTTCTTGTTGTTGTATATAACGTTCAAGTTTCTTTTGCTGGTAATTGATTGAAGGCTGGATCTTAAAATAATAGGCAGTAAAAAAAGATAATAGAAATAGACCTAAAGCCAGCAATAACAACGTCCGCTTAGGCAATAAAATATTAAGTTGAGAAATCTTCAATCTTTTTGTTGTTTAATATCATTCCAGATAGCATCCATTTCTCCAAGCGTCATTTTGTGCAAATCCTTACCAGTAGACAATGCCTTTTCTTCCATCCTTGTAAACCGGTCAATAAACTTTTTATTGGTGAGCTCCAAAGCATTTTCCGCATCGATCTGAAGAAACCTTGAAAAGTTTACCAGTGAAAACATCAGATCGCCAAACTCCTCTTCTATTTTGGATTGATCACCATGTTGAATAGCTTCATGCAATTCATGTGTTTCCTCCTCAACTTTTTCCCATACCTGGTCTTTATTTTCCCATTCAAATCCTACCTGTCGAGCTTTTTCCTGCAACCGCATGGCTTTTATTAAAGCAGGGAGGGACTTTGGAACTCCTGAAAGAACTGACTTCTTTCCTTCCTTTAACTTGAGCTTTTCCCAGTTACGCTTTACATCATTTTCATCCTTGACTTTGACATCCCCATAAATGTGTGGATGACGGTCAATTAACTTACGTGAGATGCCATCTATCACATCATCGATAGAAAATTTTCTTTGCTCCTCCCCAATTTTAGAATAGAAAACTATATGTAATAAAAGGTCTCCTAATTCTTCTTTTATAGATCCCCATTCATTCGAGCTAATAGCTTCCGTAAGTTCATAAGTTTCTTCCAAAGTCATCTGCCTTAAGCTATGAATGGTTTGCTTCTGGTCCCAGGGACACTTTTCCCTAAGTTCATCCATAATTTTCACCAGGTCATAAAATTTTGTATTGGAAATTTGCATAGCTTATAATTGAATAAAAGAAAATATAATAAACACCAACATTAGCAAGCCAAATATCACCAACCCCAGGAAATTCAATATGAAAAATTTGGTTATAGTTTTTTTCCAGGATTGATTGTAAAACCTTCGCATTGCAATCAATAAATAAAGCCCACCTAATAAAAATAAAACCACATCGAAAAAGCTCAGAAACTCCCAACCCGAAAATGCCTGTATTTTGTTTAGTATAAAAAAAACAAGCAATACCAAAAAACTGAATATGTAATGGTATAATGTAAAAACCGCATGGTCACTGTAATAAAAGTCTTTTCTTCTTATATAAAGCAGTTTTAATAGCAGGGCAAAAAAGGGAAGAGATACAAATAATATATATGGGAGCTTATGGAGAAATGAACGGATCAATTCTTTTATGATAGCATTTTGATCATCGCCATACTTTTCTTTGAACGCCTTCCATTTTTCCTGCGCCATTCTTCCGATCCAGTCAGAATTGGATTTAAAAGTATAATGGCTTTTTTCTGCCCGGAAAAGGTAGTTATTACCATTATATATAACAGGGAAGGTAGTATCTGTTAGATGACCTATACTATCTTTTAAAAGGTAAATGTTGTAAGAAGTATCTAAAACCAGTTTGATCTGCTTTTGTAAATTGGTGTCCCCCGGATGGTCGTGAAGATTATTGTTGGCACTGGCTGCAAAGTTATACCGCTCCATCCTGTTTAATTGATGTCGGCTTGCGATATCAATGGCCTCCCCTGGGTCAGTTATTGAAAAAAAAACCAAAAAGAAAACAGCCGAAGTAAATAAGTACATTCTAATAGGGTCAAGATAGCTCTGCCTTTTTCCTTTTGTATATTCTTTAGGCACAAACCCTGGTTTAAATAACAGAAACCTAAGGGTATCAAAGAATTTTCCATCAAAATGGAATACATCATAAATAAAATGAGTGAAAAGACTCCAGAAGTTTTGTTTGGGCTCAATATTCTCTTGCCCGCATATTGAACAATATCGGCCATTTACCTGGCTTCCACAGTTTAAGCAATTAGTCTCTTTCCTTTGAATTTGGTGGGACACGTAAAATTTTTCTTAAAAATAGTTACAAAAAGTACACTTGAACGATTGTTTATATGAATCAGGGTTTCATTGGTTATTTTTGAAAGCAAACCATATCCTGTTATTATCAAAAACCTTACTTCTCAGGAAAACAATTTTTAGCTATGAAACTAGTATTTGCCTTCCTTTCGTTATTTATTTTCTATTCTGCCTCATCCCAATATTACTATATTGACATAGTAGGTTCTAAAGAAACATCCGGCATCATGCAGACTTACCTTAAAAACAAGGTCAATCATGTTGTTCTAACGAGTTATGATGAAACAAACTCAATTATTAATGACTTTTCAGTTGAACAAGTATTTGATGAAGCGAAAAAGGTTTTAAAAACCATTACCCGATCTAGTGAAGACCATCAATCATTACTACTATCCTATCTGGATGCTAATAACCTGGTCACAAATACAATTGACAGTAGTGATATTCTTGTAAGTAGTACTCAGTACAATTATGACCCATCCGGAAGATTACTGTCATTAAATACTTCTTCAAGGGACAGTTCAGGTAGATCTTATGAAACCGAACAGCATATCTGGAATTATAATAATGGCAAGATA
The DNA here is from genome assembly GCA_023415275.1 of Bacteroidota bacterium. Lineage (GTDB taxonomy): Bacteria > Bacteroidota > Bacteroidia > Chitinophagales > Chitinophagaceae > Flavisolibacter. Next base: position 60,182 of record JAEZLJ010000093.1, read on the forward strand.
ATAGGAATGTTAAGGATCAAAAATAAAAGGGATTCCAGTTTCATTGCATTTAAGACAGATGAAAACGGAAACGTAATAGAAGAACAGGAAACCAGGAGAGGTAATAAGGCTGACCCTGTATATTATTACTATGATGCCAGCAACAGGTTAACGGATATTGTTCGCTATAATAAAAAAGTGAACAAGTTATTGCCGGAATATATGTTTGAATATTCACCGGCGAACCAGGTTATACAGAAAATAACAGTTCCCGCAAATAGTAATAATTACCTTATCTGGCGTTTTCAATATAATAACCAGGGGCTTAAAACCAAGGAAGCTATCTATAACAAGCAAAAACAATTAACTGGTAAAATCGAATACCAATACTCATTTTCTTCCTGATGAAATATAGATACATAGGTGATAGAAATACGGATCCAGGCTTAAAATTGATGATTTGCCATGCTGTAAAAAGAAAAGATGGCAAATGCATAAGAGGAAAGAATGGATCGATGCTCGTTGAAACAGCCCACAAAACTCAAATGGTGGTAGTAGGAAGGCATTTAAGGAAAGTTTTGGAAAATGACAATTAAAAAAGCTGCTCAATTGAATCTTGTTAGATTGAGCTTGTTTAAACTGTAAAAAGTTTTACTTGAAGTAATCACTAGATTATTTTAAGCATCTTCATGAATCAAGGATTGGTATCAGTGCAGTAAATAAAATAGGCGGATACAAAAAAAGCGACTTTCGTCGCTTAGTGCCCCGGAACGGACTTGAACCGTTACGACCGTTGCGGGTCACAGGATTTTAAGTCCTGCGTGTCTACCAATTCCACCACCAGGGCTCCAAAAAAAATCTCCCAAAGAGTGGGAGAAATTTTGAGCGGAAGACCGGGCTCGAACCGGCCACCCCGACCTTGGCAAGGTCGTGCTCTACCAAATGAGCTACTTCCGCTTTTGCAACAATTAAAGAACAATCAATATTAGGATCTAATGAAAATTGGCCTTTTTCTTGTCAACTATGTAAAGAACTTTACGGGGTTGCAAAAATAGGTATTGAAACTATTGCAACAAAAAAAATCTACTATTTTGGTGCAGTATATTTTGGAGTATACAATGTGCTTTCCTGAACAACTACATTTTGAGGCTTGCTATTCTCATAACGAATGTTATATAATTTATAACAGCTTCCGAAGAAGAAAGCAAGAATACAAAAAACCGAAAGGTAAAAGATAAAGGCAGAAGAAGACACCCAACTATGAGTGAAATCCCTGTCTTGTACTTTTTCCAGTTCTTCCCGGTACTCTTCCTGACGATAGTCCATATTCAAATTTTGTGGTGCAAAAATAATGGTTCAAACCAAATTGTTAAAAGATTTGATGTTCTTTTTGAGCTTCTTTACCAACTATATCCCTGAAGAGCTTTTTATTTTGAATAAAATAAGCCCACACGACTGAACCATTATAAACTCCATTTAATTCTTTTAAGGTTTTTCTTACGCCTACCCTTTCCATTATTCTTACAAATAAGCACCAATAACCAAATGCCATGTGTGCCTTTATCACAGCTTTAAAATACCCAAAATCTCCTTTCATTAAAGCCTGACAAGCTGAAAGTTGATCCAGGATCAACCTGAAAGGAATCTTCCACCACCTTTCTTTGAGAGGAAGGTTTTTAGCAAGCATGATCTGGTTATTCCGGTAATTCAAAAATGTTTTTTTACTGTCTCCTTTAGGCAATGTGCCACCACCTACATGGTATACTATGGACTGGGGACAACAAAAGATTTTGTATCCAGATAATTGCACTCTCCAACAAAGGTCTATTTCTTCCATATGAGCGAAAAAATATTCGTCAAACCCTTTTAATTGGTGAAATAACTGGCTTTTAATAACAAGGGCAGCCCCGGATGCCCAAAATATTTGTTCTATTGAATCATACTGACCGCGATCCTCCTCACAACTATCAAACACCCGACCCCGTGCAAAAGGATATCCAAATTTGTCTATCCACCCTCCTGATGCACCAGCATATTCGAAAATATGCTTACTATCATAAGATAGGATCTTGGGTTGACAGGCTCCTATTTTAATGTCCGACTCAAATAAATTCATGATAGGCTCCAGCCATCCCGGCGTCACTTCTACATCTGAATTCAGCAAAACATAATAGTCAGTATTTACTGATGCCAGGGCCTCATTGTATCCTTTTGCAAATCCATAATTCCTATCCAGCCGGATAACTTCTATTTGCGGGTACCTATTTTCCACAAATAATATGGAATCATCAGTAGAAGCATTATCCGCCACAAACACTCTTACAGTGAAAGTAGTGGAGAGCACAGAAGGCAAAAATCTTTCAAGAAATGATCTGCCATTCCAGTTTAGGATAACGATAGCTACAGAAGGTAATGACAATAGACTAAATATTCGTTCAAAAATAAGTTAACCAAGTAAATAATGAATCGAAACTAAACTTACCGCCACTAAGCGTCTTTTAAATATATGATGACTGATGTTTCCCCTTCGTTTTTCATTACTTATTTTTAAGGAATGTTTCGTCAATTGATCAACTGGCGCACTTTATTGGCTATTATAGCTATATTGATAGTTAGTGGAACTATTTCTTATTCATCTTACCTGGCTCAAAAAATTGAAAAGGAAGAACGTCAAAAGGTGGAAGAGTGGGTGGAAGCAAGTACTTCTCTATTAAATCCTAACAATACCGGGGACACACGTCTGCATTTAAAGATCATCCAGGATAATAATGATATTCCTATTGTTTGGACCAATGAGAAAGACAGCATTTTCGAATACATTAACCTTGATTCTGCAAAGGTCCGGGAAGACAGGAATTATTTAAATAATATGCTGCAAAAGTTCAAGTCGCAGGGAACACCAATTACCTGGATAGATCCTTTTGATTCAACCAAAATAAACAAATATTATTATGGCCACAGTCGCCTCCTGGACGAAGTAAGATATTATCCATTAGTACAACTTTTGATAGTGGGTTTATTTATTTTCATTACAGTTGGCGCTATTCGTAGCAGCTATAGGTCAACTCAAAACCAGGTTTGGGCTGGTATGGCAAAAGAAACGGCCCATCAGTTAGGTACTCCGGTATCTTCATTAGAAGGATGGGTAGAAATATTAAAAGAAACCCATGGAAAGGAAAGCTTTGTGCCGGAGATAGAAAAGGATGTGAGCAGGCTACGGCTGGTTTCAGATCGATTTGGTAAAATAGGAAGCACCCCGCAACTTGAAAGGTTAGATATTATCGAGCAGGTTGAGTATATGGTGGAATACATAAGGAAAAGAGCTGGAGGTAGGGTGAGCTTTTCTATCAACTCCCATGAGGCTGATCAAATTTTTGTAAACATATCCGCACCATTATTTGATTGGGTCATTGAGAATCTTTTGAAAAATGCTTTGGATGCCATGGAAGGAAAAGGAGCAATTTCTTTAGATATTAAAGAACAAACTGAAAATGTGGTTATTGACATTACAGATAATGGAAAAGGTATTAGCAAGCAAAATCTACAGAAGATTTTTAAACCAGGTTTTACTACAAAGAAAAGGGGTTGGGGATTGGGATTAAGTCTTTGCAAAAGAATAATTGAACAATACCATAAAGGGAGCTTGACAGTTAAAAATTCAGAGCTTGGAAAAGGAACAACTTTTCGAATCGTTTTGGTAAAATAAATAGATTTGCATCCCCAAATTGAAAGGAAAGGATAGATATTTCAATAAATTACCCTTAAACTTGCACCTCCAACAGCCCGGGTGGCGAAATTGGTAGACGCACCACCTTGAGGTGGTGGCGCTGGAAACGGCGTGCTGGTTCGAATCCAGTCTCGGGCACTTAAACCCTGTCTTAATAAAGGCAGGGTTTTTATTTTATACTTACTCAGGCTTAAGAATACCAAACCAGAATTGTTGTAATTATAAAGCAAACTTTTCCTTATCAATAAATGAAAATAGATAATGAGAAGTGAGTTTATGTACTGGAATTCATTTATCCAAATTCTGAACAAACCAGTACTAGTTATGAATAATAGAGAGTCGAAGCTTTGTATCAAATTTTATTCATCAAAATAGATATTCCAAACCTACACTCTTTTTAAAGATCAATGTGAAATTCTATATTCTGGTAATAAAAACTTGAGTGTTTTTAATGCTTTACCGATGTGCTTTTCAACGGTACTTATGGAGATACTTAGATCCCTGGAAATGTCTTTGTTTGTTTTGTTACCATGCCTGCTCATAATGAAGACCCTCCTGCATTTATCGGGTAAGGAGGCTAGAATGTTATCAATCTTTTTATGTAGTTCTTTGGCATCCAACTCATTTGCAAAATCGTTTTTGCAAACGTCCTTTAAAAAAAGGTCCTTCTGATAGCTATTACGTGTATTTTCAGAACGAAACTCATTCAATATCTTATACTTTAATGCCTGGTAAAGGTATGCCTGTACAGAAACTGAAATTTCTAAATGCTCTCTTTTCTGGTAGAAACTAATAAAGATATCCTGCACGATATCCTCTGCCCTTTCACGGCTTTGTAACCTGCGAAATGCAGTATCAATTAATGAGCTCCAATGGCGATTATATAAAGCCTCAAAAGCTTTTACATCATTTTGCCGAATGAATTGAAACAACTCTATATCCGGAAGTTGTTCGTAACATACATTGGTGGGCAGCATGCAAATCGTATTTAGAGGTTGAATTTAATGAAAAAATCTAAGTAAGAAGTAATCAAGAATTAATCTTTATTTTCAATCAGGAAAAACACTTATTCCTTATCCGTGCTTAGTTTATTGATTATTGCAGAAAAACTTTTTACCTGGCTATCATTCATTTGTTCCTGGGTAAGCAGGGATGTTATCCCGGCTTCAGTATCAAATGAATTGTACCAGGCATCCACCAGCCTGGCCTCTTCTTCTGTTGCCCCGCCGGCAAGATATTTCTCTATTAAAACCTGTATTTCGTAATAATCCATATCAAATATTCAAGGGTAAAAGGAAATTGCTCTATTATTCCACATCTTTAAAAAGATGCTACCTGCTAAAATTGTTGTTCATTAACACTGTAGTACGTAGTCAAGTCTTTTTAAAACTCAAGTTGAAGACCTGATTACTAATTCCGGGTGTTTATAAATCTTCGACTCTCTCAAAATAGTTTGACTATTTTCCAATTGCCCAACCAGTAAATCAATAGCAGTTTTAGCTATTTCTTCAATTGGCTGCCTGATTATGGTTATAGCTGGAGTAAAAAGTCTGAAAATATCATGGTCATCAAAGCAGATCACCCCTAATTCTTCAGGTATCAATAAACCAACTTTTTTTATGCTTTCCAGGCCATACATGCCAAGATAGTTTGTTGCAAAGAAAATAGCATCTAGATCAGGATTCCCCTTTATAAATCCTGAAATCTGCTTAATTGCATCCTCTGGACGCGATTTAAAAGGTATTTTTTCAATCCACTCTTTCCTGATAGCTATACCATGTCTTTCCAAAGTGTCCGTATATCCTTTTTCACGTTGCAGCATCTGGACCTGCTTTGTATCAAGTGTAACAAACGCAATATGCTTGTATCCTCTTTCTAATAAGTGCTCCATGCCCAATTGCACACCAACATAGTTATCTACTAGGGTAAAGGGCACTTCCAGTCCAGGTAAAAAACGGTCCATTAAAACGACCGGCTTATTATATTTAATTAAGTTGTTGATATCAGTTTCCATCCCAGGTGTGGGTGTAATAAGATATCCATCAACCTGTTGATGCGTAAGCATCTTAATTAATTCCTTTCCTTTTTCAGGGTCATTCTCGGTACTGCAATATACTATCCTGTAACCTAGTGAATAAGCAGCATCTTCAATAGACTTTGCCAGCGTAGCAAAAAACACATTTGAAATATCTTCGACAATCAAACCCAGGATCTTTGTTTTACCAGTTCTGAGGCTTACCGCAGTATGGTGCGGTTGATATCCTGATGCATCAATCAGTCCCCTGATCTTCTCAGCCAGTTCGTCACTAATGCGCATTTGCTTTGCTTTTCCATTTAAAACAAATGAAACAGTAGAAGGTACTACGCCAGCCTGCTTGGCAATATCTTTTATAGATATCCTTTTCATAAGGGTCTTAACCTGTAAAGATCAGTGATCATACTCTTGGTGATAACACTTGAAATTTAATATTATCTCTGGTTATTTTCCAATTAAATCTAATGAATCAGTCTATATATCAATTTATAGGTATGTAATCAATGCTAAGCTTCTTTAAAAAAGGTTATTCTTTTTTAATAGGGCTGCAGCTTCTACCAACATGGAACCGCTTAGCTGAATGGTTAGATCAGTGGTAGCCCCTGGCGGATTTTTCCAATAAGATCCATACAACAAATAAGACTTATCAGTACCTGTGTTCCATAATGTTTCAGCATTGTATTTAATAAAATTGGCATATCGTTGCTTATCAGAACTTAACATACCTGGTGCCATGGCCAATTGGGTAAAATACCTGACAAATACACCTTTAAATAATCCTCCATCTCCCCCACCTTCATCTTTCAACAGGTTGTCATTCAAATTAGTTAATGCATTATCAGATAAGGTAAAATTGGCAGCCGCCAATGCATCTGAAAGATATGCGTTATCGTTAGTGATCTTATATAATTCTAATGCCGCACCTATAAAAGTTCCCTGGTTATAGGTAAATTTCCATGAAGTATTTCTTTTGCCATCGTTCTCACTATTGATTCCATCATACACCCAACCTGTAGATTTATTATACAAACTATCCTTCAACCATGCATAAATCTTCTTTGACCAATCCAGGTCAGCAGCATTATTGAATTTTTGATATAGCCTGGCAGCCAATATCGCTGCTGGTGCATTAGCTGGTGTGTTCTTATAATATGGCATGCTTTTTCTCCAGGCAATTCCACCACCCATAGTGGTATTCCACCCTGTTTTAATATCATTCCATACCTGTTCTACTGCCGTTTTGAATTTTACATCACCCGTAGCATCATATGCCCTTAACATGGCCAATGCATTCCACTCCATATCATCATAGAATTCATTCAAAAAGGTATTTCCATTTTTCACCTGCACACCTGTATACCATTTATCCATGTAATCTTTATACAGGGGATTGCTTGTCCTATTGTAAGCATCTACCAATACATCCAATCCGTGGGCTTGTGGCCAGTAGTTGAAATTGGTATTGTTATTCTTTTCATTGAAATAATTACCCGAAACATTCCAGAACTTATTTAAAAGGTTAAGCGTACTGCTGTCAGCTGCCTTGGCCCAATCAATTACGGGCTTTCCTCCATTAACAGGCGGTGTCACTACCCCCTGGTCATAATCTTTTTTACACCCGGCGCCTACTAGAATCAGACAGGCTATCAGAAACATTTTATAATTAAGTCGTAGTAGCATCTTTTACTTTTTATAATGAGTTCCAGAAAATTGATTCAAAATGCCTGGAATTTCAATCTTTACTTAAGAAAAGAACCGCCATACTTATACACGCTTTTAAGTGTCAAGCTATGGCGGTATCTTATACGTAGGAGTATTTATTTAATTACTAACACATGATTGTAGGGAGCATCTGTTTTAAAATTCAGGATCAAGTCCACATTTTTCATATCAGCTTCTGTTGGAAACTTATAGCAATAATCCCATTGATTAACTTCATGTTTGAACAGGTTGTACCACGCTGCAGGTGTACTAGCAGTTGGCCTGCTATTATCCCTGTTACTGCTTCCCCAGTCTTCCATAAATTCTGTTCCATTAGCATCTTTTAAAGTCATTCTGAATTTATAGCGCTCATCTCTGCCCCAACCTTCCTGCTTGAATTCTATTGGCACATTCAATGCCTGGAATACGCCACCACCTGCATAGGTAAGCTGTGCATCAATGCTATTATGAGGTGCAAACCAATAACCCACCTTTGTGATCTCTGTCAATTTCACAGCAGCATTATTAAAATCCAATTCAATTCTGTATACCTGTGTGCCTGTGGCCGGACTAGCTACTCCGCCACCTTCCTTAAGAAAAGTACCCTGCACTTGGTATGAAGTAGATGCACCGCTTGTTTTGTTTACAAAATTGTAATTACCTGGTTTCAAAGAAGTATAGATCTCAAAAGTTCCAGGGCCGGTAGACTTCAATTTGATCGCATTGGCCAAATTAGTTCCTGCCTCAGTGGCATCACCAGTTAAATACACTTCTGTTGGGATTTCTGCAAATCCGGCTGGCCTTTCCACCTCGATCGTTCTTACCAGTGTTGACTTTTTTACATTGGTTCCTTTAGAAGCATATACAGTCCATTTTAATTTACCTGTTTCCAGGGATTGAATGCCGGCAAAGTTTGCTATCCTGTTTAAGTCTTTATGACTCAGCGTTAATTTGTTCTGTACGCCATTACCATCAGATGCTATTTTGTATACAGGGCTGGAGAAGTCTCCGGTAACTTTATCAAAGGCTACTTCATACATCACAAGTGATCCATCCTCTGCTTTTGCCTGGTCCCATTCAAAACCCACGCTTGCTGAAGTGGCAGGTTCTAATTTTACAAACAGGTTATCGTTAGGCGCATAGAACTGCGTAACCTCTGTAATGTTCATGTTGATATCTCTGTTATCCTTCTTACATCCCAGCATTCCCAGCGTAAAGAGAAGAACGGTCATGCCAAGGGCATTTATTAGCAATCTTTTCATATAAATAGATTATAAGTTTAAAGTTTTGATGTATTAATAATTGGCGTTTTGTGTAAGGTTAGGGTCCTTTCCGATTTCAGCTGCCGGAATCGGCCACAGATAATGCTTACTGGCTTCAAAAGTTCTTAATTGAGCCCTGATGTATCCATCATCAATAGAAGGGTCTTCATATTTTGCTCCATGAGCCCATCCATTTAATACCTGCTCAGCAATCTTCCATCTCCTGATATCATATATACGTGAGTCTTCAAGGACTAATTCACTTCTTCTTTCATTCCTAATAATGGCTGTCATATCTCCGGAAGTTGGATAAGTTAAAGCAGCAGGATCTGTAAACCCAGCTCTCTGACGAATAGGCTTAATGGTTTTATCCCAAACTTCCTGGCTCATTTGACCCATAGCATTCTTTGCTTCAGCATACATTAATAACACATCTGCATAACGAATCAGTATCAGGTTTAAGCCAGAATTGAACCCTGCTGTAGCAGTAGGGTCATAATATTTCTTCCAGTAGTATCCTGTTGCTGTTCCCTGGCCAGATGGTTTGTATTCATTTTTCCTGGCCTGATCAGGATCTGTTCCTGGCTTGATATAAATGGTTTGCGTACTTCCGTTTGGATTTCTCCATGTGGCACCATGGTAAATGATGGTAGAGGTAAGGCGGGGGTCTCTTCCGGCATAAGGGTTAGATTCATCATATCCCGATCCCGCTTCATTGATCCTCTTGCCATTCAGCATTATATAACTATCTACCAATTCCTGGGTAGGTGCCAGGTTATTTCCACGTGCGCCTGCAGAGATTGGGGCAAAGTCAATATACTCTCCCCATGTGCGCAGATTGGGCACATATTGCAGGTCCAGTATCACTTCGCTGTTGTACTCATTGGTTGGGCTGAAAATGTCATCATATTTCGACACCAAACTATAGCTACCATTTGCAGCCTGGTTATTCATTAAGTCCTCACAAATAGCTGCCACTTCTGACATCCTGTTGCCTTCATATAACAGCACCCTGGCTTTTAAAGCTTTGGCTGCAGCTTTAGTAATTCTTCCACGGTCTGCATTGCTATATTGATCTTTTGTAGGCAAAGCTGCTGCAGCAGCATCCAGCTCTGAAAGAATATATTCCAACACTTCCGCACGTGGAGTACGGGCTATGGCTTTTGCCTCATCCGGTGACACATCCTTTTTAAGTAAAGGAATATCACCCCACCAGTTCATTAATTTAAAATTATGAAAAGCCCTGATAAAACGTACTTCAGCCTTCATCCTGTCCTTAAGTGCAGGAGCTAGCGTTGTGTTTTGATCTACATTCTCGAGGAAAATGTTTGCAGCTTTGATACCTGTATAATAATAGTCCCATTCATTAAGAAAACGTGCCAGCGTAGGTGTAAAATTACCACTGGCTATCGCATCCGGAAATCCGGAGCTGATACCTAACCTGGTATAAGCATTATCGCTTAATGCTTCATTATAAAAGTAAAGCTGGCTATTGTACATCCTATTGTACACATTGTTTAATGCATTGTTCACATTCTCATCCGACTTCCAGAAGTTTAATTCTGTGAACCGGTCCGTAGGAGCCAGGTCCATTTTCTTACATCCTGAGACAAGAGCCAGCAGGACCAGGAAACTAAAGGACCTTTTGAAATATTTAAAAAACATACCTAGAATATTTTATTATTAAAATGTAATGTCTAAACCAACACCATAGAATACAGGCAAAGGATAGGCACGGCCACTGTTGGCTCCAGAACCCATGCTGGTATTATTACCAAAGTCTGTATTCTCAGGATCAATAAAATTCAATTCGCTTAATGTCAGCACATTTTGAGCAGTTACATAAAATCTTGCATTTTGCATACGTATCTTTTGTGCTATTTCTCTTGGAAGATTATAACCCAATTGAACGTTTTTCACCCTTGCATAGGCTGCATTGAACAGGTAAATGTCAGATCCGGTCCTGTAATTGTTTTGATTGGATGGGCTGCCAGCTTCTGCCAGGCGTGGCCACTTGGCACCTGGATTTGTTGGAGTCCAGTAATCAGTCTGGTGAGTATACAAAGTTCCTGAATAACCCACGTGGAAAGGTTCTACCAATTCTCCCCTGATCATCAGGTCTCTTCTGCCAACACCCTGGATGAATACCTGGGCATCAAAGCCTTTGACTGCAACTGCATAAGTAAACCCAAAAGTGTACCTCGGGAAAGGATTTCCAAGAATGTATTTATCCTGGTCGTCAATTACACCATCGCCATTCTTATCCTTAAATTTAATATCACCAGGTACAACTGTAGCATTAGCTGGTTTAGCAAAATTCTTAACATCGTCGATCGTCTGGAAATATCCATCTCTTTTGTACCCCTGGTAAACTGTAATCGGCAGGCCTACACGACGAACAAACTCGAATTCTTCTTTTCTCAACACCTGTTCTTTCGCTCCAAATGTATAGTTTACCAATTCATTCAGGTTATCTGCAAGGTTAGCGCTGAAAGTATGATTAAATAATTTACCCTGAAGTTTGTAAGATGCTGAAACTTCCCAACCTTTGTTTCTAACTTTTGCAGCATTATAGTTTGGAAAACCTGCACCAAAGATCTCTGGAACATCATCTCTTTCCACAAGGATATCAGACGTTGTTTTATCGAAGTAATCTAAAGAAATATTCAGTTTTCTTTTCAGGAGAGTGGCATCCAGGCCTACATTGAATGTAGCAGCTTTCTCCCATGTAATTTCAGGATTACCTAATGAAAATCCGGAACCACCAACAATTACATTATCAAACCCATATGCATTGGAATAATTGAAATAAGAGGTCTGGTACTGGTAAGCGCCTACATTCTGATTTCCAAGTATTCCATAGGAGGCACGCAACTTCAGATCTCCCACATTGTTCTTGAAGTTTTCCAAAAAGTTCTCTTCAGTCATTCTCCATGCAGCACTTCCGGAAGGGAAAAAGCCCCAACGTCCTGCCTTCGGAAAGTTGGATGAACCATCATACCTAAAAGAGAACTCAGCAAAATACTTATCCTGGAATGAATAACCTGCACGTCCTAATAAGGAGTTAAGGCTGGATTCAGATGTTCCCTGGTTAGAGTTCCTTGAATTAGGGTCAACCACCGTTCCGGTTGTAGGAATACCCCACACAGGATCAGTAAGTGTTTTCCTGATATTATTGCTTTCTCCTTTATATGATTCATTGGTACCCCCTACCAGCAAGGATATATTATGGTCATGAATACGTTTTTTATATTCAGCAATCAATTGTGTGTTGGTTAATAAAGATTTGCTGTTGTCATCAAAAACTTCTTTATCCTGTCCATATTGACCACCTGGGAAAAAGGATAAAGGCATTCTACGGCCGAATGTATGGTTCGTTCTCATGGTTCCTCCAAATACACCTCTTAATTTCAGATCTGGTGTAAAGGCATATTCTCCTGTGAGGCTTCCAAACACTTCATCGTTATCATATTTTCTATAACCACCATTTTCCAAAACTGCTTTTGGATTGAATTCTGCCGATACCGCATTAGTTAGGTAACGTCCCAGGCTATCCTGAAAATTGTATAATAAAGGCACCCTGGATGCGTCAATAATTAAGGTTGATGCATTGGAAGAATGATCCTTACCATCTGATTTCACATAACTCAACAGGGTACTCAATTTAAATTTGCCTATATCCGTTGTCTGGTTCAAACGAAGGTTGTATCGCTTCCAGCCATAATCGGGACCTATAAAATTGTTTTCCTGGTCCATGTACCCGAGGCTTACCATATAGGTGTTAAATTCTCCACCTCCTTTGATACTTAAATTATGGGTTTGCTGAGCCGCGTTTTGCAATATGCTCGATAGCCTCCAATCACCATCTCCGGCTGCCGCAATTTTTTGAATATCTGATGGAGAATAAACCGGCTGACGACCGGAATTCACTAATGATTCATTTTTATAGTAAGCATTCTCCCAGGCATGTACCGGCTGCGCTGCAATCTTAGGCGAAGTAATGCCATAGATCCCGTTATAGCTTAGAGAAGGCTTTTCATTTTTCCTGCCCTTTTTAGTAGTGATCAATAATACTCCATTAGCCGCCCTTGAGCCATAAATTGCAGCAGTACCTGCATCTTTCAATACAGATACACTTTCAATATCATTTGGATTTAACAGGTTGATATCACCTCCAACAATACCGTCTATAACTACAAGAGGATCATTGTTTCCTAAAGTACCTATACCACGGATGTTGATATTTAAACCTTGACCAGGTTCAAAATTCCTTTGTTGAATGATCAGGTTGGGCGATACACCCTGCAATGCCTGGCTTACATTCACAGCTGGCTTTCCCTGGAGCGCCTCCGCGGTTACTTTATCCACTGCACCCGTCAAAGACACTTTCCTTTGTGTAGCATATCCTACCACCACCACTTCATTCAGACTGTTGTTGGCTGGCTGCAATTGCACATCGGCCCTTTCCCCGGTAATATTCTGCTCTTTGGTAGTATACCCCACATAGGTAAAAACCAAAACTCCTTTCAAAGAAGGTACTGAGAGTGAATAGTTTCCGGATTCATCTGTCACGGCGGCATTAGAGGAATTCCTTAATTGCACCGTAACACCTGAAATAGGCTTGCTATTCTCATCTCTTACCTGGCCGTGTATGATAGCCTGGGCAAAAGCTGAAAAAACAAAAAATTGAAAGAATAGGAATAGTCCTAACACCCGCAGTGGCATAAAGGAAATCCTGTAAAATTTGGGAATTTTGCCGCTTAGCGGCTTGTCAATATTCATATGCGTGCTTGTTTTAGTTTTGTTGTGGTTGATGCAAATCCAGTCATTAGTTCAATTATCAGCGAGCCACAAAGAAAGAGGACCCGCCATTTGTTAATGTCACCTTAAATGAGCTTTACTGCTATTATTTTTTAAAAAAACTTACCGGAAATTTCTTCCTGACTATTTACAGTACCATTTCCTTCAGAAGAACCTTTTGCTCACATAAGAAGATTGCTTTATCGATGTATATGGTCAAAAACAGGAACGGATGCAGCCCTTTGTTCAAGTTGGCAAAAATTAGCAGCTCCCATCATGGCGGCCGCTTCCCCCAGCACAGATCTTTTTATCTCCACGTAAATACCTGCTGATTGAAGTGTATCTTGTAATGCACCTATAAAAAGGTCATAAGCATTAGAGATGCTACCGCCTAATATCAAAACCCGCCTGTTTTCGGCCCGCATAAATGGCTCTATGAACAAGGCAAGGTTTTTTCCGAACTCATTAAAGATTTTCTGAACATACCCTTCCTTATCCTCTGCCTCAACCAGCTTCTTTACATTTGCTACCGTCCTGCCACTATATTCAAAAAAGCGCTTTACAAACCACCTGGTGGATAAGTAATCCTCTGCTATGCCATCTTTAAATGGTGAACACCACAAGTCCGCATCTTCGGCGGTTAAATGAACTGCTCTTGCAGCACCCAGGCCGGTACCCAATGTCAACCCAATTACACGGTCATTGTCACAGGCGGCCCCATGAAATATTTCACCTTGCAGGAAGCAGGCGGCATCATTGGCGATGCTTATAGCGCAGGTATCTATTTGAAGGAGGTCTGCCAATCGATCCTTTACATTAATGCCATAGAGGTTATCAAACTTATCCTGGTTTTGCATCAATGATATTCCTTGCTTATAATCAAAAGGACCGGGCATCGCCAATCCTATTTTATCTGGTACCAATTGGCAGGATTGAAAGCATGATTCAATTACTTTACTCCACATAGCAATAATGCGCTCTGCACTGTCTTTTGAATCAACCGCCACTCTTTGTAGAGAATTTGTAACAACGGCCTTTCTTTTCATATCTATGAGAGCGGCTGTGATATGTGTACCGCCAATATCTACTCCTGCAATAATTGATTCCATGATCCCTTATTTAAATTTTCCCCGGCAAATACACATTAAGCTTTTGGCTATCAGGGTTTCCATAAGTTAATAGTCACGTTATGTAGTACCAACCACTATAGGACACCCTGTTAATAAGCCTGATATTTATCAGGTTTCAATACATAAAAAAGCCTCCTGTGAAAACAGGAGGCGTCACTGCTTTGAGAAACGATTGCTATACTATATTGAACAATGAGTTCATCTACCTTTCTATGTCACCTCTTTTCATCCTAACCGCTACACTTCCTAAATATTTTTTTATCTCTTTACAATTCTGGCCACAAATCCTCCCCCCTTCGCCATGATAACTGGCAATGTCGAGGTCCTTGTTACATTCATTTCTTCCATACTGAAGTCCTTCGCATTACGGTCTGCATTCACACCATCTTTCCAAATCTTTATTTTCCAATTCCCTTCAGGAAGAAAGTCCAGGCGCAAAGTGGAGGCACGTCCAGACCAGTCGGCCATGGCGCCTATATACCAGTCGCCATTTTTAGCTTCCCTGGCTACAGCCACATAGTCACCGATTTTGGCTTCCAGGGGAACGGTCGATTTCCATTCAACCGGAACTGTCTTTAAAAAGACCATGCATTCCGGCTCCTTTATATAATGTGTTGGAATATCACAAAGCATCTGCAGCGGACTTTCATACACCACGTACATAGCCATTTGATTACACCTTGTGCCTAAAGTCATTGGTTCAGAAGGAACAGCAGCAAAATCATTTTTTTGCACATTATTCATCCCTCCTGGGGTAAAGTCCATAGGACCGGCGGCCATCCGTATAAAAGGGATCGTCAGGGTGTGGTCTGGATCCACCAGCTTGCTGAATTTACTCATCTCATTTCCTAAAACACCCTCTGATGTTAAAACATTTGGATAGGTTCTTAAAAATCCGGTTGGTTTGCAAGCACCATGAAAATCCACCAGGAGCTTTCTTTTGGCGGCAGCTTTGGCCACCTTTTCATAATATTCCATCATCTGTTGGTCGTCTCGCTGCATAAAGTCAACCTTGATTCCTTTAATACCCCATTTTGAAAAAGTATTCAATGCTGTATCCAGCTGCCGGTCCAGCACCAACCAACTTGTCCATAGGATCAACCCCACATTCCTGCTTTTTGCATAATCAGCCAGGGTCGAAACATCAATCCCCTGTGACTGGGCCATCAGGTTTTCTGTATCACACCACCCCTCATCCAACAAAACATATTCAATCCCGTTTTTTGATGCAAAATCAATGTAATATTTATACGTATCATTATTGATGCCCGCCCTGAAATCTACACCATAAACATTGTTGTAATGCCACCAGTCCCATTGCACTTTACCAGGCTTCACCCAGCTAAAATCACCTGTGGAAGGTTGCGCCAATTGATACACCAATTGATTGGTCAACAGATCCTGGTCTTTCCTGGCAATCATTAAAATCCTCCAGGGAAATGGCCGCGATCCTGTACGCTTAGCAATAAAATCTTCTCTTGATATTACCTGTTCATCACGGTCACCGGTTATCTTCTTTTCCTTGGGGTAATAAGGGAAAACGGCATGAACTCCACTTGAGGCGTTTCCCATCAGCCACATACCTGCATAATCAAAAAGCCCGGCTTCGTTGATTAGTACTTTACTTCCCCCAATGTCAAATAAAGCAGGAAGACTGGCCAGCTTTTGATTGATACTGTCCGTTGCGTAATTATGGTATTTACGTTCGTTGTGAGAATAAAATCCATCTTCTTCCGGATACAAGGTGCGTGATCCCTTTGGAAAATTAAATTCAGCCTGTTCATCCATTATTTTAAATGCCCCTCCCGAATTTACAGTCCATTGCCAGGCTATCCCATCGTTGTATGCCCTCCATTCCAATATCAACTTATTCTTAAAGGCTATACGCAATGCATTAAAATGGTCACGGATCTTTGCTGTTTTCTGAAACACTACAGGTACCAGCGTTTCATCCTTACTGTACCGGCTCACTTTGGCGATTTTCCAGTTGCCATTCCTTGTAATGTCAGTTCGAAAAGAAACCCCTGAATTATCCACCAAACTTTTGTTATCCAGGTTAATGCTATAGCTTACTGAATCACCAATCAATACCCTAAGTACAATAGAACGATCTGGAGATGTCAGCTCAAACGAGGGCTGCGCCATTACATGATTCACCCATAATAGCGCAAAAACAATGATGAATACTTTCCGCAAAACAGTAGTTTATTTTAAGTTGAGTAAGTTACTCAGGCAAGTAAATTCTTTTTTTGATGATAGGTCTTTAATAACAACTCACCAAACAAGGTATTTGCCCAGGCAAACCAGCTCCTCGTGAATTTTTTAGGATCGTCTTTATGGAAAGATTCATGCATGAAACCAGTACCGCCATGTGTCTTACGAAGGGTTTCAATACAATCACGTATTTCTTTATCATTGTTGCTGGTCAAAGCCCTCATTGTGATTCCCAATGGCCAGATCATATCCTGACCCACATGCGGGCCGCCAATTCCTTCGGCTGCTGTTCCTTTAAAAAAGAATGGATTACTTTCTGAAAGGATCAATTTCCTGGTATTTTGGTATATAGGGTCAGTACTTTTTACAGCATCCAGGTAGGGCAGCGATAATAAGCTGGGTACATTAGCATCATCCATCAGATTATAGCTTCCAAACCCATTCACTTCGTAAGCATACACTTTCCCATATGTCTTATGCTGCACAATGGCATGTTCATGGATGGCTTTTTCAACTTCCGCTGCAAGCGCTTTTAACTGCTGGGCAGATGCTACATCCTTTGAAATAGCAGTTAGCATTTCAGCAGCCTGTCTCAGGCTAACCACAGCAAAAAAGTTTGAAGGAATTAAAAATGAATAAACGGTTGCATCATCACTAGGCCTGAATGCAGAGCAGATCAATCCAACCGGTTTCACAGGATACCCATAACCATTCATAGGTAAGGTATCAGTGGCAAACTGAGTGGTGCGCTGGAAATGGTAAGACCCATGACCATCTTTACGTTGCTGATCTTTAAATACCTTGTAGGTGGACATCACAGCTGCCTTCCACTGGCTATCGAATGGAGAAACATCTCCGGTTTCCTTCCAGTAATGATACGCCAGGCGAATGGGATAACACAAAGAGTCAATTTCCCATTTGCGCTCGTGCACCCCCGGTTTCATATCAGTATGGTCCGTAGCCCATTCACCCTTTTTGTTCTCATCGTGGTAAAACGCATTGGCATATGGATCTTTTAAAACATATTGCGTTTGCCTGTTGATCACCCCGGCAATCAATAATTGTAAAGGCTTGTCTTCTTTTATTAGTTGCAGGTAAGGAAAGACCTGGGCGCTGCTGTCCCTTAACCACATGGCATCAATATCACCTGTGATCACATAAGTATCAGGTCTTCCATCTTTCACTTCATGAAAAACAGTCGTATCCAGCGTATTAGGGAAAGCATTTTCAAACAGCCATCCTAATTCCTTATTCTTGACTCCTGCCTTAAAGTTCACAATAGCTTTTTCTACCGCTTTGCTGGTAAATTTTCTGGACGCCAAAGGAGTCCTTACTACCGGGAATTCTGTACCGGCTCCAAATGCGGAAAATTTAGAAAAGATCAACCCTGTTCCAGCCAGTCCGGTTGTTTTTATAAAAGAACGTCTTTGCATATTCAAATATAATTTAGGATGAAGTCCAAAGCTTTGAAGACAAGATAATAACAGTCCGCTCAACCTCTCGGCCTCTCTTCCATATAGTCACTTCAAAATAGACATACCCTACCCTTCCCCTTAACTTTTAATTATAATTGGAGAGAATGCCAAATCTTGAAGGAATCACTTTGTTTCTATGGTTATATCACCGCCGGTTTTAAAGAGTTCATGTTCTACAAAATATCCCTGCAAGTCTTTTCCGTTAACACTTATGTTTACAGGATCTCTTCCTGGACCCTTTTTCCGGATATGAAGTGTTTTTCCACTATCCAGCTTCCAGGTCACTTCGTCAAATAAAGGAACAGTCACTATATAATGCGCATCTGCCGGGGAGAAGGGATATAGTCCTAAAGCGTTAAATACGTACCACGACGACATTTCCCCCGCATCGTCCATACCACATAGTGCCAGGCCCTCAGGTCCTATCCCATAAAGGCTATCAAGAATATAATCAATGATCTTCTGTGATTTGCCCGGCTTGCCAATGAAATGATAGGCAAATGGTGCTTCGTGGTCCGGTTGATTGCCATGACAATACTGACCAATCATAGTTTCCACATTACGGGCAATGTAGTTCGGGTTCCAGGGTACAGTATATAAAGAATCCAGCTTTGACTCAAAGCCTTTGGCCCCGCCATATAGACCTATCAACCCTTCCATATCATGTGGAGCAAAGAAAGATACCTGCCAGGCATTGGCTTCCCGGTACATATACTCATAATAAGGATATTGTGGATTGAAATTCCTGATCCAATCGCCATTTTCCAGTTTGCCCCTCATAAACCTCGTAGTAGGATCAAACATATTCTTATAATTGGCTGATCTTGCCATCAGCTTCCTGTAATTGACACTGTCACCTAACTTTTTAGCCAGTTGGGCCAGCGCATAATCATCATACGCATATTCTAGTGTCTTAGATACTCCTGCCCTGGCCTTGGTCTCTACATGAGGGTTGGCTACATCCGGATCAGAAATAAATCCTTTAGCCATGTATTCTTCCAGGAATGGACGGCTGGGTCCAGGAGTATAAGCATTACGCAACAATAGCTTGTAGGCTCCTTCCACATCAAAATCTTTAATGCCTCTTAAATATGATCCTGCTATGAAAGATGCGGCATGATCACCATGGAAGAAGGTAGGAATAAATCCTGTTTTATCTCCCATATCCTTCAGTGATTGAATAACATCCGCTGTCACCTTTGGAGAAATGATAGCCAGCAGCACCAGTTTGTTCCTGTAGGTATCCCATAAGGAAGGAACGGTATAATAATTAAAGCCGGCTTTTACTACCTGCTTTTTTTCATCCAGGTACTCACCATTTACATCACTCCTAAGTGCAGGCCATAGGAAAGAACGGTATAAGGATGAATAAAACATTTGCCTCTGTTTTTCATTTCCACCCTGCACCTGCAGCTTTGATAGTTGATTTTCCCAAATTTGATTAGCATCGGATCTGACCTGCTCAAAGCTTTTGTTGCCTATTTCCGCAGACAGGTTCTGACGGGCATTGGCTATACTGACAAATGATAAGGCAATTTTTACTTCCACAGGATCATTACCGCCTTCCTTGAGGTAAACAACGGCCTTCCCTTTTTTGCTGCCTTCTTCTTGTTTATCCAGGCGATCTATGGGGGAATTCAATGTGGCATAAAAAAAGATCTTCTCGCCCCTCGTTTCCTGGAAGCCCTGCAAGGCAGTAGGCCCATCCTGGTCTATCTTCCAGTTTATAATACCATTATTGGCATGAGCCAGGTCAAACAGGATACGTCTGTCAGCTTTGTTTTTATAATCATATTGATGGTACCCGCAACGTAAAGAAGAAGTAAGCCTTACGTTCACATCAAAATCTTTAAGGTACACCTGGTAATAACCAGGAGCCGCTTTTTCCTGTGAATGAGAAAAAACAGAAGTATACCTGGATAAGGTATCTGCTACACCTGAGACAGGTAATAATGGAATATTACAAAGATTCCAGTGGCCTTTATTGGTATGTGTAAATCCGTATATAACGGAGTCCTCATATTCATAGCCTGCTCCGGAACCATATTCGGTAATAGGACTTAACTGCACCATGGCATTGGGAAGAGAAGTTCCGGGGAATACCAAACCGGCCCATGACCTCCAGCCATCAGGAAGCGTATATCCTAAAATACGGGGATCCGTCAAGGGTGCAGTGCCGATCAATGGATTGACATACCGGGTATAAGTTGATGAACTACCACTACCTACAGGCGAAGACGTTTTACAAGAAGCAATGGCAATGATAAATAGGAATGACGCTAATTTCTTTATCGGGTTCATAATCTGCAAGGATGGGATATTAGTTAATTACCTGTATAGTCACTTAAAGCACTTGCAACCTCATATCTTTCCAGGAAATAATTTCTTGGTGAAAGAAAAATCAGGTCATCATAAACCCAATCGATTCAAAAGGGAAAATAGGGCTTATTTTTGACCAGGTAACTATCTACTGAGTTTTACATGGAATGCTGCTTTATGAATAATACAACCCGCCAACCGGTGTTGTCATTTTAAAATCTTTTATGGCAGCTTCAATCTCAAATCAATCTAACAGGTCTTTCCGGTGGGCTGTGGCATGCTTGTTTTTCCTGCAGGGATTTTGTTTTGCAAGCTGGGCTTCCCGTATACCAACTATTCAGCAACAGCTGAACCTTTCAGTCACGTGGCTGGGAGTCATACTATTGGCATTGCCTGTTGGCTCCATGCTTGCCCTTACAATATCCGGATGGCTGGTAACCAGGTTCGGTAGCAAGCGAATTGCCTTTATAGCTTTGACCCTATACAGCATTATCCTTTTTATGTTGGGTGTTGCTAACCAGGTTTCTTTTTTGGTGCTTGTCCTTATTCTTTTTGGTATGGCTGGCAACATTTCCAATATAGCTATCAATACCCAGGCAGTTGGTGTAGAAATGAAATATGGGCGAAGTATCATGGCTTCTTTTCATGGCTTCTGGAGCTTTGCCGGATTCACTGCGGCAGGCATCGGTTCTCTGATGATTAGATACAGCATAACACCGCTATATCACTTCCTACTGGTCATGGCTCTCATCTTAATGGGGACCAGCATTTGCTACCGGTACCTGGTACCTGACGAAAAAAGTACAGGTTCACGGGCACCCCTATTTGTAAAGCCAGATAAAACACTTTGGAAATTAGGCATCATAGCCTTTTGTTGTATGATCTGTGAAGGAGCCATGTTCGACTGGAGTGGCATCTATTTTAAAAAGGTGGTACAGGCTGATAAAAACTGGTTAGGAGCAGGATATACCGCATTTATGTGTACTATGGCTACAGGACGTTTCCTGGCTGATAAAATTGTAATTCGCCTTGGCTTTATCAGGACCATACAGTTAAGTGGGCTTTTAATAGCTGGTGGTCTTTCATTGGCCATCCTGTTCCCTTATGTTCCTAGTGCTATAGCCGGATTTTTCATTGTAGGATTTGGTGTTTCTTCAGTGGTGCCACTGGTGTATAGCCAGGCAGGGAGGTCCCCCACAATGTCTCCCGGCATGGCATTAGCTGCTGTGTCCAGCATTGGCTTTTTAGGTTTTTTGGTTGGCCCCCCGCTCATAGGCCTGGTGGCAGGAATATTCAGCCTGCGCATTTCCTTCCTTATTATTGGCATGATTGGAATAATAGTGGTGTTGATAGCCCGTACGTCTACATTAGGGAGTGACACAAAATAGCCGGGACACGACCAGGTGCCTTACACTAATTATACTTCGGAAATGTAACAGGTAGTTGTTTCGTTGGCGAGAACCCTAATCTTGTTTTACTGAATCAGTATTTTGCTCCAGGATATCTATTAAAACCTTTGCAGAATCTTTTTCCGCATTCACAAGGTCCTGCAGACTGATCTTGTCAAGCACCTGGTCAATGCTGAACTGCACCATTTGCCAAAGGGAGCGGGCAGAGCAATCTACAGAATGCGTGCATATCTTTAAGGTTCCTGCATGTGAGGAACAAAAGGTGGGGTCAAAAAGTGATCCACCCAGGGATTTCAATACTTTATTGATATTGATGTCATTGGCAGGCATTGCCAGTATATAACCTCCTTTATAACCAGGCGTACTATTAATAAACCCTTCCATTCTCAATATGCGGGTTAGTTTGGCCACATAGGGAGGTGTCAGCCCTTCAGCTTCACTAAGCTGGGGAATACTCATTCCTGCATCATCTTTACAACAGGCGATGCGGATCAGCAGGCGTAAACCATATTCTTCCTGAGCTGTTATTTTCATGAATAGTAATTCTTCTATTTGGTTAAACTAATACCTCTTGCTATTATAAAAATCCAAGTTCCAGTTGAGCGGCTTCAGACATCATGCTTTTATCCCACGGTGGATCCCAGGTCACCGCCACGTGAACATCATTTACACCTTCTATCTGCCTTACCTTTTGATCAACTTCCACCGGTAATGACTGGGCGGCAGGGCAACCGGGAGCCGTTAAAGTCATAACAATCTGTACATTATTTATGGGAAGTACTGTCACTTCATAGATCAGTCCCAGTTCATAAATATTAACAGGTATCTCCGGGTCATAGATCGTCTGAATACACTCGATCACCTTTTCTTTTAATTCTTCCGTATTCATCATCATTTATTGTTGTGGCGTTTTGATCTTAAATGCTAATGCATAATTTTTCATTTGCTTTACGATGGATAATAGTCCTTTGGACCTGGTCTGAGCCAAATGAGACTTCATACCTATC
>JAEZLJ010000105.1 GCA_023415275.1 Bacteroidota bacterium
TGCCATTGCTTACCTTGACGAGGCAATAACCAAATTAGGCAATGCCAATGCCAAGATTCTCTATTTAAAGGTCATGGCGCTCCAGGAACTGGCAAAAGAAGACGAAGAAAATCTCGAACCTTTAAAAAAAGCAATTGCTGCTTTTGAAAAATCGCCTGACTTTAATTCGTTTAACGAAGAAAAGCAGCTCGAAGTAATGAAGCTGAAACTGAAACTATCCAAAGATGGTACCTTGGGTAGATCAGTTAGCCCACTCGAAGCCAGCGTATATAGTAAGTTAGGCATCAGTGGCTGGCAGGTTGGGGTAAAGCTGGAAGATATGAAAACTGCACATCCCGACTATTTCTCAAGGGCCACACGAACACCTATGGGAGATACAATGGAGGTTTATTTGATCATTAGCGAACAAAACTTTGGTGTAGTAGTAAAAAATGGGAAGGTGTTTGCCATTTCAAAAGCATTAAACGCAAGCGAAGCAGACGACGCTTCTTTTAGTAAGGGTAATGCGTTGTTCAATGAATTAAAAAATTATCTCGGTGGCAGTCCCGAAGAAAAAGTCACGAACAACAGTTACACAGCTACACCTGCTAAATACGGCGGTTATAAATGGGTAACAAAAAACCTTACCTGGAAAAACAAAAATACCCAGGCATATGTTTCTTTCATGACCAATGAAACAACTGCCTATAAACAACCTGTGTCCTATACCAGTTACATCACTATGGGAGTTGTTTATGTGGAGAAGCAATAGGCGTTACAGGAATTCACTTCGCCAGCGAATCTGCCTGCCTGATTAAGAATTCTATGTATTAAAGATGAAGCAAGGCCAAATTGTGGCCATCATTGCGAGGAACGCGCCATCTGCTTTTTAATGAACGTGTTTCAGTGCTTCGTATAATAAGATTGCCACGGCGCTCTTTGCTCAATATCCACGCAGCGCCTCGCAATGACGGACAAAATGAGCGAGACGTCCCAGGTGCCCGTCATTGCGAGGAACGAAGCAATCTCTCTTTTAATGAACGTATTCATTCCCGCTACGTAGAATGAGATTGCCATGGCCTTATAATCCCGCGAGTCAGCTTGCCTAAGGGGCAAGCGAGACACGCGGGAGAAGACACCCTAAACAAAAAAACAGCCCTTCGGCTGTTTTTGGTCTTCATAGGAAATTGCTCAATGACGGTGGTGTACTTCAACCTCCGTTTCATGGTGTTTTTGAAAGTTAGCAAGGATATCATTGAATAGGTTCTGATTGGAACTGGAAGAGATCACGATCATGCCATTGGTTTGCGTGGCATTGGCAAAATCATTCGCAGAGAGTCCGGACGTTAATTGTGATAGGTTGATCGTATTCAGGGCCACATCAGCACCGCTTAAAGTGACCTGCGATTGCTCTGATTTGATCTCCAGGGTATTGTCTATTCTTAATACTACCGGTATGCCATTTACGCTGCCCTGCAGTTGTAAAGCCGGCTCGTTGCCATTCGGTGCCGCAGCAATTTTAAACTCCACTTCGTCAAACGTACCTGTAGGCAGGTTGATGGTGCCAATGGTGGACAATGTTCCAAACAGGTCCACGTGCTTCTGTACATTGGATTTGAATTCCGTTTCCTGCCCGTTTTGCCTGGCTTCAAACTTGATCAGGTTGGCATTGACAAAACCTGCCTCCCAGGTGATGGTGGCAGAGGTGCGTGCCACAACAGAACTGGGGTTGGTAGCTCTTAATTGAAAGTCCAGTGCAGCATTGCTGCTGCTAACGCTGTCAACATTCTTTTTGCAACTGAATAAGCCTGTTGTAAGAATGGCAGATAAGATGATTGCTCCCATTTTCATACAAATGTTTTTTGGTTTTATACTTATGAGTCATCACAGGTTTTCAAAATGTAACCAGGTCAGCTAAAAATTTATTATTCGGGGGTATTTTCGTCCGGAAAGCGATGTTTTTATAAATTGTTTCCCTTTCAAGGTTACATTTCAAACCTGCATATAAACTAATAATGGATAGCCGGACAGGATCTTATAGTGACGCTGAGTTGTTAAGCAATTTGTTGAATAATGTATCAGTGGATAACTCCATCAGGTTCTTATACAGGCAGCATTTTCAGTTCCTGTCCACTTACGTGGTCAATAACAGCGGGGACCTCCAGGATGCCGAGGATATATTCCAGGAGGTGATTGTTTCCTTTATCAACCTGGTGAAAGCCGGTAAGTTCAGGGGCGAGTCATCCATCAAAACCTTCCTGTATTCTATCAACCGCAACCTCTGGCTGAACGAGTTGAAAAAAAGAGGAAGGGCACAAGTGAGGGAAATGAAATATGAACAAAAGAAAGAGGAGAATGAAGCAACAGGAATGCTGGCCATCGAGAGCAGGGAAGCTTCGGCAAGGCTGATGGCGACCATCGGCAAACTGGGAGAGACCTGTAAGAAAATATTGGTGCTCTTTTATTTCGAGAACCGGTCCATGAAGGAAATCCTGGCTGCCCTGCACTACGAGAATGAACAGGTGGTGCGCAATAAAAAATATAAATGCCTGAAAGGGCTGGAAGAGTTGATCCGAAGCGATAAAAACTTATACGAACAATTAAAACAGTTTGTCAATGGATGAATCTTTACAAAACGAGGAAAGGATCATGAATTGCCTGGATGGTTTGATGGACCCGGAAGACAAAGCTGCGTTCGAAAAACAGCTGGAGCAGGATCCCGGATTGAAAGAACAGGTAGAGTCGTTAAGGGTGGCCATTGAAGCCGTCAATCAATCGGCCACAAGAGAAAGGGTGGGCGCCATACACCAGGAAATGATGCAGGAGATCAAAGCAAAAAAGAGCCCTGCCAGGGTCGTTGCCCTCAATCGAATGGTACGCTACACCATCGGGGCCGCGGCGGCTGTGTTGCTCCTTTTTATGGGCATACAAACCTTCCGGTCCTTATCCAACACCCCGGGTAAATTATACAATGAAGCATTTGTTGAATATACTGTGTCTGGAGAACGTGGCGTTAATGATAGTGTCAGCCAGGTGGAGAACAGTTACAGGAACCATGAATACAGGGAGGTGATCAATAATGCCAACCAGCCAGGCCTATCACCAAAGGATAGTTTCCTGGTGGCCATTTCTTTTCTGCAAAACGACAATCTCCCATCGGCCATAACCTGGCTGGAGAAGGTGGGTACCGCCAACCCGTATGCGAAGGATGCACAGTTTTATTTGTCCCTTGCCTATCTGAAAAATAAGGAGTATCAAAAAGCGCTTGACCTGATGATGATGATCCGGAACGATGCCCACCATCCCTACCACGAAAACATAACCGAAAGCCTGGTGGAAAGAGTCAGGAAATTATTATAAGCTTATCCCTATGAGAAACGGGTCCCGGATTTACGGGACCTTTTTATTACCAGCCCTGTAAGAATTAAAAGACCAAGGGCAACTGCCATGAGCACCCATGTCCATGAAAAAGATTTATTGGTTGCAACATTGCCTACAAATACCAGGTGCGACCAGTAATAAGGAGTCTTTAACCGGGGATTGATCTTTTTATCACCCAGGTAATCCAGCTTGGCTTCTTGCACTGCCTTGTCAATGGTGAATCCTTTATCCAGGTAACGGTGGATCTTGTTACTTAAATAAGCTGTGGAGTAATCATCGGCTTTCCAAAGGGTGGTGATGATGTTGGAACAACCCGCATAGCTGAATGCCCGGCTCAGGCTCATCACCCCTTCACCCTTGATGAAATTACCCGCTCCTGTTTCGCAGGCACTCAGAATGACAAGGTCTGTATTTTGTAAGGGAAGGTTGTAGATCTCGCCTGCATACAACCTGCTTTGCGTGCTGTCAGCGCCCGAGAAAACAATGTAGGAGAAATTGTTCTTGCTATTGTTCACCACGGCATGTGTCGCCAGGTGAACGACCCTGTGATCCTGCAGGTGGTGGATAAAGTTCTCCTTGGTGGCGGCAGTATCTATGAATTTTTCACCACTCAAACCAGATACCTCTGAAAGAGAATTCGGCAGCCTGCCGAATGCCTGTGCTGCCTGTGAAGCAAATGGTGCAATGGCAAGGGTTTGGTGGTGGCTGAACTTTGCTCCTGATCTTTTCAATAGGGTCGTAGAATACTGGTATTGTATGGAATGGTTTTCTATCAGATACTTCCCTTGTTGATCCATGAGTGTTTCAAAGGGTAGGTAGCACAATTCATTGTCGGGGATGAATACCAGGTGTTTGACCTTACTATCAATACCCTTGATCAAAGCAGCATACAAAGCTTTGGATGTCTCCTTTGAAAAAGTACCCGAAGGTGTCAATAAAGATTGAATATAGCTTTGAAGCTGTTGGTGAAAACCTGGAGACAATGTATCCTGGTAACATGTAAAAGAATCTTTTGTAATCACCGTTTTGGTCAGCCTGTCTTCTGAAAGCGTATAAGACAGGATGGCCGTTTCATCATCCAGCACTTTAGCCTGCAGATCGCTGACAGGCTGCACATTACCCACAGGCAATGAGATCTCTTTTGCCAGCTCCTCCTGCTTCTTTCCCAGCTCTATTTCAAGGTTGCGGATGGTAGTTGCTGTTTTTGCCAGGTCCAGGCTGTCATTGATCTCGTTGGCCTTTATGGACAGTGCCGTGATCTTTCTTTTCAGGGCCTGCACTTCCTTTAAAAGGGGCAGGTTACTATGCTGCGCCAGTTCCGAGAACGACTGGTTAAAGGCCAGCACAGATGCCTTGTTCTGCTGGTCAAACTGGTAAAGTGCTTCCGCGTATTTTTTATTGCGGGTCTTTGCATAGAGTTCGTAGGCGATCTCTATAGGCCTTGAATGGATGGCATATTTTATCTTTCCCAGGAAGAGTCTTGCCTGGTCACTGTCATAGGTCTTTTCCACGTAGGCCACCAATGCAAACGCAGACCGATAGGTTTTCAATTCTTCCCCGGCATAAACCAGGTCGCGTGATTGGAGGTAAAGCAAATGCCAGGTTTCCGCCTTTGCTACCAGCACCTGGAACAAATCGATGTAAGAAAACACGCCTGAAAATTGTTGAGGCTCGACATGAATGGATGTATCGGTAAATGAAGGATACAGCTGGTTGCAGGCTTGTTGATAATAGGCCAGGGCTTCCGTATATTTCCCTGATTCTTTATGAAGGTCACCCATCAATTGATAGCTGCGCCCCAGGTCTTTATTCCGGTTATTCTTATAATAAATCTGGTTTTGATCAATGGCCTGGCGCAGGTAGTTCCCGGCAGCAGGATAATTTTTTAAATCAAGGCAGGCCCTAGCCATATCATTCAGCAATCCCAGTTGTAAAAAATTACTGTATTGCACTTTACCAAAATACTCAATTGCCTTTTGCGGTTGATGGGTATAGAGATGGATCAACCCGATGTTATTATAGATCTCGTTCTCGTAAATATGATAGGGCAGTAGCTGCTGGTAGATCTTGCTGGCTGTATCATATTCCTCTAATTTAAAAAGCGCTGTTGCCAGGTTGATCTGGTAATTTACATACAGGCCCTTGTAAAAAGAATGGCTGTTGGATAATGCTTCCGCAGCTTTCAGAAAATAATTCTTAGCCTGGTAGTAATTGCCCGACTCGTAATAAATGGCACCCAGCATATTGTACAGGCGTTCACTCTCCAACAGCTGTTGAGGATACTGGTCGTGTATGGCTTCCGCTTTTTTAAAATAGCTGGCAGCACTATCTGCCTGGCTTTGCTGGTAATAAATGAGACCGGCAAATAAATAAGGTTTGAAGAAAAATGAATCAGGAAGAAAGGGAAGGCTGGATTGCATGCCCAGGGCCAGGTTGTAATAATCCAGGGCCTTTTCCGTGCTGTCGAAATAGCTTTCCAGTTCGCCTATCTTAAGGCAGGTAAAAAACTGTACGGTGTCGGTGGGAGATTTAGTTTCCCCGATATGCAACAGGAGCGATTGAAATTCCTGCAAGGCCAGTTGATTGAGCCTGGCTTCCTTTTTATCATCAGCGGAATACTGTAAGGCTTCGTTATAATACCGGTTGGCTTTTTGGTACTGTGCCAGGATGGAAGGCGGCAGGTTACCGGCCTGTGAAAAGCAATACAAAAGCAGGAACAAAAAAACGCAGGAAAATAAGCAGTAAACAAGTTTCATTTTAGTGCCCAATGATCACGATACAAGGCGGTCTTGGTTTGGATAAAGATAAGTCACTCGACAGATTATTATCCACGGGCGCAGGGGTGGAAGGAATGGCCCTGGTATTCAATCCCAATGACAGGGACTGGTGTGCCTGCATCAGTCCACTCACATTGGTGGGCACATCATCCACGCTGTTATAGCGGTACAGGATAATATCCAATTGGTTCTCTACAGCATTACTCCTGTCATTGATGGCATACTTGATGGTGACCTGCTTCCAGCTGCCGTGCGAAGGGTCGTCAAAAAAGCCTCTCCGGATGGATTCATTGACATTGATCTGTCCATTGGCCGGGTTCATGGCCAGTTTATTATCCACTCCAATGCTGTAATTGCCGGTAGGCAGGGGTAGGCTATTGTCTGCATTGTAAGTGGGACTGATAATGGAATCATTCTGCGCCACGTAATGAAAGGCATCTAAATAATTGATCCCCGACAGGGTGATTGTGGTGGAATCTATTACGTCGCTGTTAGGGGCCCTGAACCTGACCAGGTATTTCAATCCTGTCTGGCTTTGTCCATCCCTGCCTTTCAGTGCTATGGTGATGACACCGGTGGCAGGATCGATCAATAGGTTGTCCGGGAAGGCCGAATAGGTGCCAGCCCTGGCATGTACCGGTGCTATGGTATAATTGCCCGTCTTTAAATAAAAAACCGAGTCGCCATAGCCAAGTGGGTTATTGAGGGTGTTGTTGGTTGTTTCCTTTTTACAGGAAAGGAACAAAAAGCAGGTAAATGACAATAGGTAGAATGCTGTTTTCATGAAGCAGGATATTTCTGTCTGCTGTGTCGAAAATACAGTTTTAGCCCGTGATGGGATCATTAATGCAGGGGTTTTACATTCATTTTTCATTGCCATGACTCAATGTCTGGTAATAAGTACGTGCCCGAAAGGGAAATGTAACCGTTGAAATAAAAAGATTTACTAATTAGGGTACATTTATTTTACTGGCTAGGTTCCTTAAAGACATGCGAAATACTTGGGCAAGTAACCCTTAATCTAACTGGTACCCACTTTTTCTTAAAAATTCCCGGCAATCCTGGATGTTTAGAATATCATAGACAGCCTGCTTTTTATCAACAGCTTTGTCATAATAGGCTTTTGCAATACTGTATCCAATATAGTATCCCATATCGGCTGGCCGGTTGTCTTTTCTTTTGCCTGTATAGAGCCAATTGGCAAAGTCATCATTTTCTCCCATATTCATGTCTTTTATAAAATCCTTCCACAACCACTCCTCACGGCCCCTTGCATATTGGTATGGCGCTGCAGAGGCAACTTTTCCAGAGATCAATTCTCCCAGGAAATCAGCACTTCCCTCGATCATGCACTGCTCCAGAAGGATCTTATATTTGTAAGGTATGTTTTGGTTAGCGTGAACCAGTTCGTGAGCCACCAAAAAGGGAATATTCTGTAGATCGTTCATTTCCGCACCAATGATTTGTTCTGTCTTTAAGGAAACACCGCCTGTATTGAAGCGTCCAATGACAAAATAAAGGGGCGGATACTTTGCCGGAGGATATAAATACTTTAACGCATAATAAGTAGCCCTGCATTGTGGCAAAACTTCTTCCATTCTTAGCGTGTTTCTGCGAATCCGTAAATAATCTTTACGCCTTCTTATTACGGTAGTAAAAATTGAATCAGCATTGACAATCCGGTTGTGATCAAGAAAATGCTGTACCCCAATGGTGCCTGCCTTTATGTAATAGTTGTCGAATGCGTGTTTTCCTTCCTGGCGCATTTTGTCAAATGCCTTCCAGAAATTGATCACGTCTTTATACTCAATAACAGCAGCACCAGGATCAGAAGTAATATGGTCACCTTGGTCCTGTGCAAAACATGCATGTGCAGAAAAGAGGATAAAGAAACCTAACAGCATTTTCATGATACAATATAGGCTTCCTTTTTTAGGTAGGAGTGCCTGCTTTAATTTATTAATTCAATAGTATAGGTTCCTGATTTTTTGGCTTGTGCCGATCCTGCAATCTTTTGATATTTTACATTGGAGATCCATCCTTTTCCTCCCAAGGTGAGTAACTGCAAGGGACTCGCTATTTCATATGTAATGGTTACACTTATTTTGCATGATTCTGGGAACCTGGAAGCAATTGGGCTGAGAGAGGGAAGTAATTTATTTGATTACTTTAGAGCATCTATCGATGCCAACATTGCCAATGTGGATCATTGCGTCATAATTAAAAACGTTTCTCCATAGCCGGTAATTATAAAAGCCATGAATATGAAATTAATTATTTCCCTTTTATTAATTGCAAGTACTTTTCTTTCCCATACAATTCTACCCCCTTACCCTAACAATGATGCTAAGAACCGCATACAAACCGGTGCCGAGCAGACAGGCAAATACCTGCCTTATCTAAAGGGCAAAAGGGTAGCCATGCTGGCTAACCAGACAACGATTATTGGCAAAAAACACCTGGTGGATAGTTTGCAAACCCTCGGCATTAACATCGTCAAGGTATTTGGGCCGGAGCATGGCTTCCGCGGCAATGCCAGTGCCGGTGCATCGGTGGCTGATGAAACCGATAAGGCAACAGGCATACCCGTGATCTCTCTGTATGGCAAAAAAAATAAACCCACTAAGGAAGACCTGGCCAATGTGGACATCATGATCTATGACCTGCAGGATGTAGGCTGCCGCTTCTATACCAATATCAATGCGCTGGCCCGCCTGATGGAGGCTTGTTCCGAGAATGGCAAAGAGTTGCTGATCCTGGACAGGCCCAACCCTAATGGCTACCTGGTGGATGGCCCCATCCTGGATATGCAGTTCAAATCCGGCATTGGCATGTTTCCCCTGCCTATTGCACATGGATTGACAGTAGGAGAGTTTGCCCGGATGGCCAATGGTGAGGGCTGGCTGACCAACAAGATGAAATGTAAGTTGCGCATCATCAAGGTGGCTAACTACCATCATGATATGCCCTATGAGCTGCCGGTAAGCCCTTCACCTAATTTGAATACGCAGCAGGCCATCATGCTCTATCCTTCCACCTGTTTATTTGAGGGCACCTATCTCAACCATGGTCGCGGCACCTATTATCCCTTTACCGTCATTGGCAGCCCGGAACTGAAAGGGAAATATACTTTCAATTACATTCCCAAGGGTATCAAGGGCATGGCCGAAACACCGCTCTTCATGAACCAGGTTTGCTATGGACTTGACCTGCGCGAGTATGATGTGGAGCAGCTTCGACAAAAGAAGCAGGTGAATCTTCAATGGATGATGGAGCTGTACAAGGCTTCTCCAAACAAAAAAGATTTCTTCAATTCCAGCCTAAGCAGGGAAATGGGCGTGATTGAAAGACTGGCCGGTTCGGCTTTGTTGCGGCAACAGATCATAGAGGGGACATCTGAAAAAGAGATACGTGCCAGCTGGGAGCCTGGATTGAGCCAGTATAAGGTGATGCGGAAGAAGTATTTGCTGTATCCTTAAGTATTAAAAGAAAGGCAGGAACACTGTTAAAGTATGGCCGTGAAATGAAAAGTACAGGGCTCCTGGATTTTTGGTGAGGTTAGATATCCATTGATCAATAATGGTTAAAGTAAAACCCGGGTCCTGATGTATAGTTGGGGCCAAACAAACCAATGCCCACTTCCACCATCTTCCATTCGCGGTTAGCCATTTGTGTTTGCAGGGGTTTGAAGAACTCCCTGTTTTCAATAATACCGCGTTCGTTTGTACAGACAGTGTTGCATTTCCATAATCCTCCACCAACGATAACTGCACCACCCGGTATGGCGGTATAGTTGCGTTCCAGTTCAATTTTAAATCCCGGCGGCACATGCTTCAAAAGAAAGTAAGGGTCTGCCGGCCGAAGGCCAACGATGGCTGTGAAGTTAGAAGGCTGGTCAATTAAGATCACCCGTGGAAACCAGGCCGTATCTTCATAATTCACTGGTGCCGCCATGTCAAGGGATTCCTGCTCTTTTAGGGTTACCACGTTTCTTTTTTCCCATTGCAGGTTACGGTGGCGTAATTCCAGTTTAGTAAAGAGCTGGATCGTTAGTGTGCCTTCTCCTTTGTTCAATTTTTTTACCTCGGTGAATAAGGTATCATTGGATAGCTGCATTGTTTCCTGCTGCACTCCTCCGGCCGTTTCCCAAACCAGGACGACGGAATCTACTTTATCAGCGGGTAAATAAGATGTATTGAGTTTGACGGCGATGCGGGCATTCACTGCAGGGGTAGGAGAAGGCGCATCGCTGTGATCTTTTTTACAGGCAAATAATAAAGAAGATAACGACACAACAGCTAACAAAAATGGTTTCATTTTACGAGGTTTAGGTATAGTTTCTAATGCGAAACTTTGATTTTCCCGTTGCCGGGGAACCGGTCAATGAGTGGACAAATTTCAGGAGAAGCCTCTTTGCATAATGTCAATACAGCATCAACTGGTCATAATAGTAGTTTAACGGTAAAAAGTATGGCTTGAAATGAAACAATGGCTGTAATGGTTTTGCTTACGTGTAGTGATGGCCAAAGAGACAAGCCAAGGAAAAAAGCGGGCAGGTGGAAACTGATACCCCATCTAATTTGAAGGTATAGCCAGGGTATAGCTACGGTATAGGAACTGTATAGGAGAGCTATAGGAAAGGTATGGATATTCCGTACCGGTACGGAGTATCCATACCGTAGATTGGGAGTTGATAGGTAGTAATTGGGTAGGGACAATGCAATAGAGCTATCTTAGGGATGAATTCCGGGGAATGCAGGCGACGCTTATGAAACCAGGGGAGTAATGGAAACATAAAGATTGCTGTTTGTTTTTATATCTAGTAGTATTTCAAAATAAATATTGAGTGTAGTGTAGTTGAAATCTTTCCAGGATAAAGAATTCTTTTTTACAGCTATAAAAACAAAAACCGTTCTGCGCAAAGCATGAACGGTTTTATAAAGTTGTAAAGTGGGGCCTGGGACCTTCCCAAATTTAAACTTATGGACGGCTGATTTGCACCGGTGACTGATCATCAATAAAAAAGCTGCCTCCCAAAGGGAAGCAGCCCGACTTTCATAGAGTTTATCACCTACATTTTAGGAAGTAGTACATGGTCAACCACATGAATCACACCATTCTTCTGATGCACATTGGCAATGGTCACCATGGCTTTTCCACCATTTTCATCCCAGATCCAAACATTATCCTTTTCATCCAGGCTGGCGTAAATTTTCCCGCCTTCAAGGGTTTCAATAGAAGCTTTCCCGTGGTTATTTTTAATCATCTTCTTCAAACTGGCAGCATCCCATTTACCAGCTACCACATGATACTTTAAAATGGACTGCAGCTGGGTTTTATTTTCTGGTTTTAGCAGGTTGTCTACCGTGCCGGCTGGTAACAGGTCAAAGGCCGCATTGGTCGGGGCAAATACAGTAAAGGGGCCATCTCCCTGTAACACCTCTGCCAGGCCAGCTGCCTGCACGGCTGCAATGAGCGTCGTATGGTCTTTCGAATGGACTGCGTTTTCTACAATATTTTTTGTAGGATACATCGCAGCGCCTCCCACCATCACGGTATTTTTTTGTGCAGAAACATGAACTGTCATGAGTGCTAACACCAGTGCAGAAACGAAAATCTTTTTCATGGTAAATCTGTTTTCAATGACTTACGAAAATCTATTGTGTGCGGATTGGAAAATAATAAGTTTTTTATGTGCGATGTCTGTAGAGGCATAGTAAGCCAGGTCCGTGCTGTCCGTTTTGGCTCAAGGCGTTATCTACTAAACAGGTAAGTAGGTGCAGGTGGCAAAGTCAACCTTGTAATGGATGCAGCAAACGACTACATGCTGTTGTCAGTAAGTTTGCTTAGGAGGTTTTGCCCATGACATACATTTGTTCCAGCGTTGGAGTAGGGCTACCGCCTTGTTTTTCCAGTGTAATGGCAAATGCATCGGCAGCAGCAAAGGCCTTCATTTTTTGCATGTAGTTTTTTTGACTATTCAGCAGCCCGGCATCAACAGGTTGGCCATTGACAATGGCCCACAACTGGTATTGCTTGCCAACGGGTGCCTGTGGCAGTGACATATCAGATATGTACACTTCCTGGGTCTTTTTGTTCCAGAAAAGATGGGCAAGAGCGGCTGGTTTACCCGGTACATTTATTAAATCAATTCTTTGGTAATCGTTGTTTTGAAATATTTGCAAGGTCTGATTGGAGGCCAGCAATTCTTGTTGTTGAAACGACCAGCTTTTTTGCAATGTGTCTACCTGGTGCTGTAATTGTGCCACTTCCTGGCGTTGCTGCCGGTTTTGCTGTGATAAATAAACACAAAGGCCTGTGGAAATAAGTATACCAATAATAGCTGCGGCCCCAAGCCATTGCTGGCGTCGGCGGACGTGTGCTGCTAAAGGAATAACAGGTGCTGCCGTTTTTGCTCCGTTGGCTGTAACAGGGACAACCAAAGGTTCGGATGGATTGGTAAGTGGCTCTTGCGCTTTTAATGCTTTTAATTTATCCATGACCCTTGTTTTCACTCCAGGTGATGGTAAAGTGGAGGCGGTATTTGCCAAATCCTCCAGCGTTTTGCTTATGCGGTCAATTTCTTCCTTTATTTCAGGGAACAATAGTGCTAATTGCTCTACCTTATAGGCTTGCTCTTCAGGAAGTAATCCTAATACATAAAGCTCTAAATCGCCGGATGATATGACACAACTTAGATCCACTGAATTATATAAAAATGCTTAAAAGTTTTCGAAGTTTACCAACAGTGCTGCGTATGCGGGTCTTTACCGTACCTAAAGGTAATTCAAGTATTTTAGCAATCTCCTCATGCGTGTATCCCTGATAATACGCCAGTTCCAATAATTTCCGGTTATCATCTGGCAATTTTCCTAAGGTCTTCTTCAGCCCTCCATCTTCTACCGCCGATCTTTCTGCTGATATATTATAAACGGTTGAAGATAGCGCTACAGTTTTTGATTGTTTGTTAAAATCCCTTGAGCGCAACCGGTCAATCGCCTGGTTGCGGGCGATATTAAGCATCCAGGTGTAAAGCCTTCCCTTCCGGGGGTCGTATGACCTGATGTTTTGCCAGATCTTAATGAACACATCCTGTAGTACGTCTTCAGCTACCTCGTGCTGGTTCACAATCTGTAGGATCACTACAAACAAGGCCTTTGAATAATTGTCATATAAAGAATTGTAGGCCTGTTCATCATGGCGCAGCAATCCATCCACTAATTCCGCTTCTGTATATGTATGATTGGGTGGCAAGACGAGCACAAGATAACCGTTTTTCCACTCTAACCATAGGTTAGTCTCCTGGTTTAGTGGCAAGTTTCAAATGACTGTTTTATCAGAAGAGATTTTTGAGGGTCTCTTCTGCTTGTTTGGTAGCTCCCGGGCCTAGTTCAAACGAACTTTTTAAGCATTCCGAAAAAAGCTTTTTTGCCTCTGATTTTTGATTGGCAGCAGCTAAGATATAGGCGCCTTTTAGTAACGCGGCCGGTTCAAAAGTGCGGCCCTTCACATAATTGGTAAATATGTTAAGTGCCTCCCGGGTATGGCCTCGCTGATAATAGACCCATGCAAGCCATGAATAGGTTTCAGGTGTTGGGCGGGACACTATTTCGTGCCTGGCCAGGTGTAAGGCTTTTTCGTTGTCTTTGCTTGCTTCCAGGTAGGCATTAATCAGGTATTTATTATACATAGCTCCATAGGAGGGGTGTTCTACCAATGATAAAAAATGTTGTGTATACCAATTCTTTTCAGCCATGTTTCCTTCATAACCAGCTATTTCAGCCAATGTCAGATACAATTCCGGAGCTGTACTTTGTGTGGTAATAAACTGCAGGATCCGTTTAGCTTCAGAGGTGTTTTTATCATGCGAATAGGCAATCCACGCAATACCTTTTAACGCATATAAATTGGCAGAGTCTTTTGCCAATACTTTTAAATAGGCCTTATAAGCCTCTTTGGTTCTGCCAGCATGACCATACATGTCCGCCAGATTGGAAAGCACCCAACAGTACAAGCCTGTTTTTTTTGCCGGTTCTACTTTTTTTAATGCCGCTTCCATACGCTTTATAGCCCCTTCCATGTCGCCCTGATGATCCAGATACTTAGCCTTTCTGATTAAAAAGTCAAACGATGTGGGATCGGTTATACGGCTTAAATACTGTTTGGCCTCCTGGTATTGCCCCAGTTCCATTCCGGCATCAAACGACAGCAATGCATGGATATAGCCTGATCCATTCTTGTTCTGTGCTTCCTGGTTATAATGTGCTG
Organism: Bacteroidota bacterium; assembly: GCA_023415275.1. Classification (GTDB taxonomy): domain Bacteria; phylum Bacteroidota; class Bacteroidia; order Chitinophagales; family Chitinophagaceae; genus Flavisolibacter. The sequence goes on from JAEZLJ010000105.1 coordinate 14,406, forward strand.
CCGTAATAAATTGATGTTGGGTTATGGCCACCTGCGATAAGACCTGTAAAATATTAGGGTCTGACTGATTCAGTTTAGCTGAAGCCCGCTTGATCAGGGAATCTCCTTTTTTCAGAAAGGCCACGTCACCTTTCAATTTGAACAGCCCCAAATAATTAAAACCCAACTGCAGGAGGTTGACATAGCTGCCTGTATCTTTTTGTAAGCGGGATTGCCAAAAAGTTATTTCCGTCCACGTTTTCTCAACTGATAAATTAAAATGGGTAGGCGTCAGAAAACTATTGTAATCCTGTGACCGGGCCAGTTGCTGATCAGAACAACTATACAGGATGCAGAGGAGGCTGATGCCAAATATGTATTTCATAAAATGAATATTTGGTAATACGGGACTGTTTGTACAGCCCCGTATCAAGTGGGTTAATGCGGCGTTGCTAAATAAGGAAACGTACTTAAAAACGGTTTGTCATTACCGTTGACATTGTCTTTTGTTAGGCCTGGGTTACTGGTGCCAGATGGACCGCCAAAAATGAGCAGCAACTCTGTGTCTATCACATCATCGGCCAGGGCGCGACCGGTTAGTACATTGGTTCCATCAAAAAAACTGGTAGTGCCATTCATTTTTACATTTAATACATCAGTGGCCAGCACCGTTGTAAACTGATCGGCTGTTAATCCCAGTGCATTGGTGGAATACTCCGGATTAAGCGCCATGAGCTTGTTTTTGAACTTCATCTGGAATTGTGAGCCCATCTGAGTAGGGGTGGTAACATTGAACAGGTCTTTTTCACCCGTGCTCACAAAGACGGTGCTGATGCCTGGACGGCCCATCTGGTCTTTTTGCATATAGGTACCGGAAGTGTCAAACTCATTCATGTCCTTTCCATTGTCTTTATTACAACCGGTTATGACAATTAGTGATCCTGCCATCAGGAGAATAAAAAGCTTTTGTACAGCGTTCATAACAATATTTTTTTTGATTAGCGGTTTATTTAGTTTTTGATTCACCCCACACATTAATGGAGGCAGCTGATCCCAGCATAGACTTGGGTACTTCTACTACGAGGCTTAATACGTTGGTGCCAGCGAACGTATCCATACCTGGATTGCGGAAACTGGTTTGCGCACCGGCCAGAATTTCACGGAAGCGCACAATGTCGAAGAAGAAAGGATCATCTCTGGGTCCCACAAATGCCTTTATGCCTGAAGCGTTGGTAGCGATTTTGGGGGATGCACTACTGTTATAGGGTGTAACCATTCCTTCTACCATAGGTCCACTGGTGACAAGTGTACTGCTGGTGCCGGTGGTAGCTGGTTTAACAGGGCCGTATACCCTGAATTTCCCATCCTGGAATTTCGCCTGGATGACCAGATCCTCCACGTTGTCCCCTGTATTATCAATATTGAATTCCAGCAGCAGGTTGTTGGAAATGGTGGCCGTAGCCGTTTTAGCAGGCGACATTAAGCCCTGCCAGTTCATCACAAATACCATTTTGGAGTTGTCGGTTGGACTTTGAAAGGCATAGATGTCAGTAATGTCGGGTTCTAAGCTGGTGCTACCGGCGCCAGTAACGGCCGGGGCATCAGTATGATCTGCCGCAAATAAAATTCCACCAGCCATAAGCAGGCAAATGGACGATCCGATGAGGAGCTTTCTTTTCATAACTTATTTGATTAAAAAATGAATAACTGGGAATAGATACGAGGAGCGTGTGATAGTGGATTTAACTTTCTATAAAAAATTTTTGTACCGGCCTAAGGAGATTGGGTGTTAAACCTTCATGAAAGAATGGATGCACTTTCGTGTGGCATTGATCCATAGTTAACCAAACAGCCAGATGGTTGCAATCTAAAGAATAGGTTTTTACGTATAATCTATGATTACTACTATAACCTACTGCATGAAACATTCTGTCTTATTTAAAAAGAGCTTGCTTCTTTTTATAGTGTTTGGAATTTGGCTTATCTCCTGGGGCCAGGGAAAAGGCCTTACAGGTACTGTGCTGGAAAACAAAACCAACCTTCCTGTCGAGGGCGCCATAGTAACACTATTGCCGGGTAATTTCTTGACGCCAACGGATGAACGTGGCCGCTTCTTTTTTAATAACAGTAACGGTAACGCACAACTAAAAATCGCTTCAATAGGGTATGAAACGGCAACGGTTTCATTGGCTGATTTCATTAAAGGTGGCAACACCTTTTTTTTGAACCCCAGCGCCGTACAATTAAGTACAATCATTGTTTCAGCCGGAGCGGGCGAGCAATACCGGCCAATCAGTAAGTTGGACATTAAGATGAGGGGCATAAACAACTCCCAGGAAGTGCTGCGCATGGTGCCAGGCCTATTTATAGGTCAACAT
>JAEZLJ010000124.1 GCA_023415275.1 Bacteroidota bacterium
GAAGGCATGATCACCTCATCGCCTGTACCTACTCCCAGTGCCGCCAGCGCTGTGGTCAATGCGGCTGTTCCGCTGGAAAGCAGTTGGGCATACTGGCTACCAAAGCGGCTACAGAGGGCGGCTTCCAGTTCTTTTGCTTTCCACACTCCCTTGCGCGGCCCGTCAAATCCATAGCGCATCAATATCCCCGTTTCCAATACATCATTCACTTCTTTTCTTTCTGCGTCACTCCACAATTCAAATCCTGGCATATATTCTTTTTATGGTTGAATTAATAAACGAACCCTTTCTAGTACAATAACCGGGTCCGGTATTGAGGGGTCAAAGATACTAAGAGTGCTTAGTCATAAAAAAAGCTATAAAGTAACGACTTTATAGCTTCTGTATATCAACCGGCCAGGCAGACCGGGTTTGATCTATTCCATTAAACCTAACAGCTTACAACAGCACTGCCAGGCTCTTAATAACCGCTGTAAGACGGATGGCGTCGTGAATTTTTTGCTTAGAAGCCCCATGTCCCACCAGGGTTTTTTCATGAGAGGTCACACAAAGTTCGCAACCATTCAAGGCACTTACGGCCAGGCTCACCAGCTCGAAAAATTCCTTTCCAAGCACCGGGTTGGCCATTATGCTCATGCGAATGCCGGCCTGTGCATTATTATAAAACTCTTCGTGCATGAAATGACGAAAACGATAATAGACATTATTGGCATTCAGCAGGCTGGTGCAGCTGATCACTTCTGCCAGTTCTTTTTCATTAGCACCTTCCTTCTGTGCAAAATCGCTGAAGGCTTTTTGCAACACTTCATTCTTTTCATTTACCGCCACCGCGTAAGCCAGCAGGTAGGCTTCTTTCTTTGTAAGGGTTTCAGCGCTCAATGCATTCGTTACATTGATCTTCAGGTCTTTCAGGTACCTGGAGTCAGTTTGAGCCAATAAGCGCAACTGCCCGGTTATATTTTCTTCCGTTAAACCGATCTCAGTCAACAAAGCCAGGGCACCATCTGTAGTAGAAGCTATTCCAAACATAATATCATATTTATTAGTGTTAAAAAAAGAACGTCATTGGGTAGCTGGCATCACCATGATTACCGCATACGCAATGACGTTAGATATTAAGCTACCAGGGTAGCTTCACCTTTCTGCCAGTTACAAGGACAAAGTTCATCTGTCTGTAAAGCATCCAACACACGTAATACTTCTTTTACGTTACGGCCTACATTCAGGTCGTACAAAGAAACCCAGCGAATGATGCCTTGAGGATCTACAATAAATGTAGCCCTGTAAGCGATCTTCTCTTCTGTCTCCAGTATTCCCAGCTCACTGGCTAGTGATTTGCTGGTATCTGCCAGCATAGGGAACTTCAGGTTGCGCAGGTCTTCATGATCCCTTCTCCAGGCAGCATGTACAAACTCGCTGTCTGTAGAGGCACCTACCAATACTGCATCACGATCTTCAAAATCCTGGAAATGATTGTTGAACTCAGCGATCTCTGTAGGACATACAAATGTGAAATCTTTTGGCCACCAGAACATCACCATCCATTTACCACTGTTTTTGATCTCTTCATAGGACAAGTCATAAAACTCTTTGCCTTTCTCAATAGATACAACTGCCTTTTTATTAAAATCAGGGAAGGCCGACCCAATAGATAATACTACATTCTTCATATTCTTAGTTCTTTTTTTCGAGTGGCAAATGTCGGGAGAAAACGTTATCGATAAAATTGATTTTAATTATCTATTCATAGATTGCATCTATCTTAAAGGGGACAGGCATTATGGCATATAATATTGGGAGCGTATATTAACATTTTGCATAGCATACCCAGGTAGGTTATTACATTTATAAAGCCAGCTGATGGTTCAACTGGCTTTAATACTGCAAAGAATAAAAGGAAGATCATGCTGCCATCAATCTATCATATCACCCAGGTCACTTACACCCAATGTGAATTATATGATCATTATGAACAGGAAGATTTTAAAGGCAAATGGAATATCACGACTCAGGTATTTTTTAAACATCATCCCTACTGGCGGAATTAATACCGAAGCAACCAACAGGACTACAATACCAGGTACGGGATGAACATATACCAGGTTCAAAACACCTATTACGGCTATGCTAATGCCCATCACCCAACCAGCTATGATGGACATTTTGCTTGTAGTAATCATGGGGTTGTTATTTACGAACCTGCGAATGGAGTACCAAAAATGCCTACTGCCAGCTCGATCCAGATAAGAAGCAATGCCAACAGTATCACTGCACATATGGCTAACCTGTATTTTACATTCTTCACATTTCTTATTACCAGTTCAATCATCAATCCTGTTCCCAGCAGCAAGCCACCGGCAATTATAAAATCAGAGAGCGACCAGTTTACCTCATTAGTGAATTGCATGGCGGTGAATGGTATCAACAGCAGGATAGCTACGGTAAGCAGAATACCGTAAATTCTTTTGTTCTGTGTAAGCATAGTTTGTTTTTTTATTGTTGATGTATTGTTTCCCATTTCCTTTTCTGACTCCTGTTTCACTTCCTGCCACTTCCCATATTTGATTCTAACATTCCTTCTTTACTATCCCCTGGTAAATGTTCCAGTTTGGTGGTTACTTCTGTGTCTTATGGAGAAGAACTACAGGAATAAAAGTACTTTGTATTACAAAGCTAATAGCTACACTTTGTAATACAAAGTAAAATGGAAAAAATATTTTGGATGCTCCTGCCTTCCCCGGATCATTATGCAGCACAAAAGCCTTTCATGGGACTTCAGCTCTATCAGGCACCTTGTAGATAACGGTTTGAAACATTATATTTCGCCGTTGGATACTTATTAATCATTACAACAGGAGGAGATTTAAATAATGGAAGCACCACCGCTGGATATAGAACAGGATTTTTTAGTGAAAGAGTCCAGGACCATCAACACCATGGCAGGCGTTGCCCTCCTGGCAGTGTTCCTGATTTCTCTAAGCTTCGGAGATTATGGCTGGTACAGTTATCTTATGTCTATTTCCCTCTTCCTTATACCTGGCGCCATAGCCATTGCCAAAGCACAGCGTCCTTCCATTATCATCAAAATCAATCAATCAGGTTTCTTTTATAGAGGCAGGTTGATTACATCCTGGGATCTCTTTTATGATGCTTCCGTGCAGGATAAAATGATAACCGGAAGTTATAAGGACAATTTTGTACTGGCCTTCCGGTATTATGCGCCAGATTATTCTTTGATCTACACATTAAGCATACCACTGACCAATACCCAGGATAGGTCGGAAGAAGAGATCATTGAAGCCATCAACTTTTTTAGCCACGCAGGCAAGCCACTAGTAACAGGTGAAACTACCTCCTCAACAAAACAATAAGATCTATAAAAAAACGAAGGACCTGTAATTGATACAGGCCCTTACTGGTAATACTATTGTAACAGAAGTTATTTTAAGGTTTTCCCTTAGCAGGTTTTTTTACATCCATAGGCATCTCTGTAGCTGAGGGCAACAAAGATGGCAGCGTAGCAATGCCCCTGTTCGGGTTGGGTGGCAGCCATTCCATAGGCGGCACCATAGCAGGCGTGCTGTAATAATTATTACGCAGGCTGTCGGCCCATCCATTTGGATTGGACTGGAAAGTGGTGCTGCTGAAATAAGCACTTCCCTGTATGGTAGGATAGGTCCTCAATAATTTGATCTGGTTAGGCAGTTCATTAGGATTCTTCCAGGCACGGCTGGAGGCGCTTTTTTCAAGGGCCCTGTAAATACCCTGCCCAATGTACATATGGCGACCATAGGTATGCTTGCTCCACCAGTCGATCAAAGTTTCGTAAGCTACCAGCTTATGGCCCATTTCCCAATATAATTGCGGAGCCACATAGTCTATCCAGCCTTTCTGCAACCAGAGAAGTATGTCTGCATAGAGGTCATCATAATTGGTTTGTCCTGCCCTGGTGGGGCTACCCATTGTATCCTTGTCCTGGTTGCGCCAAACACCAAAGGGTGAAATACCAAACTTAACCCATGGCTTGGTGTCTTTGATAATAAAGGCCAGTTTACTGATGATGGTATCTACATTGCTCCTTCTCCAGTCTTCCTTGCTCAACCCTCTTGGATCTTTTGCATAAGATGCAGCATCAGGAAATTCCTTGCCTGCAATCCTGTAAGGATAGAAATAGTCATCCATGTGAACGGCATCAATATCATAGCGGGTCACAATATCCTTGATCACGTTCTCCACCCATTGCTGGCCCTCTTTATTGCCCGGGTCAAAATAAGTGGTGCCCCCATAGTTCAGGAACCATTCGGGATGAAGCTTTGTAATGTGTGCAGGCGCAATGGAGGCCCTGCCAATGGAGAAATTAGCCCTGTATGGGTTAAGCCAGGCATGGAACTCCAGGCCACGCTTGTGCGATTCCTCGATCATGAACTGTAAAGGATCATAAAAAGGTACAGGAGGCTTTCCCTGAACACCTGTCAGCCACTGGCTCCAGGGCTCGTAAGGTGAGGGGTAAAATGCATCTGTGGCCGGGCGTACCTGCACAATCACGGCATTCATGCCGTTGCGCACGTGCATATCCAGTTGGCGAATGAAATCAGCCTTTTGGCTTTCTACATCGTACTGGCCCCGCTGGGGCCAGTCAATATTATCCACGGTGGCTATCCAGACACCGCGGAACTCATACTTTGGTGGTTGAGCTTGTCCAAAAGCAAATAAAATGGCTAGTAAAAGGGTGGTGGTGGCTATAAGGTTCTTCATTATAATGGTATGACTGCCGAAAAGTATAAAAAATTAAAACATCAATACCCAAAGAAAGATTAAAAAGGAAGGAACGTAGATAGCTCCATTGATTTGGTCGGCAGGCAGGAAATCAAATATACATGCCTGGTAGGGCCAAAAACTGGCCTGAAATCCAGTAGAATCAATAAAAATCCGGCTACATTTCTTCCTCTCCGCGTAGCTGGTCCAGCAGGGAAGTTAGCAGCTCCGCATCCTTCTCCGACAGGTGTCCCATGATCTTTGACACGCTATCTGTTTCAGCGTCCACTTTTTTCAAAAGCTTTTGTCCTTTTTCAGTGATCACCACATCCACCAGGCGCTTATCGGCGGTGCAGGTGGACTTTTTTACCAGCTCTTTGGCCACCAGCCTGTCCACTATCCGGCTGGTATCACTCATTTTATCCAGCATCCGCTCCCGTATCTGCAGGGTAGATAATGGGGTGGGATGGCTGCCCTTTAATATGCGCAGTATATTGAATTGCTGGTGGGTCACATCAAAGCGGGCCAGGCTTTCCTTGATCTTTTCAATGGCCCAGCCATAGGTATATAGCAGGTTGACCAGGGCTTTATGCCTGGCGCTGGAAAACTTTTCCTGGTGTATGTCTTTTTCTATACCCACAAGTAATCGTTAGAAATGTAAAACTATATCACAATGCATTGCTGGCGTTCCCGCTCATAATTATCCCCACACCTTCACCCCTTCAGAACAGTTAGCACAAATATCAATATTCTTACGGCTTTGCAGCACCTGGCTGCGGAAATGACGGTAGTCTTTGTTATGCCAAAGTTCTTTAAAACTTTGCTGGCTAAGGTCACCCAGCTTATGTTGCGCATCCTTATCAAAGCAGCAGGGCACCACCGATCCATCCCAGGTGATAACAGGATCGTGCCACAGCCTCCAGCAATGGTTGGCATTATTGCCTTTGAAGGCCATTTTGCCGCTCTTGTCCTTTTTGTACCTGCTGTATTTTTGTATGGTGGGGATCAATTGGTTGGGATCATTCTCGTAATCATATACCTGGGCTGTTTTCAGGCGCACCTGGTCCACACCTATTTCTTTCGCCAACCGTTGCACTTCTTCTATCTGGTGCTCATTATGCCGTACCACCAGGAACTGGAAAATAATAAAAGGTGTTTTGCTTCGCAATTCCTTTTTCCATTTTACAATATTGGCAGCCCCTTCCAGCACCTTATCCAGCTTTCCGCCCACCCTGTATTGCTGGTAGGTATCCTGGGTGGTGCCGTCAATGGAAATGATCAGCCGGTCAAGGCCGCTTTCAACTGTCCGTTTGGCGTTCTGGTCATTCAGGTAATGGGCATTGGTGGAGGTAGCGGTATAGATCTTCTTTTGGGTAGCATATTGCACCATGTCCAGGAAGTTCGGGTTCAGGTAGGGCTCGCCCTGGAAGTAAAACACCAGGTAGGTCAGCTCTTTATATAACTGGTCAATGGTCTGCTTAAAAAAGTCTTGCTTCAACATACCTGTGGGCCGGGAAAAAGCCCTCAACCCACTGGGGCATTCAGGGCACCTGAGATTACAGGAGGTAGTGGGTTCAAATGAAATAGAGATAGGATAGCCCCATTGAATGCTTTTTTTCAGCCATCTACTGATATGATAGCTGCTCAGCACCTTCAGCACATTCAGGGCGCGCCGCGGAGTCATCTTGCTCAGAAAATTAATGCTATCATTCCAGTTGAACTGCGGCATGGTGCAATTTACTGGTGAATTATGAATTGTACCCATACATGAATCTTTCTTTTTCAAGCCTCCCCCTAAAGGCTTCCCAGGTGACGGCCTCCAGTCCCAGGCATAGCTCCTTCCCATCTACGCCCTACCTACTACCTATCTACGGCATGGATACTGCGTGATC
>JAEZLJ010000010.1 GCA_023415275.1 Bacteroidota bacterium
GTTCCTGATGCGTCCACTGATACTATCAAAAGAAAAAGCATAGCCTGTTTTTTTGGCTACATTTCCTTTTTGAAAATCTATACTGTTCATAGCCAGGCTTTGCTCTGCAGACAGAGATTTTTTCAAAAGGATCTTAATTACTGGCAAATACTTGCCCCAGGTCATAGTATACATAGTTATATTGTTTCTTATGAATTATGCTTCTTCCTCGAATGCTTCGGCATGAGGTGTGAGTCTTTGAAACTCAGTTCCACAAAAGATCTTGGCAAGCCCTGCGTTCTTTGTTCGATTGTAAGCGTCGAAATGAGTGCGGGTAACGATACGCCAGAAATTCTTTGACTTCAGGTCGCTATAATCATTGTCCCTGATAAACAAACCATATATAGCATCTCTTTTTTTAAAAGTGATCTTTACATAGTTGTTCTGTTGCGTGATTTTCTTTTCAAGGAACTTTTCGATTTCTTCAATATTCATAATTACCTGATTTACTTATTAAACCTTTCAACCCAATTAGAAGGGTTTCTACCGGATACGGCCAGGATTTGGCCGTCAATAATGCTGCCATTTAATTGACCTATAGCGTGTTCAGCTTCATGCCCATGAGCCATCTCTACAAGAGCATGTCCATTATGTTCAGCATGTAGCATATTATATAACAGCCTGGTAGATGAAACATTACCATGCGTTGCAAAAAGCAGCTCCAAAGAATCAACTGTAACTTTTTTTCCCAAATTGGAAATATATATAACCATAAATCTTTTAATTCCGTCTGAGATAGCAAAGTTGTGAAGGCTTCAAAGAGATCGGGAAAGAAATAACAAAGCTGCTACAAACTCAAAGTGTTTACAAATTTACGCTTTATTTCCCAGTTAGGGTGTAAGAGGATAGTTAACACTCCCCACTAGGCTTATATTATGATCCTTCATTTATTGTAAAGAGTGAATCATTTTATAAGTGAGGGCGATGAAATCCGGGTATTGCAATTGTACGGTTTTATCAATTTTGCATCTATCATATCTTATCAATAGGAATTATTAATATTTATTGACTATGATCAACGATAAGTAAAAACTGGTAGTCAACAATATGGTATTCAGTTAATTATAGAAACTAACTCTTAATTCTTTCATACTAAATGTATAAGATTAATCCGCTTTACTGTTATCTTTTTTAAACAAAACGTAGGCATGGTGGTAAATCGAATGTATTTTTCCGTTATTGTGATATTTATCACATGGAATACATGTATAACATGTTAAGTTTGATTATTCAAACATTAATTAAACGAGCAATATGCAAACCAACGAAAACAACCTGAACATTAATGTCATTGAGGTAAAGAAAGCTGCCATGGTGCTAAGGGCCATTAACCATAAGCTCAGACAGCAGATCGTTCAGTTGATCCATAGTGCCGGCAGAATCACCGTGACTGAGATATATGTAAAGCTACGGCTGGAACAGTCAGTAGCTTCTCAACATCTTGCCATTCTTCGTAAAGCTGGTTTTCTGAATACTGACCGTGATGGAAAGTTCATTTATTATAAAGTGAATTATGCCAGGTTTGATGAAGTAGATGCATTTACCAGGCAGTTATTACACATCGCTAATAACAATGTGGCTATTTCTGATGTAAGTGCCAATTAATAGAATGCAGTATATAAGTTTATTTATCTGAATTAATAGCATAAAACAAATCATTGAATACTTTGTACAGCCAGGTTCTCACCCTGGCTGTTTTTCATGAATAAAAGTTAGGTCCTTCCCTTAATATTTTCAGGTGAGCCCATACATTTACAGGTATGGGTATATAAAGCATTGTGTAAATCCTTAATTTACATCCATGCCCATGACTGACTACCGTGAAGCACTGGAAGAGGCGGTGCGCACCTTGCATAAAGTAGAAATAGAATTATTTACCGCTATGGTGAATGTCGGCTTTAAGGGACCTTATGATGACCTCTCCAAATTGCATGAAGTGGGCGAGGTGATCAACCTGGAGGTGGCCATGTTTGAAGAGACCGGCGACCATAATGTGGACCTTCTTATTGGAGCTTTAAAAAATGTGGCCAAAGTGAAACAGGAAATTGTGAATATCAATGCAATAGATATTGAACTGGAAGATTGAGAAGGGCCACAGTAGCAAAATCGGGGAACATCATCCTAAATCTTAACCTTCCCCTTATTTATCAATCCGGGATTTATACTTTTATCCTCTTTATTGCATCCTATGAAGATCGCCAAATCAAAACATAAGAATATCTATTGCATCGAGGGTAACTGGACCCATGATCTCCGTGACAAGAGAAGCATCAAAACCGGGCTTGAATTCCTGGAACATAACTCTTACTCCAAAAAGCATGTATTGCATATACACAGGCAATGTGCTTCCTTGCCCGAATTTGAGATCCTGTTAAAAGAGTCCGTTTTTAAAAAATATGACCGCTACAGTATTATTTACATGGCCTTTCATGGTCATGAAGGCATTTTACAGGTTGGAAAGAGAACTACCATCTCTATAGATACCATAGCTGAAATGGTACAGGATAAAACTCAAAACAAGATCATTCACTTTGGCAGCTGTGAAACCCTTAAAGTAAAAAAGCCTCAATTGAACCGCTTCCTGAAAAAGACGGGTGCGCTGGCAGTTTCAGGATATGAAAAAAGCATTGATTTTATGCCCAGTACCTTCCTGGACCTTCTTTACTTCCAGTTTTGCCAGCAATACCAAAAGATGTACCTGGTGGAACGGGATGTGAAGCAGTATTATGGCAAGCTGGCCAGGGAGCTTGGCTTTAAAATGATATACGAGAAGTAAAGGGTGAGCTAATCGCTTTATATTATTTTACCAGTCCCATCCTTTAAGCTTGTTCTATAAAGACCTTTTATATCCATGACAAGTTTTTCATCTGTTAACTTGAGATCAAAAAAGCATTCTCCTTTTCATTTCTCCTGATTCATCCCAACTTTACCGTCTCAAATTTGTTTCCTTAACAAATGAAACTGGCCATACTTTGGTTACGAAGAGATTTGAGACTGGATGATAACACAGCTTTGCGGCAGGCATTCCGTTCCGGGTTGCCGGTATTGCCACTTTTTATATTTGACGATCTTATCTTAAAGGAACTGCCCGAAGATGATGCAAGGGTAAACTTCATTTATCAATCCCTTGCCAATATGCACGCCATGCTGCATGAATCAGGCAGCTCACTGCTATGTAAGAAAGGTAACCCCCTTACCATTTGGAAAGAATTGATCAACGAATATGAAATAGCGGAAGTTTATACGAATAAAGATTATGAACCCTATGCCACGAAAAGAGACAGCCAGGTCCAATCCTTATTGCAGGCACATGATATAGCATTCCATAGCTATAAGGACCAGGTAATATTTGAAGCAAATGAAATTGTAAAGGAAAATTTGAGGCCCTACACCATATTCACGCCTTATAAGAATAAATGGTTGCAGGCATTTGATAGTTTGTCGCCCTCGAAGCAGCAACCCATTCAATGGGATAAGTTTTATAAACATCATTTTGACCTGCCGTCTATTACGGACATAGGTTTTCGCGAATCCTCCATTACAGTACCTCCCTTTAATCCTTCGGTTTTGGACGACTATGCCGCCAGCCGTGATTATCCTTCCAGGTCCACATCTCATATTGGACCTCATTTAAGGTTTGGAACATTGAGCATACGTAAGATAATTGCCAAACTGAAGCCTAAACATGCCACGTTTTTATCCGAGTTGATTTGGCGGGAATTCTTCATGCAGATCCTGTATCATTTTCCCTATGTGGTACACCAAAACTTCAAAGAGGCATACAATGGTATAGAGTGGCGCAATAATGAAAATGAATTTGAAAAATGGTGCGCCGGCCAAACCGGTTATCCAATAGTAGATGCAGGCATGCGTCAACTGAATGCAACGGGTTTTATGCATAACAGGGTTCGTATGATCACGGCTTCCTTCCTGTGTAAGCATTTGCTGGTTGACTGGCAATGGGGAGAAGCCTACTTTGCCAGGAAACTACTAGATTATGAACTGGCATCCAATAATGGCAACTGGCAGTGGGCCGCAGGTACAGGATGCGATGCAGCCCCCTACTTTCGTATTTTCAATCCTATGACGCAGGCAATAAAATTTGATAAGGATGGAAGCTATATACGTCAATGGGTGCCTGAACTAGAAGGTTTCAACTATCCAAAGCCGATAGTGGACCATGAAAAAGCCAGGGCCCGTGCATTGGAAGTGTACAAAAAGGGGTTGTCAAGATAAAACCAACCAGCTTTTATCAGCTTTTCCAACCATAGTCACATTGACCAGGCGTCTTTGAAGGGAAAATGAAATTGTATTTACTCAACTTCATTAGCTCCACCAACCGGGTAGCACTTACACCATATACCTGGGTTATTTCCTGGTACTCTTCGTCGCTTAACCCCATATGTTGCATGATGATTTGTTCAGAGGCCGTTTCAATGGCAGTCGCGGACAAAAGCCGCTTTTTAGTAAAAGAAGTTTTCATAGGCTGGAATAGGATAGTGACACAAATTACTCACTCCCTGACCAACCAGACAATTTCCTCACCACTAAGTTGAGGGTCTAGTGGTTTTTACTTATATCCATAATTAATAATTATAATGAAAGCTAGGGGAGAATCCATAAAACTCAGGAACAGCTAGCTAAATCACCTGTTTTGATTAAGCTTATTAATTAGGTCAAATCACCACCAGGTCTTACACAATCTGATCCTCACAACAATCATTTGAGAAAGGATGCATCAGGCATTCAGCTATTTCTTATTAACCTGTATTCTCTTTCATTACATGGCTTGATCATACCGGCTTAATAGTGTTTTCCCCTTTCATAAATGCCTTTAGCAAATCAATAGGTACCGGGAATATGGTGGTGGTGTTGTTCTCTGACGATATTTCCACCAATGTTTGAAGGTAGCGAAGCGTCAATGCACTGGGATGGCTGCCCAATATCTCTGCTGCATCCGCCAGGCGCTGTGAAGCCTGGAATTCTCCCTCTGCCGAAATAACCTTTGACCGCCTTTCTCTTTCAGCCTCTGCCTGCCTGGCCATGGCACGCTGCATCTCCTGCGGCAGGTCTATCTGTTTTAATTCCACATTAGATACCTTGATGCCCCAGGGCTCTGTGTGGGCGTCAATGATCTGCTGTAATTGCTGGTTGATCTTATCCCTTTTAGAAAGGATCTCATCCAGCTCTGATTGCCCTAATACACTACGCAAAGTAGTTTGCGATATCTGGGAGGTGGCGGTTAAAAAATTCTCCACCTGCACAATGGCTTTCTGCGGTTCTATCACACGGAAATACACCACCGCATTCACTTTAATAGAAACGTTATCCTGTGTGATCACATCCTGTGGCGGCACATCCAATACCACGGTGCGCAGGCTTACTTTAACCATCTTATCAATCACGGGCACTAGTAGTATCAGGCCTGGCCCTCTAACGCCATTCTTTCCTGCCAACCGGCCAAGCCGAAACACTACTCCCCGCTCATATTCACGTAGAATGCGGATGGCATTGCTTAAAATGATCAGGGCAAAAACAATGATGACAATGAGCACAATGGGATACTGTTCCATATTGTTAGATTAAGTGGTTTGAAGCGGTTCGACGGTGAGCCGGAAGTTTTGCATAGAAAGCACCCTTATCTTTTCACCAGCCTCTATCCTGCCCGTATTGGATTGCGCCTGCCAGATCTCTCCATGCACCCTCACATTTCCCATTGGGTCCAGGGGTTCCAGTACCACCCCTGTCTCACCTATAAATCCTTCCAGACCGGTAACCGGTTTTGCACGCTGTGCCCTGATGCCGGCGCCCACCACAAACAAAAAGAACAAGGCTGTAACTACAGTAGTAGATACCACCACCGTTGTGGATATTTTCAATAAGGGAAAGGCGCTATCATCCCGGATCAGCATCAATGAACCAAGCAATAGTGAAACGATGCCGCCAATGGTGAGCAGTCCATGGCTCGTGATCTTTATTTCCAGCAGGAAAAGAATGATTCCAAAGATGATCAGGGCCAGGCCGGCATAATTCACAGGCAAGGTATGCAAGGCATAAAGGCCTAGTACCAATCCCAATACCCCGGCTATGCCCGGAAAAATAGAGCCTGGATTATATAGCTCAAAGAGTAACCCATAAAACCCCAGCATCAAAAGCATATACGCCAGGTTGGGATCGCTGATGATATTGAGCAGTTTCTCGGAAAAACTCATGTCTATTGATTCAACGGAAGCCTTACTTGTGTGTAATGTGGTTGTTCCCTGGGCCAGGCTTATGGAGCGGCCATCTATCTGTTCCAGCAGGCTATGGGTATCTGTCGCCAACAGGTCTACCACTTTTTGCTGCACCGCCTCACTTCCTGTCAGGGAAACGCTTTTGCGTACAGCTTCTTCTGCCCAGGCTATATTTCTTGATCTCTTTTCAGCAATGGTACGAACAAAGGCCGCGGCATCATTGGTCACTTTCTCGCTCATGGTAGTATCCATCTGGCCTTCAGACACAGGGTGAGCTGCCCCAATATTGGTTCCGGGTGCCATGGCCGCTATATGAGCCGCAAGGGTGATGAATACGCCAGCAGAACCTGCATGGGCTCCACCGGGAGATACATAGACCACTACCGGCAGCGGCGCATCCAGTATAGCACCCACAATCACTCTTGTGGATCTTAATAAACCACCCGGCGTATTTAAATGGATCAACAGGCATTGGGCATGCTCCCTGCCCGCTTTTTGAATACTTCTTTCCATAAAACCCGCCGAGGCCGGGTTGATGGTACCATCAATTGTTATAGCTACCACTTTTTGCGCCGGTAACCCAAAAGAATAAGAAAGAAAGAACAGTAAAAGGATCGCTTTCACAATACTGTAATTTACAAAAAACTAAGCGCATCTGTACCTATATAGTGCTTATTGGTTTAATATTTGCTCAGTTTCAGCCAGCGAACTGGCCTATTGAACCGGCTGAATAAAGGAAGGCAACGGCAACCTATTTTATTACAGAAAAACCACCACCATGCAACTGTCCACCCGGTTAGCCAGGCTAATCTTTATCATCACTGCCTGCATTTTGCTTATTTTCTCCTTTATTTTATATGTACAGGTAAAAGAGCTCCTTACTTCCTATAACCAGGTCAACCAAGCTACGGTTGTCAACTTAAAGCTTGAGCAGGTATTGTCTACTCTTAAGGACGCTGAAATTGCACAACGTGGATTTTTGCTTACCAAAGACTCAGGATTTCTCAAACCTATGGAAGGGGCCAATGAACGCTCCGAAAAACTACTGCAGGAACTGCATACCCTCACACGCAACAATGCCGAACAACAAAGGAACCTTGATGCGCTGGAAACCTTCGTCCAGATCCGCTTCAAGAATTTCAACACAGTGATCGATCAGTACAATATGGAAGGCATAAGTGAGGCGACCAGGAAAGTACACCTCCTGGCCTCTGCCAGTTCCATGGACAATATCCGGCAACATATTGCTGCCGTACAGGACATTGAAAAAAGTTTGTTGGCTGAAAGGGAACGTATCAAAAGAAAGCATAGCCTGCTGGCTCCATTATATGCTTTCCTGCTCATACTAACGGCACTGGCTATACTCATTTTCTTTTACGACAAGACCATGAAGCAATTGGTGCGCACCCGTAAACTCCTGGTCAAGTTGAGAGTGGTGAACGGAAAGCTGAGGCAAAAAAACCACGAAATGGAATTGTATAACAAAGAGCTTGATTCCTTTACCTATATCGCCAGCCATGACCTGAAAGAACCCTTAAGAAAAATAAGCACTTATTCAAACCTTCTCTCCGAAGAGGCAGGCGCTTGGCTAACCGAAAAGAACAGGTCCTATTTTGACAGGATTCAAAATTCGGTGCGGCGCATGCAAAACCTGCTCGATGATCTTTTACTTTACTCCCATACCACCAAGCCTACCGTGGACTTTGAAGCTGTTGACTTAAATAGCATTATCAGGCAGGTGGAAGAAAACCTGGCAGAAGAAATCATAGAAAATAAAGCCAGTATCCATGCAGACAATTTGCCTGTAGTGAAGGGACTACCCTTTCAGCTAAAGCAATTGTTTGAAAACCTTTTTCTCAATTCACTGAAATATAAAAGATCTGGAATAGCCCCCAGCATTTCCATAGAAAGTTCATTGATTGATAAAACAAAAGTGAAAAAAGGAGGCTTCAAAAAGGCTAATCAATATTATAGAATTATATTCAGAGACAATGGCCTGGGATTTGAACAAACATATGCCGATAAGATCTTTCAATTGTTTCAAAGGGTGCATACCAGCCATAGCGATGAGAACACAGGCATCGGCCTCACCATTTGCAAAAAGATCATCGAAAACCACAATGGCTTTATCAGGGCTACCAGCCAGGTGAACAGGGGTACTTTGTTTGAAATTTATTTTCCTTATAATAAATTATAAATAATGAAAGGTTTTTAAGGAAGTAGCACAATTATTGCTGATATAAAAATAGTTTTCATAGGGTACGGATTATAAACGGGCTAAGGTTTCTACCTTGAGCCCTATTTTTTTGCCCACCTTTTAAACTCCCCATAAATATTTGATGTGAAATGCAATCCCTGCCTTTGTATCCGGAAAGAAAATCAATGACTCACGGTAGCGTAAGGATTTCTTTTATTGAGCAAGCCGGTTTGAATAGTACATAGCAAGGCTTCTTCTGTAAATGGCTTATATAAGAATTGGTGACCCATTTTGATCATTCGGGTGCGCATCTCTATATTAGGTGATCCGGCCGTGAAAAAGATAAGCGGGATTCCGGCCAGCATGCCATCTTCACCTACCAATTGCAAAAAGGCGTTCCCATCGGTCTCCGGCAACATCATATCACAGAGAATAAGGTCCGGCTGGTGTTTTTTGGCCAGCTCAAAGCCTATATAACCATTAGAGGCGGTCAATACATTGTAGTTACTGAGCTCCAGCAACTCCGCGGTATTCTCCCGTACCTCTTTGTTATCCTCTATGATCAGAATATTCTTCACAAAAACAAAACTACCTTTCTAACCAGGAGAAAATAATGAGTTTAGTCAGCCTTTTATCTAACTATGGACAGTCTTAAGGGCTTTTAAGATTTTATTATAAGGTAGAGCGGGAATTAAATAATGGATATTAAGTAAATAAAGGGTAAGTCGTGGTTAGGCATCAATCGTATACTTTGGGTATCACTACTGTAAAAGTAGATCCCTGGTTCTCTTCGCTTTCAAAAAATATATGACCATCTAATAATTCTACATATTTCTTCACGATGTTCAATCCAAGACCTGTGCCCTGTATCGTATAGGCATTGCTGGCCCTGAAGAACTTGCCAAAAAGTTCTTTTTGTGCATCCCTGGGAATGCCAATGCCCTCATCCCTGACTGAAAAGATAGCCTGGTCGCCCTGTTCTTTCACCATGATATATATATTCTTCCCTTCGGGTGAATATTTTACGGCATTAGAAAGCAGGTTGAGCAATATATTGCGTAAGATCTTCTTATCCTGGTGGATTTCTTCAGGTCCCTGGAGGTCAACATGGATCTTTTGGTTCTTTCTCTTCACCATGCCATCCATCTCTTCCACGATATCTTTAATAAAAGGAGCAATACTTATATCCTGGCAGATCACCTCGGTCTTACCCTGTTCCAGTTTGTCTATCGATAAAAAATCATCCAGAATATCCGTCAGATTGCGGACAGACGCCTTAATGCGGTCAATATGTTTCTTGCGTTTTTCTTCCTGTTCTTCCGTTTTATAATGATCCACCAATGAAATACTGGACAAAATAGCACTCAGTGGAGTCCGGAACTCATGAGATGCCAGGGAAACAAACCGGGATTTCATTTCACTCAGTTCCTGCTCTCTTTTTAAGGCTTCCGTTAGCTCCAGCGTTCTTTCAGTTACTTTATTCTCCAGGTCGGCATTGATCTGTAATATCTCCGCTTCGGCCAGCTTCCTTTGGGTAATGTCCGACCGTATCGCCAGGTATTGATAGGGTTTGTTCTTTTCGTCCAGGAAAGGAACGATGGTGGTATCCACCCAATAAAAAGATCCGTCCTTCGCCTTATTCTTCAACTCCCCCCTCCATATTCTTCCATTGGCAATAGTAACCCACAGATCGCGGATCAGCGCTTTGGGGTGAAATCCCGAGTTAATGATCCGGTGATCCTGCCCTAATAATTCTTCCCTGGAATATTTGGAGATCTTGCAGAAGTTATCGTTTACATGTTTGATGATGCCCTTCTGGTCGGTAATGGCTACTATAGAAGACTCATCAATAGCATATTTGTAAAGAGAGGTCTCTGATTGACTTTTTTGCAGCTGGTTTTCCAACTGGGAATTAAGCCGTTGTATCTCTTCCTCACTATTGTGTCGCCTGGTGGCATCACGTGTCACCTTTCCAAAACCAACCAATTGTCCGTTAGAATCCCTGAGCGCTGTAAATACCACATTGGCCCAAAAAATCGACCCATCTTTGCGAACACGCCAGCCCTCTATTTCAAACTGTCCTAACCGGCTGGCCAGTTCCAGGTTGCGCATTGGCTCATTCTTATCAATTTCCTCCTGCGTATAAAATAAGGAGATATGCCTGCCTATCACCTCATTGGCAGTATAGCCTTTGATGTGCTCTGCACCTTTATTCCAGCTCATGATATTACCATCCACATCCATCATGAAAATGGCACAATCCTCCACGCTTTGTACTAAAAGCTTGTAACTCTCTCGGTTGATTTGCATTTCAGTTAACATCCTGGAAAGACCGGGTTGATTTTCATGGTAAAAATAAGACCATTTGCTGTTAGGTTTTTACTAAACTGACCGGGATTTACAATTACATATCCCTGGGCAAATGCCCAACAGAAAGTAAAGACTTAATTCTATCATCCATAAGGGGTTTAGAACAAAAGTTGTAATTTTTACCTATCAATTCCACGGGATCTATTTTTACCCGGTTCACCACTACCCTATACTGTTCAATGGTCCTTTTTTTGCAAGTTTTGAATAAATGACTACTTATGAATAAAATAATCTTTTCGCTGCTTATCATCACAATAAGCTCCTTGACTGTTAAGGCCCAAAGGGGCACCTATGATGTGCTTTTGGGCGTGGAAGCGGCCTTTCCCACCGGGGATTTCAACTCTTATAAAACAGGGGTAGGCGGATGGATACAGGGATTGCTGGGGGTAGGTGAAACGGGGCAGGTCTCATTCACCACCGGGTATAACAGCTTTACTTTCAAAAATCCTCCACCTAATGAGAAGATCAAAACGGCTATCATTCCATTGCTGTTGGGGTACAAATACAATTGGTCCATTTTCTATGCCCATCCCCAGGCAGGGCTGGGACTTTACCGTTTGAAAGAGAAAGTAGACAATGGCGGCAGCAACACCACCACTAAAAGTTCAGATTCAGGCTTTACACTCGGCCTGGGAGCTGGTGTAAAGGTCAGCCGTTTAGACCTGGGCGTACGCTACCAGGCAGGGTTTCCGGGTGGTGGCACCATTGGTTATTTTGGACTGAACGCGGGTTATAGTTTGATCAAAAGATAATAACACTGATCATACCGGGGATTTAAGGCTCCTGAGCGTAATGGAATAGCGGGTTTGCTGCACCGGTGCGGTACTATGCTGCCATTGAGTGCGGGCCATACCCTGCATGATGTATAATGACCGCCTTTGAACCGGAAGGGAAATAACAGCCTTCCTGTTTTGTTTCGCCTTTTCCTGTGGCCGCAGCCTGAACTGGCAATCACTAAGCAATGAAATACCCGCAATGATATCAAAAGGGGGAGCATCCCTGTGCCAGTTGATCACCGAACCGGGAGGGTATTCGGTCACCAGGAGCTCCGCAAAATGATCTGGCCTGATGTCCATAAAGGCTGCCAGTTTTTGCACCAGCCAGGAAAAGCTTTCCGGTATGTCCTTCCCTTTTGAAAGCACCCTCTTTTCAAAGCTCCAGTCATAGCCAAAGCTGGCTACCTTCCTTTTGGCCTCATATCCCTGGAAAAGGAAAGTATGCAATTCTGTTTCTCCAATGGCTTGCTATAGTGTAGACTCTTGCTCCTCATTGATGAACTGGGGATAATAATGAAATCCGGGAGGTAATTCAGGTTCTACAGGAAACAAGGTATCCATTACTTTAAAGAAGTAAAAGCTATGCCAATTCATAGTAATAGAACTTCCGGTAAAATGAGGTCAACGGGTGACCTTACACGTTATATATAGCAAATAGCTTTTATAATCTCTTTGATGACACTTAATGACCGTACGGCAGTCTGATCTGGAATGATTTTTTAAGTATATCATTCTTTAACTCATCTATCATTTTAAAAGAAACTATATGCAAACAAGCGACGATAAAAAACAGAAAGGCTACGATGAACCTAAGATGCCGAATCCTAATCACCAGGAACAGGCAGATCCTAACCTTACTGAGCTGAAAGGATTCACAGACCCCAACGAAAAGCTGGAACCTTTGGATGAGGCAAAAGAAAATGAAGACACCGAAAAAAGAGAGCGGTAGGCATTGGCTCTCAAATAAAAAGCCAAGAGAAAATAAGCTAAAGGATTTATTCAAGGAAGGAAATCTGGAATCAATTGGTAGGAATCTGAACAGGGTCATAAATTAATTGCCCTAACTACTTTTTATTTGCATACAAATCATGCATTCCTTTTAAACATTTCCAAATGAATAAATCATTGTTCCTATTCTTATTGCTTTTCCTGGCAGGCAGCCTGGCCATGGCCCAGACCATTAGCTCACCTGATGGACAACTACAACTGCAGTTCTCTGTAAAAGACAGCGTGCCCTATTACCAGTTGAGCTATAAAGGCACTGCGGTCATCAAGTCTAGTAAATTGGGTTTAGCTACAGTGGATGTGCCTTCCTTCCTGTCCGGTTTTGCCCTGCAGGATCAAAAAACCTCCACTTTCAATGAAAGCTGGCATCCTGTAATGGGAGAATTCAAAACCATTGTCAACCATTACAATGAACTGGAAGTGACACTGGCACAGCCACGTGTTGAGAACAGGGATCTGGTGCTCCGCTTCAGGGTATTTAATGATGGCCTGGGGTTCAGGTATGAATTCCCACAGCAAAAGAACCTGAACTACTTTGTGATCAAGGAAGAGGAATCACAATTTGCTTTGTCAGGCGACAATAAGACCTGGTGGATCGCAGGAGATTATGATACCGAAGAATACAGCTATACCACTTCCAAATTATCGGAAGTATCTAAGCTGTTTGATAAAAGCTATGATGGCAATGCCTCCCAGACACTTATTCCCATGGGGCTGCAAACACCCCTGATGATGAAGACCAATGGTGGCCTCTATGTGAACATTCACGAAGCGGCCTTATTGGGCTATGCAGGCATGAATGTGACTTTGGATGATAAAAACTTTATCCTGAAAACTCACCTCACTCCAGATGCACAGGGTAATAAGGGTTATATACAAACCCCTTTTCACACACCCTGGCGCACGGTGGTGGTTTCTCCCAATGCAGAAGGCATACTGGCCTCCAAGCTGATATTCAACCTAAATGAACCCACCAAGTATGCTTCCACCGATTGGATCAAGCCTGTAAAGTACGTAGGTGTATGGTGGCAAATGTTTATCCCGGGTGGTGGCTCATGGAGCTATGCCGATACCAATAATATTCACCTGGGCATCAGTGACTACACCAAAATGAAACCCAATAAGACTCATGCCGCCAACAATGCCAATGTAAAAAAGTACATTGACTTTGCTGCCAAACATCATCTCAATGCGGTGCTGGTAGAAGGATGGAACCAGGGTTGGGAAGACTGGTTTGGACATTCCAAGGAATATGTGTTTGACTTTGTAACGCCCTATCCCGATTTTGATGTGGATATGCTGACCAAATATGCCGATTCCAAAGGGGTGAAGATCATTATGCACCACGAAACTTCGGCATCTGCCACCAATTACGATAGGTTGATGGATACAGCCTACCGCTTCATGGTCAACCATGGCTATAATGCAGTGAAATCAGGTTATGTGGGTAATATCATTCCCCGCGGCGAACACCATTACAGCCAATGGATGATAGACCATTACAACAGGGCCATTCAAAAGGCAGCTACCTATAAGATCATGGTCAATTCGCACGAATCGGTGCACCCTACAGGTTTGAACCGTACCTATCCCAATGCCATTGCAGCTGAAGCCGCAAGAGGAACAGAGTTTGAGACTTTTGGAGGCAACAATCCCGAGCATACCACCATCCTTCCTTTTACAAGACTGATGGGTGGACCCATGGATTACACGCCGGGTATCTTCCAGACCAAACTGGATTATTATCAAAAGGGTGACCCCCGCTATGTAAAGACCACGTTGGTAAAACAACTGGCCCTATACGTTACCATGTACAGCCCATTGCAGATGGCGGCTGACCTGGTAGAAAACTACGAGCGCTTCCCTGATGCATTTCAGTTCATTGAAGATGTGGCTGTAGACTGGGACGATACAAAGATCCTGGGCGCTGAACCCGGAGATTATATTACCATAGCCCGTAAGGCTAAAGGCAAGGATGAATGGTATGTAGGTGGCATTACCGATGAGAATCCTCGTACCAGTTTAGTGGACTTTAGTTTCCTGGATCCCAATACTTCTTATGTAGCTACTATCTATGAAGATGGCAAGGATGCACATTACATCACCAATCCGCAGAGCTACCATATCTATAAAACAATCGTCACCAGCAAATCGAAGCTGAAACAGAAACTGGCGGCAAGTGGAGGCTTCGCTATCAGCCTGAAAAAAGCGGGGAAGGATGACCTGAAGAAATATAAGAAATTGAAATAACTACCTTTAAAAAAGCCCGGAAGTTTCCGGGCTTTTTAATTCCTTTCGATACAGTTTAATGGTCTGCAACCAATACCTGCATACACAGGTATTTACTAAAAGGTTTTTTTACTTAGCAGGATGTCACTTATCCTTATTAGCTATTGCTCTACCAATTCAAATCGTTCTTCCGGTTCGTTCACTTCCTCTACGTTCTCCAGTATGCGCTGGTGCCGGGCATTGCTGGCAATGTACAGCGCAAAGGCAGCCAGCGCAGAGTCCTTGAGTAAATTGTACAGGGCCATTTGGCGGTAAGCCTTATCTGCCGTATCCATAAAATTCGGCAGGTGAATAGTGAGAACAAAACTAAATAGCATCAGGGCCAACAGGTAAGCGGCGGTTTTCACCCAAATGTTGGTCATGAAGGAAATAGCCGCTAAAATAAAAGCGGTTCCCACCAGGTAAACCCAGGCTATGCCTCCGGGTAAGAAATCAGGGACTTTGACCAGCAGATCGTAAGGGTGGATGAAATGTTGAATTCCAAAAACGATCATTGCAATAGCTAAAATATAGATGGCGATCCTCGAAACAATGTGTTGATTCATCACCATAGATTTAAGATTATAAAGTTACACTATTTAAATGGGAGCCTTTATTTAAGAGGATAAACGGACGCCATTTATGCACAGGGGATGCGGTACGTTAATTCAATTAACAGCATCAGCCATTTATGTAGACTTATAGCCTTGCTCATACAGGTGAAGCGTATAGATATGCTACTGCCCGGCTCCCTTAATGGCAATTATTTCAACCATCTATTTCACCACCTGTGGTAACAATTGGCGCTTGTCAAGCCCGCAATCCTTTCCAAAGTTGGTGCGTATATGATTCATCAGGCATTCTGCCCGCAAGGAGGAAAAAGGATGCGTACGAAAGAAGTCTTCCAGTTCGCTGTAATGATTTTCATGACTGGCCATTTCTTTCCAGAACGAAACGGCAGTGCACACATCATAGCCCAGTTCATTGGTCAGGTTGATGCCATAATAATCTGCTTCCAGCTCATTCTTTTGATTGAAAGAAGCAGTGAGGAATTTCTTCAGCTCAAAAATGGTAGCTCCTGTTTGTTCGCCAAACACCTTGGTAGATAATTCCATCTCCTGTATGGTTGACTTGATATGTCCCATTTCCGAATGGCCGATCTCATGACCTATTATGGCGTACAACAGGTCATCCTTGCCCTTGCATTTTTCAAGCATGCCCGAGGTAATGTAAATGCGGCCTCCAAAAGTAAAGGCATTGACCATGGTATCTTTAAGTGCGTAAATGGCATATTGAATATGTGAAGGATCTTCCCGCACACTCAATAAGTCGTTCATCACTTTGGTAAGCTTTGTTTTTAGTGCGGCATCATTCACCAGTTTGAACTCGCCTTCTTGAAGCATCTGTTGATGGAACATCAATCCATAGGCTGTCTGCACACTGTCCGTGATGGATTTACGCGAAACACCAAGATTGCGGATCAGGTCCCCCGCCTTCTCCAGCTTGCGGCTCATAGGCTTGGCTGCCACGCCGCTGTCAATACAGCTGTACGAATAGGTCTGTGCTCTTTTGTTTACAGGTGTATCAGCATCCTGCCCAAGATTATCACAGGCCATCAATTGAAACAATGCAACAAATAGTACCAGGTTACGTATCATGAGTTGTAGACTGCAAAATAAACGCCAATTCGTTTACCATTTCATTTGCATATAATGTAGATATCAACGCCTTATCTGGGAAACTGAAAGGGCTTTAGGCAATAAGGATATTTATAAATTCGCTGCTTAACTTCTGTTCTGTTGCTTATTAAAGATAGTAAGTTGAGCAATACATATTGCCTGAAAACATTATTAGCGGCTGAATCCTTTTGTATTGATCAAATTGTAAAAAGCCCAAAAATTTACACTATCTCGACTATCAGTATTGGATTGAACATCTGGTCTGGAATTAAACAAGACCTCATTTCCTTTAAATAGTATAGTAATGATTTCCCCCCAAGATGTAAGGGAAGTTTTTGTTCTTGCCAATATATAAGTGCTATTCTTATCAACGATTAACCAATTTAGTTCCTTTAGATAAATTTCTAAATTGCTAATTTGGTCAGAAGTCACAGGGATGGAATAGAATTTCTTTTCTGCCTGTATGCGTTTGTAATGATAAGTAGCAAAATACACAACAAATCCAAGAAATATAATCGCCCAGCAAATGGTAAAATTCGTCAGACCGATTCCGATTGGCATGCTCAGAGCGATGAACAATAAGAAAGCAGGAAAAAGCAGAACATCATACCTGTTCCATATATCAGAATATTTAAAACGCCATTTGGAGTTTGAAAGAATAAAATTTATATCCTTTTCAGTTAAGGTCTTCATCTATTCAGTTATGGATTAATGAATGATTGCTTTAACCTTGCCGCTAACTATGAATTTACCCCATCATCCGCACCATCTGTGCCGCTTCAATCGCTTTCTTCTGGTTGAACTCTGATGTAAGCCTTTTTATATTCACCAGGTCAATGATGGTTCCTACACCACAGAATCCTACAGTAAACAGGTATATTATCCCCAGTGCGGTTTCACCCGTCACCAGCCTGTGTATCCCTGCCACACCAAAAAAGCCAATGATCGCCATGATCATCAGGCTTTGCTCTTCGCGGCGCTTGCCACTGTAAAACAAAATGAATTGCCGCTGCTGCTCTTCCGACATATCTCTTGTAATGTCCTGGATGGTTTGCAGTTCATCGGGCTGAAGGCCCGGCAGCATCATAAGCATTTTTTGATCCATATAATTGTTTAGTTGTTTTGGTTATAGAATATATGCTGGTAGCAATATGTGTAAGTAGTAGCACAACAGCTGGCAATCCTAAAATATGATACTCAATTGACTCCTTCCAGTTGCCATGCAAGGCTTCATGCATGGAATGTCCCAATCCACAGCCCGGGCAGGAATGAAAACCTATCCAGCGAAACAGGCATAAGGAAGGTCCATTGCTATCCATAAAAAACAATAGGATCAATACCCCCAGCCATATGGCCGGGTCACGGTAACGTTGTATGATCTTTAGTATTGGCATTTGCAAAATGATCCGGAAAGGAAAGTACATATAAACCAACCATCCAGCAAACTACCAGGTCAGTTATTTACAACTCCTCGTCTTCCAGCAATTCCTTAGTAGTCACATTCGACAGCACCACCTGCGCCTCCCCATCTTCCAGGGCTTCCACACCTTTCAGCTTGCGCTGGATGGCACGCGTGCGTTTGCCCATTACTTCATCCAGCTGGTTGCTGGCCGTTTGAATGTTCTTCTGCGCCTTCTCCAACATGCCGCCAAAGGCCTCGAATTCTTTCTTCACTGCGCCCAGTATGGTCCATACTTCGCTGCTCCGCTTCTGAATAGCCAGTGTACGGAAACCCATCTGCAAACTGTTAAGGATAGCCGCAAACGTCGTGGGCCCTGTTACCACTACCTTACAGTTCTTTTGAATGTCTTCCAGCAGGCTGGCCTTGCGTACCACTTCAGCATAGATGCCTTCAAATGGCAGGAACAGGATGGCAAAATCAGTTGTGTTGGGTGGATCAATGTATTTCTCACAAATATCCCTGGCCATCTTTTTGATGGTGGCTTCCAGGTTCCTTTGCGCTTCTTCTATTCTTACAATATCATTGGTATCGTAAGCCTCCTGCAAATATTCATAGGCATCCCTTGGAAATTTGGCGTCCACAGGCAGCCATACATAATTACGGTCTCCATCCCGGTTGGGCATCTTAATGGCAAACTCCACTACATCTGAGCTACTTTGCTTGGTGCGCACGTTAGCCTCGTACTGGTCCGGGGCCAGGATGTTCTCCAGCAGCATTTCCAGTTGCACCTCGCCCAATCCACCACGCATCTTCACATTACTCAGCACTTTTTTCAATCCGCCTACGTCCTGTGCCAGGGTTTGCATTTCACCCAATCCCTTCTGCACACTTTCCAGTTGCTTGCCCACCAGCTCAAAGGACTGGCCCAGCCGCTCGTTGAGGGTCTTCTGTAATTTCTCATCTACCGTTTCGCGCATCTTTTCCAGCTTCTCCTCAGTCTTCTGCACCAATTCGGTCTGCTTCACTTCCATCTGCCCAAACTTCTCCCGCTGCAGGTTGTTCATATCTTCCACGCTTTTGGAGAAAGTTTCCCTGAAACCTTTGAAGGAAGCCTCCAGGGCCTGTCGCATCTGGTTACTATCCGCTTTCGATTGCTCATTCACAGCGGTTAAGCGTTCTTCCACCCGGGTAGTGATCTTGTCCAGTTGCTCCACGGTATTTTTTGTCCCCTCTTTTTGCAGCATCTTCCATTCGTCAAATTTATTGCGCTGCACCAGCGAGAATTCCTTCCAGTCAGTACTAATGGCCTCGCGGCTTTCCTTATGACCATTTTCCACCTTCTGCACCAATGCTGTTATCTTATCATCGAGGGTCCTGTTGATGGTCTCTGCACCTGCCCGGTTTTGCTCCGTGATCATCTTCAAAGTTTCGGTCATCTCGGTTTTGAATTTCAGCAGGGTGTCGCTTAGTTCCTCCCTGTTATCCCTCGATACCCTTGAGATCTCTTCCCGGTTGGTACGGAAATCCTCCTTCAGGTTATCGGTGATCTTATCCAGCTTGGCAAACAATTCGTCAAGCTTATAGGAAAGGGCAAAGAGGTTGTTATTAGGCCGTGGACGGAACATGATGATCAGCACAATAGCAGTTACTACCAGCACGCAAAGAACAATAAGCAGGATATCCATAGAAAATATATAAGTAAAAAAGTATGAGTAGGTAAATTAAACGAATATAAATGAGAATTGGTATGACCGGCCACAAACAATTGTATGGGTTTGCAATTGTAAAAAGTTATCACTCAAGTGTTTAATAAGGCTTAGGCCAAAGTGCATGGGCAGTTATCCTTATTTTTACCGCAAACCAATGAAATTATGGCAACAACAAAGCTCGTGATCAATAGCAATGGCTCTACCCGCATAGAGGGGGATTTTGAAATAGTGGACAAGGACGGCAATGTCTATGACCTGGGTGGCCGCACGGTTGTTTCTCTTTGCAGGTGTGGGCTTTCAAAAAATAAACCTTTTTGCGATGGCTCTCACAGAGGACATTTTGAACATAATGCCGTGGCCTTTGCCCTGCCTCCTAAAAAAGAGGCCTAAACTATCACCTTTTTTCTCTTCCCGGACCGTCAACTACTGACGGTCCTTTTTGTTAGTGGGCAGATCCCCCCTACTTCCTTCCCACCTACGCCCTATTTACTAGCTATCTACAGTATAGATACTGCGTGACGATCACGCAGTATCATGGCCGTTCCTATACCGGAGATAGGGCGTAGCTATAAAGGAGCCCGGCTCCAGGTGGCTGGAAAATTGGACGCCAACAGGATGAATGATACTGAAGGTTTTGGACGTAACAGGAATAATGTCGTTTATAAGGCGCAGGCCACCGCAATAATGGTCAGCGTAAAAATGAGGGCCAGCGAGCATACCACCAGTGCAATGCCGTCTAAAAGAACGGCCACCAGGCGGTTGGTGCGGTAAAGATTGATAAGGTGTTTCATAGGGTTGTTGTTTAGCGTGGTGTTTAATGCTTCCAATTTACAGCCGCCAGGCATGAAATGAAAGCAAATAGAAAAGAATCATGGAGGCCCAAAAACAAATACGAAGTGTTATCCCGGGAGCCGAAAAGGACAGGTACGAGCCCCCAGGGATAGTATTTACGATGCTCCTGGTTTGGATGGCACTAAAGCTATGTATGGATAAGGTGAGAAGACTTAAAGCATTTTTATGCCTGGTATTTTAAATTCCAGGCAAACGAAACCTGCTAACCATTCTTTTTTAAAATAAAACAAGGATGGCCTGGAATAATGTAGGAACTTTAAGGTAAGGACGGAGCTTTAGAACAATTACCAATGAAAAAGCTGCTTCTTGTATTGTGTATCCTGCCAGCGCACCTGCTCCGGGCGCAGCAAGAGAGCCATTCTTTATGGGGTCTGAAGGCAGGACCTAATTTTTACACCTTGAGCCCGGGGGGCGATGGTGTATCCGGAAGGAAAGCCATCCATGCGGGATGGTGGTACAGGCACCCTATTACACCCGTTTTCAGCACGCAAACAGAATTGCTTTTTTCAATGGAAGGCTGGAAGTTTTCCAACAATGCGGTTACCGTTTCCAATAAATTCAATTTCCTGCAGCTACCCATTCTCCTCCAGTTCAAAACCCAAAAAGGCCTGTATTTTGAAACCGGGCCCCAGCTAGGCCTTCGTATCAGTGGCAAACAGGAGGCAGGCAGCAATGACGGGGCAGTCGATTTCTTTCCCATAGATACCTGGACCAACCGATGGATTTTTTCCGGGGCGGTAGGCGCTGGATACCTTCCTGACAGGCTGGGCTTAGGCGTCCGGTACAACTTTGGCATCACTTCGCTAGTGAAAAATACGGATGGGAGATCTAATGGTTTGTCTGTCAGCCTATTATATGCTTTCCGTTAAATTGTTCCTGGTCAATAAATCATTTGATCATAATTGATTAACAGCCCGGGAAAGCCCAATTATATAAAAAGACGTTACTTTGTTCTTAGTGTGTACACAATACACATACCTCTGAATATGACAACAAGTAAAACCGCAATAATAAAATGTGGCGTAAAAGCCCAGGAGTTTAATTTGAATATTGAGCTTCATCCCAATACAATCATCAGCAAACTTTACATACCTGAAGAAGCTGATGCTACTTTCTTCAAAAACCGATATCCGCAAGCTGAGATCGTGGACCAGAAAGAGTTCATCCTGGATGATGAACTGATTGACCACGTGATCATCTATACGCCGGAAGTGCACGACATGCCGTTGATACAGGCCGTGCTGCAATCGGGTAAGAATGTGCAGATCATGCACAACTAACCCGGTCACCTATAGTATTAAATATTTTTCTGCTAACAATAGCTGCCTGGAATAGAGAATCTGATCACATTAAAATGGTGAACAATGGATTTATTAAGAACCATGCAGCCAGTGAAACGCATTGCCCTGGTGGCGCATGACAACAAGAAGGCAGACCTGCTGGACTGGGCTACCTACAACAAAACCGTGCTGACAAGGCATCAATTAATAGCCACAGGTACTACAGGAACATTATTAGAAAACTTAATTGGCACTCCTGTAAAAAAGCTATTGAGTGGGCCTTTGGGCGGCGACCAGCAATTAGGAGCCATGATAGCCGAAGGAAAGCTTGACATCATCCTTTTCTTTTGGGATCCTATGATGGCGCAGGCGCATGACAGTGATGTGAAGGCCCTGCTTCGAATTGCCGTGGCCTGGAATATTGTCATTGCCTGCAACAGGAGCACGGCTGATTTTGTACTGACCTCCCTGCTGATGGAGGAAGCCCATGCCGTCAGTATCCCTGATTACTCCAAATACCTGAACCGTGTGATAGAATAAAAAATGACCCTGGTAAGCCGGGTCATTACAAACTGTTATTGCTGGTAGCTTAATAAGTTCTCTTTTCCGTGGTAGGTACGGGAGGCTGTTTGAAGCCCTTGGTCTTCAACAGGTTCTTGATTTCTGTAATGCCCCGTTCCAGTTGCGGATCAATGCCTTTGGCCATAGCCGCCAGGTCTTCATCCACAGGAATGTCAGGGTCCACCCCATGTCCTTCCCTGAACCAGGTGCCATCAGGATTATACATTCTGAAAGTAGGCACCGTGATGCTGCCACCATCTACCAGGTTGGGCACGCCGGAGATGCCGATCAATCCACCCCAGGTGCGGGCGCCTATCAAAGGTCCCAGGCCTTTTCTTTTAAAATAATCGGGGAAGGCATCACCACCGGAACCACTCCAGCCATTGATCAGCATGACCTTAGGCCCGAAATTGGCGTATGGCGGCCATGGCCAGGTACTGCCATCCCTGATGGCCCAAAAGGCCAGTGGATCGCGGTTCAGCATTTCAATGAAGCGGTCAGGAATCTGTCCCCCATTATTGAAACGTTCGTCAATGATCAATGCTTTTTTATCCCATTGAGCACTGAACTGGCGCATCAATTCATTCTGACCATCTATACCTGTACTGGGCACATAGATATATCCCACTTCGCCATTGGTAGCTTCTTCCACTCTTTTGCGCATGCCTTCTATCCAGGCCAGGTTGCGCAGTCGCGATTCATCGGCCAGGGTTTCCACTACTGCCGTTTTAGAGCCATTCCAGGATGGCGTACTGTTATAGGTGATCTCCACTGCTTTTTTAGACAGCCCAGCAAAGGCGGCAAAAGGCTCCTGGGCGGTGGTCAATGGCACGCCGTTCACGGCCAGTATATAATCGCCTCCCTTCAGATCTACACCTGCCATGTCAAGCGGCGAGCGCACTTCTGCATCCCATTCAGCACCCCTGATGATCTTTTTGATCTTGTAATGATCTCCATCTGCCTGCCAGTCCACACCCAGGTAGCCCACCGCTTTTTGCGCCGGCTGTTCCATATCTCCACCACCATGATAGGTATGCGAAGCATTCAGCTCACCGATCATTTCACCGATCACAAAATCGGCTTCCTCCCTGGTCATGGCCCCCGCCAGCATTTTTAAATAACGGTCCTTCACTCCATTCCAGTCAACACCGTGCATGTTGGAATCGTAAAAATAATCCCGCTCCAGCCGCCAGGCATCCAGGAACAGTTGTTTCCATTCTTTTGCAGGTTCCACCATCACCTGCATCTCTGAAAGCCTCAATGGCTTTTCAAATTTCTGGCCTTCCTCCGGTTTGATGATAGCAAAGGAATTGTTGGGGCGGAATACCAATATCTTAGCCTTGTTCTGGGAGAGCTGGAAATTATTGGCATCTTCCAATATGGTCTTCTCTTCCCTTTTTTCCTTGTCGTAATATTTGATCACACCCTTTCCCTCGCTGTTGCCTGTATTAGGCTGTTTCAGGTAAAGGATCTTGTCCTTGGTGGCATTCAGCGCGGAATAATTACCCGGTGCTGTAGGCAACAATACCAGCCTTTGTTCCAGGCCGTCAAAATCAATATCTACCCTGGCAGCCTCTGGTAAAGGCTGCACAGACAGGGAATCCTTTTTCTCCTTGCGGGCCTTTTTCTTCAGCGCTTCTTTCTTTTCCGGCGACTGCAGGTTCAGCGTCACCGTATCATTCTTAGGTGCCAGCAGTGAAGGAGTGGTTTTTTTGAGGCTGATGGCAGCCACCTGCTGCGTATTGGCATAAATGAATGTATTGTCAACATCGCTGTAATTGGGCTGAAAGCTTTGAGAAGTAAGCAGGTAGAGGTATTTACCTTCAGGGTCAAATACAGGGCTGGTAGTATTGTAAAAACCTTTGGTTACCTGGTGCAGCTTTTTATTGGGGTAATCATAAATGAATATGGCCCTGTGCGAGTTGTCAAGGTCGCGGCTGTAGGCCAGCCATTTACTATCCGGTGACCAGCTGAATAAGAATCCTGAAAGGTCGTCCTGCATGAACCGAAGTGCCCTGTCCACGTCGGTGGTCTTACCGGTTGCCAGGTCATACACTTTAATGCGCATGGCCTTATCAATAAAGGCCAGCTTCTTGCTATCTGGCGACCAATACAGATTGTACCGGAAGCCAGGGCCATAGCTGGTAAGCTTGCGGGCACTGCCTTCTTTGGAAGGGTCGGCCAGCCATAATTCATATTCACCTGATTCATCGCTCCAATAGGCTATATGCTCACCATCGGGCGACCAGGCAGGCGAGCGCTCTGCAGACCCGGAGCTGCGGGTGAGGTTCTTTACAAAACCATTTTCTGCAGGCACCGAAAAGATGTCACCTCTGGCTTCTACCAGTACGCGGTTGCCATCAGCACTCAGTGACACATTCTCCACCAGCTTATCTACAGTTTCCATCTTTGGTTTGAGCATGGCCCTGTCGGTAACCACGGTTACCTTCACTTCTTTGGGTTGGGCAGATGAAAAAGGAAGCAACCATAATTTGCCCGCCGCTTCAAATACAATATCATCCGGTCCCTGTGATGGATAGTGCACATCATAATCAGTAAAATGGGTGACCTGCGAGAAGGCCTTGCTGTTCATATCATACTTCCAGATGTTCATGCGCAGTTCAGGCCCGCGGTCTGACAGGAAGTAGATGGTATTGCCATGCCACATAGGGAATTCAGCACCTGCATCATCATTGCGCGAGATATTGACGGAAGTATTATCCTGCAGGTTGAAAATATGAATATCGGCCTTCCATCCCCCGCGGTAGCGCTTCCAGTTGCGCCCCACCTGCGAGCGGAACACCAAAGCCAACTCTTTACCATCTGGTGAATAGGAGCCGTATTCAGCGTAGGCCAGGGGCAGCTTTTGCTCGGCACCACCCGTGGCGGGAACTGTATAAAATTGATTGAACCTGGCTTTACCACTTTCGCGGCCTGAGGCAAACAATACATTCTTACCATCAACGGTCCAGTCTATTACGCGGTCAGGATAACCATGGGCAGTAAGCCGAACGGGTACGCCCCCGGTAACAGGTATCGTATAGGCATCACTGTTACCATCATAGTTACCGGTAAAAGCAATGGTCTTTCCATCGGGAGAGAACTTGGGGTAGATCTCCACTCCTGCAGGAGAACTGAGCCGCGTGGCAGTACCTCCATCTTTGGGTATCACCCACAGGTCATTGGCATAGGTAAAAACGATCTGGGAGGCAGAGACATCGGGCCAGCGAAATAAGCCAGCATCTACCTGGGCACTAACAGAAAGGAGCATAAACACCCCGAACAGCAGGGCAAGCAGTTTTTTCATACTATCTGTTGAAGGTTTAGAAATGTTGAGCTATTGAATTTAAGAATAAAGAACTAAGATTGACAGGATTGAAAAGGATTTTTGAGGAGTGGTAGCCACAAAGGCGCTAAGGCACAAAAGAGCACAAAGGATACGGAAGATTGCCACTGGATCATTCAATGGCCGCTAGCCCTTTCTCCAGGAAAACTAAGATTCAAAGGATTAAGGAGGATAATTAAGGAATATGGGTATCATCCTTTATTATCTGGTCAACCCGTTAACTCGTCAACCCCTTTTTCATTTTCCATTTTTCATTCTTCCCTTTTGCCTTTTGCATTTTGACTTTTGACTTCCCCCCTACCTACTAAGGGGTAATTTTCTTTCCTGTTCGTTTTATACTTGAACAAAGTATATTTTTATCGCTACTGATTTCGTGAACTTCTATAAGACATACCAAAAAAGACTGCTCATCCTCCTGTTTTGCCTGTCGGGCCACCTGGCCGGCCATGCAGGTATCAGCCTTTTTGTGAATCAACAACCCATCGCTCCCCGGCAGCTCTCGCTGCAGTACTTCCTGGACAGCGGAGCCCAACACAGCTTTGACCGCTACCCCTCCATAATGAACCTGATGCAGCCCGTGTCAACTGCTTCTATTAACCTCAGTTATAAGAACGAGATGGTGTGGCTGCGCCTTGACCTGTCAGCACTTCCCGTGAAGGATTCAGTGGTGTACCTGGAGATCAATAATCCACATATTAACTACCTGGGGGCCTGGCTGATAAAAGATAACATGCCCCTAACCACCTATACATTGACCGGTGACCATCTTCCTTTCCGTACCCGGAATATGGATCATGCGCAATTTGTGTATAAGATCAGCCTGAAGGAACAGGGACAGCAACTACTGTTATTGATAGATAAAAGAAATGAGCAACTCCATCTTCCACTTAACTTTTTCACTGATGATGCCTTCATGGCTTATAACCGGCAGAACAACATGTTACAAGGATTGCTGGTAGGCATCAGTGTGTTCATCTTACTCTTCACTTTATTCCTTTACTTCAACATACGCGAGCGGCTGTATGTGTATTATACATTGTATGTTTTGATGGTGGCAGGATATATATTCACGGATTTTGGTTTAAGCTTTATGTTCCTTTATCCTGACCATCCGGGAATAGCAGATTACATTCGACCTTTCACCATCTCACTGGCGCCTATATTTTACATCCTGTTTGCAAGTAGCTTACTGGAAGTAAGAAAACATTTTCCCCGTATCCACCAGTTCACCACTTGGTTCACCTGGTTTTACATTACCAGTTTTATACTGGCCTTTACCGTGATCCCCAATACAGGAACGCTGCGTATCTTCTGGCTAATCTTCATGCAGGTGCTGATGGTAGCCACCATTATACCTGTATTTGTATTTGCAGCCCTGGGCTATCGCAAAAAGGTCAAGTACTCGGGGTATATCTTTTTCGCCTCTTTGCTATTTACCATCTCCTCGCAGGTATATATGCAATACATCACCGGGAACCTCCCGGATGCTTTGATCACCAGGAATGCCGTGAATATCGGGTTCTCGGTGGAGCTATGCCTGCTTGCCCTGGCATTGTCGGTGCGTTTTAAAAACTACAAGCTGGATGCAGAGGAATTACTGGTGGAACTGAACCGCCGGCAGGAGAATATTTTCAAGACCGTGAGTGAATACCAAGAGAAGGAAATGAACCGCCTTTCCGGGTTGCTGCATGATTCTATTGGTGCCGGCCTTTCATCTATCAAGTTCAACCTGGAAGCGCTGGGTGATAAGCCTTCGGAGCATGCCTCACTGCTACAACACACTATAGATGATGTAAGCACACTGACTGATGAAGTACGCCACATTTCTCATAGTCTTTCGCCGGTGATCCTGCAAAAGAAAGGGCTGATGCAGGCCGTAAAGGACCTTATAGCCCAATACAACCGGACGGGCAAGATCCATATTTACCTGGAATCTATCGGCAGCCTGGAAGCTTCAGCTTTTCAAAACGAGCTGTTGGTGTTTCGCATACTGCAGGAGCTGATGCAAAACGCTGTAAAACATGCGCATGCCACGGAAGTTATGGTACAGGTGATGCTGGAACCAGAGCTCATCTCCATTTTTGTAGAAGACAATGGACGCGGATTTGACATGCTGGAGATGAAGGAAGGATTAGGATTTTCACAGATAAAAGGTTTGGTTACATTTGTAAATGGTCGGTTTGAAGTGGATAGCCGGGTAAATAAAGGTTGTCGTATTTCCATCGAGTTTCCCATCATACCTCATGAAGCAACTGATAAAAGTATTAATAGCCGACGATCACCCTATGTTTTTGGAAGGGGTTAGGAATGCGCTGCACCAATACCAACACTTGCAGATAGTGGCCGAATGCACGGATGGAGATGCAGTAGAGGATTTTATCAGCCGGCACCCGGTGGATGTGGCGGTGCTTGATGTGAACATGCCCGGGAAGAATGGCATTGAATTATCAAAGATCATCCGCAAGGACTATCCTCATACCCGCGTGGTATTCCTGACCATGTATCATCCCGGTGCCCTTGCAAAAGAAAATCTATATACGCCCTTTGCACATGGATATGTATTGAAGAATTCGGGCAGTGCCGTGCTGGTGGAAGCTATAGAAGCTGCCTACGGCGGTGCTACCTACCTGGATCCGCGGCTAAAGGACCTGGTGCAATTGCCACCCGCTGATTTCATGCCTACCCCGGTTAAATTAAGCAGCCGGGAAAAAGAGATCATCAGGCTGGTGCTACAGGGAAAAGGCAACCGCGAGATAGCCGAACAATTATTCCTGAGTGAATTAACTATCAAAACCCATCGCAAGAACATCAATCAAAAGCTGGAAGTGAAAAATGCTATGGAACTGGTGCAGACAGTGAACAGGTTGGGTATTGATTTGGAAGGATGAGGATGGGGATTAAGGGAATAGTTGACAAGTTGAAAAGTTGACAAGGTAGGTGGATCGATGATTACCATTTCAAATGGAAAGTTCATTGATACCTTACAGGTTATAACTCCCATACTCCTGCTCCTTCGCGCATTACTTCTGCTTCACCACTGGTGAAGTCAATAATGGTGGAAGGTATCATTCCCCCAATGCCCCCATCTATGACCATATCAACCAGTTTATCAAATTTGTCCTGTATGATCTCCGGGTCGGTGTATTCTTCCACATATTCCCCCGGCAGTGATGCACTTAAAATAGGATTGCCCAATTCTTTTACTATGCACCTGGCAATGGTATTATCAGGCACACGGATACCTACTGTATCTTTTTTGGTCTTTAGTATTTTAGGAACTTCCTTACTGGCTTCAAGGATGAAGGTATAGGGGCCGGGCAGGTGCTGCTTTAGCGTGCGGTACACAGAGGTTGTCAGTTGCTTGGCATAGTGGCTGAGATCACTGAGGTCATAACATACAAAGGAAAGGTTTGCCTTCTGAGGCTGCACGCCCTTGATCTGGCATATGCGCTCCACAGCCTTGTGCTGGAAAATGTCGCAGCCCAGTCCATAGATGGTATCAGTAGGATATACTATAATTCCTCCTCCCTTCAATACATCAACTACCTGTCGTATCAATCTTTCCTGTGGATTTCGCGGATGAATGTTGATCAGCATACAATGGAAATATTAGTGAGGCTAAAAAGAATACTATCATGCCTGCAAAACTCAAACCGCTTTACCAGTGTTTATGCCAGGAAGGGGCATAAAAAAAGAAGACCGAAGCCTTCTTTCCTATTTAAATTCCAATATTTCTATACGATATCCCACACCTCGTTTCCCTTCAACAGCTTATCGAGGTCAGCGGCCTTTTTACTTTTGGCCTGTTCTATCTGCTGGCCTAGCATATCCTCGTAGGTGGGCCTGATAGCCTGGTAAAATACCCCGAATGGCCTTGGCAGGTGGTGCTCCAGCTTAGGATCATCAAACATGCGGGTAAGGATCTGTGCCTTATAAATATCCGCTTCGTCATGCACCCAGAGTTCATCCACGCTATGGCCTTCATTCAGGTTCACTACAATGGGGGTAAAACCATCCAGCTTGATGCCCTTATCCTTATTGGCACCAAAGACAAGTGGTTGCCCATGTTCCAGGAACAGGGCCTCATCTGCCTTGGATGACTTCTCTGTAAAGATTTCAAATGCGCCATCATTAAAGATGTTGCAGTTCTGATAAATCTCCAGGAAGGATGCGCCATGGTGGGCATGTGAGCGGCTCAGCATGGTTTGCAAATGCTTGGGATCCCTGTCCATGCTGCGGGCAATAAAGGTGGCATCCGCACCCATGGCCAGTGCCAGGGGATTGAACGGGTGATCGATGCTGCCGTATGGTGTGGATTTGGTGATCTTATTCTCTTCGGAAGTAGGTGAGTATTGTCCCTTTGTCAATCCATAGATCTGGTTATTGAACAACAGTATGTTCACATCGAAATTCCTTCTCAGCAAATGAATGGTGTGATTGCCGCCAATGCTAAGGCTGTCGCCGTCACCGGTTACGATCCAGACACTCAGGTCGGGGCGCGAAGCTTTCAATCCGCTGGCAATAGCTGTGGCCCTGCCATGAATGGAATGCATGCCATACACGTTCATATAATAAGGAAAACGCG
The DNA here is from genome assembly GCA_023415275.1 of Bacteroidota bacterium. Lineage (GTDB taxonomy): Bacteria > Bacteroidota > Bacteroidia > Chitinophagales > Chitinophagaceae > Flavisolibacter. The sequence continues at coordinate 30,303 of JAEZLJ010000010.1, forward strand.
ACGAGCAACCTATACCGGAGATGATAGCGATATTTTCGCGGGGGATGCCCAGCGTGGGCATCACTTTCTGCACCTGTGCCAGGATAGAATAGTCACCACAACCCGGGCACCAGCGCACTTCCTGGTCGGTGGCAAAATCCTTCGGCGTCAATGTGATGTTTGGGGCAGGAGCGGAGATAGTTTCCATAATTTATAATTGAATATCGAACAGATGAACAAGGAATATCGAATTACGAAGTGCGAGCCGTACTTTTATTGGTCAACTTACTTTGTGCAGTCGAAATACTCCTTACGAAAATGGAAATGAGTTCATTATTTTCAATCAAAACATTTTCAATTTTCACCTGTTCTACCCATAGTTTTTTATTAATTAAGCGTAAGCAATTATATGTTTCTCTCAATTCTTTTAAGCAAACTTTCATTTTATGAATGAAATCAGGACGACTTTCCGCACCTTGTGCCTCACCATAATTTAGAGCGGGTGAAGTCCCACTCCTGATCAGTTGAGATGCCAAATGATTGCCTGCAAATGATTTTGGTAATCCTTCCGATATATCTATAATTTCTGATCCAAATTCTATAAGCCTTTCTTCAAGGTCGAATCTTTGATTCATAATTCTTTATTGCTACATTAAGTTAGCAACAAAAACCTTTTTTACAACCTATTCCTTCAATCTCTCTAAATAATTATTTATTATCTCTATAATTTATATAACCTCATCGGCCTTTTAATTTTCACTTCTTCATCTCTTATTCCAAATGGCCTTTGATAATAAAGATCTACATCTTCCTTCACTTCGACATTCGACATTCCTTGTTCTAATGTTCGATATTCTGCAGCTCTTCCCAATATTCCGCCGCTCTTCTTGTATGAGGTATAACAATGGTGCCGCCGACAATGTTGGCTACAGCAAAGATTTCGTACATCTGTTCAGTGGTCACACCCAGTTCATGCGACTTGCCCAGGTGGTATTTGATGCAGTCGTCACAGCGCAGTACCATGCTAGCTACCAATCCCAGCATTTCCTTGGTTTTCTTATCCAGGGCACCGTCCTCGTAGGTGTTTGTGTCCAGGTTCCAAAGCCTTTTCATCACCAGGTTATTCTTGCTCAGGATCACCTCGTTCATCTTTTCCCTATACTCATTAAACTCTTCAACCAATCCAGACATGCTCTCTGTTTTAAAACTTTCCGCAAAAATATGAAATGAAGACCTGGTAAACAGGCTTTAACCGTTAAGGCGGGATTTTTGTATAAATTCAATGAAAAATTTAACGCTTTATGAAAAAGTCTTTGTTCGTCATGCTTGGGATTGCCGGTATCATTTCCATTTCGCTTGCTTTTACTCCACGTGATGAGCATACTTATAAGAACCTGAAGGTGCTGCCAAAGAATATCAATAAGGAGCAGCTGGACAGCGTGATGCACCATTTTACAGGTTCGCTGGGCGTTAAATGCACCTATTGCCATATTCGCAACGAGGAGACCAAGACCTGGGATTTTGCTTCTGATGAGAACAAGCATAAACTGGCAGCCAGGGAAATGATGAAAATGATGGATAAGATCAATGATAAGTATTTTGATGTAACAGGAGCAAAACACGATCTGAATGCAAAGCTGATGGTTACCTGCTACACCTGTCATCATGGATCTACGGAACCAGCCACACAGACGCCTAAAAGAGAAGAACCGCCAAGGCGCGATAATGATTCAACCAGAAACAACCAGCATTAATATGGAAGGCAATTACGATTTTGGAATGATAGGTATCGGGGTCATGGGCAGTAACCTCCTGCTGAATATGGCAGATCACGGTTACGCGGTAGTAGGCTTTGACCTGAAACAGGAAAGAGCGGACAAGCTGGTGCAGGCCGCAAAGCCTGGCACCACCGTAAAGGGTACCATTGATATAGCAGATATGGTAGGGTCGCTGAAAAAGCCACGCAAGATCATGATGCTGGTGCCTGCCGGCAAGCCGGTGGATGATGTGATAGAAAACCTGTTACCCCATCTTGAAAAGGGCGATATCGTAATAGATGGTGGTAATTCTTATTTCAAGGACACGCTGAAAAGGATCAGCTACCTGCAGCCCAAAGAGATCCACTTCTTTGGTATGGGAGTTTCGGGCGGTGAAGCCGGGGCCCGTTTCGGTCCCAGTATGATGCCCGGGGGCGACCAGGAAGCCTATCAATACTTGAAGCCCATACTCGAGGCTATAGCAGCCAAATCAGGTGATACACCCTGCGTTGCTTATATGGGTAATAATGCGGCCGGCCACTATGTAAAAATGGTGCACAATGGGATCGAGTATGCCATGATGCAGATGATCAGCGAGGTGTATGACATCCTTCACCGGGCAGGGGGCATGGAAAATAAAGATCTTCACCAATTGTTCCTGCAATGGAACGAAGGAGAATTGCATTCTTTTTTGATAGAGATCACGGCTGAAGTGTTTAAGACAGGCGATGCAGAAACTTCCAATCCTAATGACTTCCTGGTAGATAAGATCCTTGACCAGGCAGGTTCTAAAGGCACCGGTAAATGGACATCTCAGGAAGCCATGGACCTCCCGGTATCTATTCCCACTATTGATATGGCTGTGGCCATGAGAGATCTTTCGGTGTATAAGGACCAGCGAAGAAAAGCCGCCGGCATATACAAACCTGAAGTGGGAAGCCTTACACTCGATGAAACCTTCCTAACGAGGTTGGAAGAAGCACTGGCCTTTTGTTTTACCATTGCCTATGCGCAAGGCCTCAGCATGCTGGCCAAGGCCTCTGACCAATGGGAGATGAATATTCCATTGCCTTCTGTGATACAGGTGTGGAAGGCGGGATGTATCATTCGCTCTGCACTCCTGGGCAATTTTACAGATGCTTATAGTAAACAACCCAAATTGGCCAACTTATTACTGGACGAAGAGATTGCAGTGCTTTTAAAGAACAGGGAGGAAAGCATCCGCTACATCATCGGGCAGGCCGTCCAGGCCAAAATACCTGTGGCAGGCATGGGCAGTGCCCTGGCTTATTATGACGCTTATTTAAGTGAGCGTTTGCCGGTTAACCTTATTCAGGCCCAGCGTGATTTCTTTGGTGCACATACCTACCAGCGAATTGATAAAGAAGGCGTATTCCATACAGAATGGCAACAAGAAGAATGATCAAACAAATGAATGTGTAAAGGAAAGGACGATCACTAAATCATGTATTATGCAAGCACCGAAGAAAGAGCCAGCTATCTTATTCATTTTTGGCGGCAGCGGCGACCTTACCTACCGCAAGCTGATGCCTGCCCTGTATAATTTATTCCTGGATAAATACCTCCCGGAACAATTCCGCATCATCAGCATAGGCAGATCTGATTTTAGCAATACCACTTACAGGAACTATATCAAAAAAGGGATCGCAGAGCACTCGCGCCGAAAGGACTGCCTGAAGATTGCCTGGAAAGAATTCTCAGAACTGATAGAATATTACAAGGCAGACCTGGAATCAGAAAAGACCTACAGGTCTATAGCTTCTTATGTAAAGGATTATGAAGATCAGTGGAAGGCCAAGGCTACCGAGATCTATTATATGTCTATTGCGCCGCAGTTGGCTCCTACAGTAGCTGAAAGACTACACAGTGCCAAGCTCATGACGGATCCGGCCAGGTCCAGGATGGTGTTTGAAAAGCCATTTGGTCATGATTTGCAAAGTGCTACAGAACTCAATATCAGGTTAGGGCAACTGTTCAAAGAAGAACAGATATACCGTATAGATCATTACCTGGGAAAGGAAACCGTGCAGAATATACTGGCGCTTCGTTTTGCCAATGCCCTGTTTGAACCCATCTGGAACAGCCATTATATTGATTATGTGCAAATCACGGCGGCAGAGAACATTGGGGTGGAAGACCGGGGAAGTTATTATGAACAGGCAGGTGCCCTGAGAGACATGGTGCAAAACCATATGCTGCAGCTTTTATGTATGCTGGCCATGGAAGCTCCTGTTTCTTTTGAAGCTAATGAGATACGGAATAAAAAACTGGACGTGCTCAAGGCCATACGTATATGGCATAAGGATGAAGTACACCAGAATGCTGTCCGGGGTCAATATGAATCGGGCTGGATACAAGGCAAGGAGGTAAAAGGTTACCGGGAAGAAAAGAACGTAGCGCCGGATTCTAAAGTAGAAACCTTTGCAGCCGTAAAGTTTTACGTGGACAACTGGAGATGGAAGGATGTGCCCTTTTATGTAAGAACAGGAAAATGCATGCATTCAAAATCCACGCTGGTGACGATACAGTTCAAACCAGCCCCTCAATATGCTTTTCCAAATGAAGCAGCAGAAACCTGGAGGCCCAACCGGCTCATGGTAAGCATATCACCGCAAATGGATATCCGCCTGCGTTTTCAGACCAAACAGCCCGGTCCGCAAATGGCATTGCAGCCCGTAGATATGGTCTTTAATTATTCAGATGCCTATGGTGGTGAAGACAAGCAGCCAGAGGCCTATGAAACCTTACTGGAAGACGTGATCGAAGGCAATGCCACCCTTTTCATGCGTGCAGACCAGGTGGAAGCTGCGTGGGAGATCATCCAGCCTATACTGGAAGCATGGAAAACAAGACCACCGGTAGATTTTCCAAATTATGCACCTGGTAGCTGGGGACCAGAAGATGCGGAAGCACTAATTGCCAAGGATGGGTATCATTGGGTGACACTCCCGGACAACGATAAGAAAAAAGGATAATGCACATTGTATTTTAACTATTGTGCGCTTAATTTCAAATGAAGAACAATTTGTGGCCTACATGAAAAGCTGTATTTTTTCGCCATGAAATTTCTCTTTGGATGTGTGTTACTGTTTGGTGTCCTTTCATGTAATGAGCATAAAACTCAGCCCCCTCCCCGACCGGCCCTTGTGCTTAAAGATTCCACCGTGGTGAAAAACGATACCGCTAATCCTTATGCGCCACTTGATGTTTCCCCTATGGATATGAGCTACTTTCCTGTCGATTATCCTATAGAGAAGATGTCAGGCAAGGCCAGGAAGTTACCTATAGCCCGGGTGATCTACAGCCGGCCACACAGGCAGGGTCGAAGGATCTTTGGTGCCTTGCTGAAGTATGGCGAGCCCTGGCGGTTGGGTGCCAATGAAGCTACTGAAATAGAGTTCTTTCAACCTGTCACCATCCAAAATAAAAAAGTACCTAAAGGAAAGTATGTCATGTACTGCATTCCGCAGCAGGACAACTGGCAGATCATCTTCAATTCCAACCTGAATACCTGGGGGTTGAAACCCGAGCCCAAAGATGATGTGTTCAAATTTAATATCCCTATACAGATCACCAACCAGCCCATTGAATACTTCAGCATGGTATTTCAAAAAGCAGGCAAGGGGGCAGACCTGGTGATGGCCTGGGATAGCGTGCTGGCAAGGTTACCTATTCAATATTAGAAATAACATGTGTGGTATTGCAGGAATTGTTTCGCACAATAAGGATCTTGTTTACAGGGAGCTGATACATAATGCCACCAATACATTAACACACCGCGGTCCTGAAAGCGAGGGTTATTATATCAACCCGGAACAAACAGTGGCCCTAGGACATCGCAGGTTGAGCATCATTGACTTAGGACCACAAGCCGCGCAACCTATGACCTACTTAGACAGGTATCACATTGTTTTCAATGGTGAGATCTACAACTATATAGAACTTAAAAAGCAGTTAACAGGTAAAGGATATCAGTTTAAAACCGCTTCTGATACAGAGGTCATTGTGGCTGCCTACGCTGCCTTTGGTAAAAAATGTGTACACGAGTTTGACGGGGCCTTTGCATTTGCAATTTGGGATGAGGTCAACCATGAACTTTTTGCCGCCCGTGACAGGTTTGGAGAAAAGCCTTTCTTCTTTTATTACGATGGCGAGCTGCTTTGCTTTGCTTCTGAAATGAAAGCACTTTGGAATATGGGGATTGAAAAAGAAGTGAACAGGTCCATGCTGTATAATTTCATCTCCATTGATTATACCACCAATCCTGCCGATCCTGCAGAAACCTTTTTCACCAATATTTACAAGTTGCCTGCAGCCACCACACTCCATTACAGTTTGAAGGCACGGGAACTGCAAACAGAAAAATATTGGGAAGTGTATCCCAATGTGAATGAAGAAGTGCATGTAAAAGAAGCCATTGATCAATTTTCTGCCCTGCTTACAGAATCGGTACGTAAAAGATTAAGGAGCGATGTAGCTATAGGCACCTCGCTCAGTGGGGGGCTGGACAGTTCTTCCATTGTATCTATTTGTGATGAACTGGTGACCAACCAGTACACGCATAAATGTTTTACAGCGGGTTTCCCTGCCTTTGAGAAAGACGAAAGCGCTTATGCGCAACAGGTAGCTTCGAATTTCGGGCTGGAACATTTTATTTCAACGATAGATGCCAGCGAAGTGCCTGCCATGATGGACCAAGTCATGGAACACCAGGAGGAACCCATCAGTTCGGCCAGCCCGCTTGTTCAATATAAGGTATATCAACTGGCCAGGGAGCAAGGCATCACGGTGTTGCTGGATGGCCAGGGTGCAGATGAAATATTAGGCGGCTATCACAAATATTATAAATGGTATTGGCTGGAGCTATACCGGCAGGGTGAACTAAGAAACAGCGGGGAGTTGAAAGCTGCCAAAGCCCTGGGCATCAGGGAATCGCTGGGCATCAAAGAAAGGATAGCAGCCCACTTCCCTGAATTTTCAATGACGATGCTGCAATCCAGGAAAGCTAAGCATGCATGGAGAAATACTGATCTCAACGAAGGTTTTGCCTTCAGCAACAAGCGAAATCTTTATTACAGCACACCCACCCATCTTGACCTGAACAGCGCTCTTTATTTCAACACTTTCGTGCAGGGATTAGAATCTTTACTGCGCCTGGCCGACAGGAATAGTATGGCACATAGTGTGGAAGTAAGGTTGCCCTTCTTAAGCCACCACCTGGTTGAATTTCTTTTTAAGCTTCCTTCTGATTTTAAGATCAACCAGGGATGGACCAAATGGATATTGCGCAAGGCCATGGAGCCTAAACTTCCTGCTTCCATTGCCTGGAGAAAGGACAAGGTGGGCTTTGAACCTCCCCAACGGCTGTGGATGGAAAACAGCCAGGTGCAATCAGAGATCAGGAAGGCTAAAGAAGTACTGGTGCAGCAAGAGATTTTAAGACCTGCAGTCTTACATAAAAAAATTCAGCCCCATGGGTCACATGAGGCTGAAAACAGGGAGTGGAAATACTGGAGTGCGGCCTACCTGTTCCGCAACTGATCAGGCTTTCCTTAGTTTCTTTTCGGTGAACATGTTTCCATATGAATCTGATTGCACATGGATCCAGTTGGTGGCATCCTGCAATATGATATGATAGATCACATCTGTATCTGTGGTGATCTCGGTAACTCCAAATACAGACTTCCCATCATATTTCTTTGACAACTTGGCCTGGATGAATATAGGAAGTGTGGATCCGAAATAATAGCGAATGCTTTTTACCACATTACCTTCCTGGTCATACATGATACGGAATGTTATATTGTTCTCTTTAAAATTGGCTTCATACCTGTTATCTACATCCTGCCAGGTAACATTTTTTACCTGCTGGAAAGTTTTACTGAAAGCATCAAGCACCTTCTGGTTGGGATCTGCAGCAAAGGAGCTGGTAATGAATAATACTACAGGGGCAACAAGCAATATGATCTTTTTCATGGCGAATGGTTTTGAATGATTTAATACAACGAAGCTATATTGTACGAAATATTTCGTCAAGCACTTCTACGCCAGTGGCAAGAATATTTTCAGCTCTGCAGAATTACCGGAATGTGAATTCTTTTTAAAGTGTGTAAAATGCCATTTGAATGGTGATTTTGGCACTATGAAACGTGCATTTTGTATGTTACATCTGCAGGGTTAAGCTCTTGTTAAACTGGAAATGTGGTGGATGAAAGGTTATGGAACAGCTATCTCCCTGATTGGTTCTTATTCATCATCTTTGCATTTATTAAAATTCAGGAATATGAAGCTTGGAACTAAATTCATTCATGCGGGAGTAGAACCAGATCCTTCTACAGGTGCTATCATGACACCTATATATCAAACGTCAACTTATGTGCAGCAGGGACCAGCTGAAAATAAGGGTTATGAATATGCACGCAGCCAAAATCCTACACGAACAGCATTGGAAGCGGCTTTTGCAGCTATTGAAAATGGTAAGCATGGCCTGGCCTTCAGTAGTGGGGTTGCCGCCACAGATGCCGTGATCAAATTGTTGCAACCGGGCGATGAAGTGATCACTGGCAATGACCTCTATGGTGGCACTTACCGCCTGTTCACCAAGGTGTTTGAAAAATTCGGCATCAAATTTCACTATGTCAACACACAGGATGCCGCTTCACTGCGCCAGTATGTGAATGATAAAACCAAATTGTTCTGGATAGAGACGCCTACCAATCCCCTGATGAATATTACAGACATTGCAGCAGTGGCGGCTATAGCTAAAGAAGCCAAAGCACTGCTTTGTGTTGATAATACATTCGCCTCTCCTTATTTACAAAACCCGCTTGACCTGGGTGCTGATATTGTGATGCACTCCGCCACCAAATACCTGGGCGGCCATAGCGATGTGATACAGGGCGCCCTGATGATGAATGATACCGCGCTCAGGGACCAATTGTATTTTATTCAAAAAAGTTGTGGTGCTGTTCCCGGCCCTCAGGATTGCTTCCTCGTGCTGCGTGGCATCAAGACCCTGCATGTGCGCATGCAGCGTCATTGTGAGAATGGAGAGAAGATCGCGCATTTCCTGCGCCAGCATCCTAAAGTGGCTAAAGTGTACTGGTGTGGCTTTGAAGACCATCATAACCATGACATTGCTAAAAAGCAAATGCGTGCCTTTGGCGGCATGATGAGTTTTGAGCTAAAAGAGGAAGGCATGGAAGCTGTGAAAAAGGTAATGACCTCCACTAAGCTATTTGCGCTGGCGGAAAGCCTGGGTGGCGTAGAATCTCTCATCAATCATCCTGCTACCATGACCCATGCGTCCATACCAAGGGAAGAACGAATCAAAAACGGCTTATCTGACTCCCTGATTCGCCTAAGCGTAGGTATTGAGGATGTGGAGGACCTGATAGAAGATCTGAACCAGGCGATAGGTTAAACCTTACATCATATTTTTTCAAAGCTCCTTAAGGGAGCTTTTTTATTTACCCCAGGTACCATCTTTACATAAGCGTCATGGTAGCAGCCAGGTTATGGATCAATTCTTCAAGCATGTACTATCCCGGTCCGTCAGGTGTTTTCAGTCATTCGTCAGTATTTAGTTTACCAGCAGGATACCAATATTCATTTTTGAACTTCAATAATGATGTTATGAAGTCTCCTATTTTGATAGTAACCCTAATTCTTGCCACAGTGCTTATCACCTCCTGTGGTGTAAAAAGGGAAAAAGAAACCCTGGTGATCCAGGATCCCATCCTGGTAGGCAATCCATTAATTATAAATGGGTAGATCATGATCACGATTACACTAGGAGCACAGTTGCTTTTACTGGTTTATCACCAGTCAACCACGGTATTCGACCTGTATCCATTTAATAATGTGCGGAATTATACGCTTACTGAAAGACTTACCGAATGTTTGATCAATGGACTTACGATGATAGCTCCCTTTATTGGCTTTTGGCTGCATATAGAATGGATGCGTACAGCTGCTTTGATCATCTATCCTGCCCTGTTACTGGCTGAGTATTTTAACTGGTGGAAACCTTATTTTTTTGGCGCCTCCGAGCCCTGGCAAAAAGTTTATGATCGCCTGTTCCGCAGCACCATCATTGTGCTGCCACCGGTGAAAAAGAACCCGGTGCCAAACCTGGAACACCTGATCTTGCATAGCCTGACTTTAATAACCTGTTTTGTTACCTACATTTCTTATTTTACGCAGCCTTGAGACCGCTTAGCTTTTATAAGAATATACACTTCATTTTCCTTACCACAGGAATGCTCCTCAACTTCCTGTTGGCTATCGTGTACCGCTATATAAATATCGGCACTCCATTCATTCACTGGTCAGAGCTGCCGGGATTCTATACACAAGGATGGCCCATCATGGTGCAAACCTTCGTGATCCTGTACCTTGTTTATTTTTCCATCAGGCATTTCAGCAGGCGCTATAAAGAGAATCCCAATGGCGTGGAGCGTTTTGTCAGGGAAATACTGTTTATCCTGCTGGCCGGATTTGCCATCATGGAGTTCTTTCGCTGGGTATTTGTTACGTATATGGTGGTGCCCGAAGATGACATGGCATTCCTGGACAGAAAGCTGAAGATGATCCTAATGATCGATATTACCTTCCTCATTGTCATCTATGCTTTCATGACTTCCTTCCGCATCTTCCGGTTTCTTCAGTTAAAGAACCTGGAAGTGGTGAAATGGCAAAGGGAATATACCCAATCTCAATTCGAGGCCATGAAAAACCAGCTGAACCCCCATTTCCTTTTCAACAGCCTCAATGCCTTATCCTCATTGGTATATGTGAATGCCGACCTGGCGGAAACCTTTATTGAAAAATTATCCCGCTCCTATCGTTACCTGCTTGAACAGCGGGACAAGACCACCGTTCCCCTAGAACAGGAATTACAGTTCCTGGATTCCTTTCTCTTCCTGGTGGAGCAACGTTTTGGTAATAAGCTGCAGGTAAAATTGGAGGAGATAGATGCCAATCACTGCTATGTGCCACCACATACCCTGATGATACTGTTGGAATACATCATCCAAACCAATAGTATGTCAGCAGCCAGTCCGCTCACGCTGTTATTAAAGCGCCAGGATGAAGTATTGATACTGCAGTACGAGGAACAGTTAAAGCCAGGCAATATCCCAGAGGAAGCCGGCAGCCAGCTACATAAGCTGAAGGATGAATTTCAATACCTGTTGAACAAACCCCTTCATAAACAACATGAAGGGAAAGCAGTAACTGTAACCATACCCTTATTAATCAAATAGTGAAGCAGGAATTAACGATACAAAAGACGATTACACCCTTAAAGCTTACGCTGACCATCATACTGATCGTAAGCCTGCTGTATCCTGTTTTCTTTGCCTATATCGACCGCAACTTCCAGTTGCCTATCATCCTTCGCGAGCTGGTATTCACCGCGGCACGGCTTTGTGGCATTGCCCTGATCATATATGGGGTCATCCAGTTGAACAACTTTGTATTCAAAGGATTCAGAGCTGTGTGGCTGCGGTATATCATTGAGATCATACTGATCCTGGCATTCACTTATTGGTTCTTATCAGCATTTGTCAGCTTCATAGACCGGCCATTGACAGGGAGTATCCCCGCCGACCCTTCGCTAAGGAGCTGCAGGCGCTATATAGGGCTCTATATGCTGGG
>JAEZLJ010000024.1 GCA_023415275.1 Bacteroidota bacterium
AAAAAAAGTGAAAGCTATGAGATTTGTTTTGTTCCTGATAATGATTACAGGGGCTTTTTAAAGAGAAAGGTTGATGGTTTGGAAGAAAAGGTGAATGGCGGATATTTTGTTAATAAAGAAGGAAAGATCCTGGGACAACATAAAGGGTATCCTTTTTATACCATAGGTCAACGTAAGGGGCTGGATATAGCTTTTGGTAAGCCTGTATATGTTACTGCTATAGACCCGGATACCAATACAGTAATTTTAGGTGACGAGGCAGATCTCGAAAAAGAACAAATGAACGTAACTGGAATTAACTGGATCAAATACCCCGGCCTGGACCATGAAAAAGAAGTAATTACTAAGATCCGGTATAAGGATAAAGGAAGTTTATCCATTATAACTCCATCAGAGCAAGGGGTTTCAGTAAGATTTTTTGAAAAAGCCAAGGGCATCGCACCTGGCCAAAGCGCTGTATTTTATGAAGGCGACGATGTTATTGGAGGGGGTATCATACAACGTCAACCTTTGAATTTATAATTTCCCCTGGCTTTTGACATTATTTGCTTGCCCGGGTGAACTAGCACCGCTTGCCAACTCCATTGTTTTTGATTAGCTTTAGCCCGGTATCCACATACCGGGTTTTTTGACCCGGAAAGCTATGAATCCATATAACTTATGAGAGCAAATCTTACTTACTGCTTAAGCGTTGCCTGTATTACTCTTGCATTATTTAGCTGCAAAAAAGAAACTGAAGTCCTCGATGGCCATGACTATGATGCAACCCGGTTGGCCGAAGTACTGCCTTTACAAGTAGGTAAGACCATCACTTACAAGACCGATTCTTTAGTATTTACCAATTTTAACCGGAACGAAGAAGTTCATTCTTATATTGAAAAAGATACTATTGACGACAAGTTTATAGACGCTTCGGGGCGGACCAGTTATAGGGTTACCCGTTTTATGCAGGACATAAATGCCTCCAGGCCATGGTTCAGTAGTGGAACCTATTTTATTACACCTACAGCATCTACCATTGAAATTACCGAGAACAACCTTCGTTTTGTGAAACTCGCCCTGCCATTGAAGGAGGGGACCACATGGAATGGCAACCTTTATTTGCCCGATGAACCATATAGTTCCATGTATAACTTTAGCAATGACAACAGGATGGATATCTGGATGTATGCTTATACAAAACTTAATGATGTATTTACATATAACTCCACTGATCTGCATGATATAGTAACTGTAACCGGAATTGATTATTCCAATCTTGCAGATACAGTTACAGTATCAGGCAATGAGGTAAATGTTTCAGGCAAAACAACAGTTTACTTACGCGGCTCTGCAACGGATTCTATACATGTTTTTGCGGGCACTCCTACCCCCAATACATCAATATTAGCATTGTATAACCGTACCAACCAACCCCTTACATTGAACGGTATAGCTGTACCTGCAGGCCAGGGAAGAACCTATGAATTTGTAAATGGAAGCTGGACATACGGCACAAAAGATAATAATGGCAATAGAATTGATGTATTAAACCCTGAACTGCCTTTTGGATCAAGATCCTTAATGGTTGACAAATACTCAAAAGGTATTGGCCTGGTTTACCAGGAATATGTATTATGGGAATACCAATACAAGATCACCAATGGTAGTGATGACGGCACCAAAACAGGATTTGGTGTAAAGAGAAGAATGATCAATCACAATTGATATGAAAAAAATTGCCCTGTGTTTATTGACAGCCCTTGCAATGACACAATTAATCAAGGCACAATCTACCAGGTACGTTATACAATTCAAGGATAAAAGCAATAATTTATTTTCTATTAATAATCCTTCTGCCTATTTATCTGCACGGGCATTGGAAAGAAGGACAAAGTATGGAATTGCAATTGACAGTACAGATCTGCCGGTAACCCAGAGATACCTGGATAGCATCCGCCTGGCAGGAGATGTCACTATTCTTAATGCTTCTAAATGGCTTAATTCTGTCAGTATTCAAACAACTGACGCTGCCGCATTGGTGAAGATCAATAGCTTTTCTTTCGTAAAAAACTCTAAACCTGTTGGAGCAAGATTGGCCGGGGGCCGGGTTAAAACGGAAGATACCCATGTTCAAAGCTCTTCCATGGTACAAAGGGAAAATGGGACATCAGCAGATCACTTTGATTACGGTGCATCCAAGGCACAGGTCCATATTCATAACGGTGAATTTTTACACAACATTGGATTGCAGGGTGAGAACATGTTCATTGGAATGTTAGATGCCGGCTATATGAATTATCTAACACTTAAAGCCTTTGATAGTGTGCGAAATAATGGACTGATTTTAGACACCTGGGATTTTGTGGCAAAGGAGGCAAGCGTAAATGAAGACAATCAGCATGGGATGGAATGCCTTTCTAATATTGCTGCTAACATTCCCGGCCAGTTTGTTGGCACTGCTCCAAAAGCCTCCTTTTTCTTGTATAGAAGTGAAGACGCTGGGTCTGAAAATCCTATTGAAGAACATAATTGGGTGTGTGCTGCAGAAAGAGTTGACAGTGCAGGAGGAGATCTCATCTCTTCATCTCTTGGTTATTCTCAATTTGACAATCCCGTGTACGATCATACATATGCTGATATGGATGGCAACACTACCATGGCAGCCATAGGGGCCGACTTAGCCGCAAAAAAAGGTATTCTCGTTGTGAATTCTGCGGGGAATGAAGGCGCGAACAGTTGGGGAAAGATCATTACTCCTTCAGATGGAGACAGTGTCATGGCTGTGGGCGCTGTTACTGCTTCTGGTCTACCTGCCAGCTTTACCAGCCGCGGTCCTTCAGCGGATGGGCAAATAAAACCAGACGTAGCCTCAATGGGAGTGGCCACAGTCATTCAATTACCTAATAACACTATTGGCACTGGTAACGGAACCTCTTTTGCATGTCCTAACATGGCTGGTCTTACTGCTTGCTTGTGGCAGGGCTTTCCTGAGTTTAATAATATACAAATCATTGACGTATTACGGCGCTCAGGTAATAGGGCCTCTAACCCCAATGATACCATAGGATTTGGTATTCCTGATGTAAGGAAGGCAACTTTGTTATTATTAGATGAGTTGGCCACCTCTTCAGCCCAGGCAAACGATTGCAAGGCATTGATAACCTGGACAAGCAAGGACATGGCCACTATGAAATACGAAATTGAAAGAAAATCTCTCGGGCAGGACAATTTTATAAAGGTGGGTGAATTAAGAGCATCTGGTGCAAAGTTGATCACGCAAACAAGAACATTCGAAGATAATCTGCAAGATGTACCCACAGGAAGTGTGATATACCGTATCAAACAAATTGTTGACAGTTCATCTGCTGGATTGATTGGTGGCTATATTGATACTACGACACTAACTATTTCAGGCAATTGTTTTTCAGGCTTAAACAGTTTTACTATTGCTCCAAATCCAACAAAAGGACCTATTACCATCCGTATTACAACCCCCAATCCGTCACAAAACATTTCAATCCGAATATTTAATTCTATAGGCCAAATTATTTTAGAAAGGAAAACATCAAAGGCGATTGGGCTCGCTATATTTGACATTCCTGTATTACAATTACCTGCCGGAAAGTACTTCGTAGGTGTTTATGACGGTAATACGCGGATTGGCACTAAACCCCTGATAAAGTTATAAAGTAAACAAGGCTGCAAATAGAGTATCAGCTTTTTTGTCAAACCCTGTATAATATTGATAAGAGACTAACTGCAATGATGACTTTTCTAAAAGATAGTTAACTATGCCCTCATTTTCTTTTTCAAATACAGAACAGGTAATGTATAAGAAAAAGCCTCCTTTTTTTAAAGACTTGCTGGCATTTAAAGAAATGTTTTTCTGAAGATGGGTATAATGGTTAATCTTTTCAAGATTGAAAAAGCTTATTTGTTCAGGTGTTCGTCCCCAGGTACCTGACCCACTGCAGGGTGCATCACATATTATTAGGTCAAATAATTGATCGCAAGAAAATGTTGGGCTTGAAAGATCAGCAACAAAGGATTGATAGCTATGTATTCCTGCCAAACGAAAGCGCTGTTGCAGGTTTTTTAAAATCGATACCCTTATATCAGAAACAGTTAATTGTGCCGCTGGCACCTTATCTTTCAATAGAATAGATTTACCGCCACTTGCTGCACAGCAATCCCATACATACAAGTCATTAAATCCTGGAAAGTCTTCAGGCAAAATATCCAATACCTTTTGAGAATTAAGATCCTGGATTACTGCCTCCTGGTTTAATTTGATAATCCCATCAACATTTGAGCTATTAACCATAACCAGGCAACTGTCACCAATTTTATCAAATTGGATATTGACTTGTTTTAGTTTCTGTTCAACAATTCTCAGTTTACCCGGTCGCACCCTAAGGAACAACAAGGGTTGCTCTAACATAGAGTATTGGTAAGCTTCCCTGTTAATAGCATTGCTTAATTCATCGTGAAGGGGAAATACTTTTTGAAATTCATCATTAGCATTGAGATATGCGAATTTCTGAGAAACAGTTAATGATATATTTTCATTCCATGAGGGTCTGAATTCTTGCAGCAGATCACTGGAAGTATTTGTACATAAAAACAAACCTAATAGTATCCGATCTTCTACAGGTTGATTATCAAAAGCATTCCCCAGTCTGAAGTATCCATAACATAGTTGGCTAATGATTTTCCTGTCTTTTGATCCATACTTTTTATGCTGCGCAAAATGTTTTTTAATATAGCTGGCAAATGGCTCCTCTCCTCCATACCTGGAAACCAGTTCTTGAGATGTATTTAACCAGGAAAAGAACCTGCTCATAAACAATAGCTAATAGATACTGTATCTTGACATTACCAGATCATGCTGTAGAATTACAGTTCCAATAAAGTTTTTACCGGGTCTTTACCAAAAAGCAATAATTCAGGATTTTCCAATAATTCTTTTACCCTTACAAGGAAAGAAACAGATTCGCGGCCATCAATAATGCGGTGATCATAGCTTAAAGCAAGATACATCATTGGGCGAATTACTATTTGCTTATCGACTACTACAGCTCTTTCTTCAATTTTATGCATCCCTAGTATGGCTGATTGTGGGATATTTATAATAGGTGTAGACATCAGGGATCCGAATACGCCTCCATTGGTAATGGTAAAGGTGCCACCCTGCATTTCTTCCATACTTAATTTATTATCCCTGGCTTTAGTGGCTAATTCAACAACTTTCTTTTCAATTTCAGCCATGCTTAAACTTTCTGCATTTCTTATCACCGGAACTACAAGTCCCTTTGGTGCAGAAACAGCAATGGATATATCACAATATTGGTGATACACCAGGGAATCTCCGTCAATATAGGCATTCACAGCAGGCCATTCCTGCAAGGCATAGCAAACAGCTTTTGTAAAAAAGCTCATAAATCCTAAGCCTACGCCATGAATTTCCTTGAATTTGTCTTTATACTGAGTACGAATAGTCATTACCTTGCTCATATCTACTTCATTGAAAGTAGTTAACATGGCAGTTGTATTTTTGGCCTCTACCAGTCTCCGGCTTACTGTTTTCCGGAGATTACTCATTTTTTCCTTCTTCTCCTCCCGGCTGAAGGCTTGTAAACCAGGCTTTCTTCCAGGTTGCTCCAGGGCGCTTAATACATCATCTTTTAAGATCTTGCCGTTATACCCGCTAGGCTGAATATTCTTAGGATCCACTTTTTTATCTGCAATAATTGCCGAGGCTACAGGGGTGGCTTTTATATCAGCGGGTGCTATTACAGCGGGATGAGATTGAGGCGCAACTTCTTCCTTCCTGGGTTGTTCTACAGGAGCAGCCTTACCCTCATTAGTGGAAGGAGCCTTTGCTTCGGAAGGCTTTGCAGTTTCCTTTTTCTCAGCAGTTTCATCTATTTGGGCCAACACATCACCTATATTTAAAGTGTCACCTTCCTTACCTACAGTTTTCAATACACCCGCCTTTTCTGCATTTACTTCAAAGGTGGCTTTTTCACTTTCCAGTTCTGCAATCACTTCATCTCTTTCAACATAGTCGCCATCGTTTTTTAACCATTTAACCAATGTAACTTCATTGATAGATTCTCCTACTGTTGGCACTTTAATATCGATCATGGTTTCTTTGTTTCGAATTTTTCTTTATATACTTCTTAGACCTGGATTCTGGCCAAATCTATTGAACTTCCTTTATTAATTACAAACTCCAATTACTAATACTATCCAATTCGTTCTATATAGAAAATGCTGTTTCAACTATTTCAGACTGTTCCTGGCTATGCACCTTACTATATCCACTAGCTGTTGCTGCACTCGGCTGTCGGCTGATAATACCAAAATTGATTGTTTTCAGGTTCATTTGAAGGAAGGAGGCAGCACCCATATTGAGAGGCTCTTCCTGTACCCAAAACCAGGTTGCTTTACCATACTTTTTATATAAAGCTTCCAGTTGGGAAAATGGCAATGGATATATTTGTTCCAGCCTGACAATTGCAATATCGTTCCTGTTTTCTTTTACTTGCTTTTCTGCCAGATCATAATAAAGTTTACCAGAACAGAATAATACCTTTTTTACCTGTTGCGGATCTTTAATAGTTACATCATCAATCACCTCCTGGAAACCTCCTTTAGTAAACTCAGATACAGGGGAATAAGTACCAGCATGACGCAGGTTAGCCTTAGGCGAAAAATTAATCAGTGGCTTCCTGAATGGCCACGCCAATTGACGGCGCAAAGCATGAAACAAATTGGCAGCGGTCGTAATATTGGTGACCACCATATTAAGTTCGGCGCAGGATTGCAAAAATCTTTCAAGCCGTGCACTACTATGTTCAGGACCCTGGCCTTCGTAACCATGTGGCAATAATAAAACCACGCCGTCCATGCGTTGCCATTTGGTCTCTGCAGATGAAATAAACTGGTCTATGATAATTTGAGCACCATTGGCAAAGTCCCCAAATTGAGCCTCCCAAAGAACCAGCGAGTTAGGACTAGCCAGGGCATAG
The DNA here is from genome assembly GCA_023415275.1 of Bacteroidota bacterium. GTDB lineage: Bacteria > Bacteroidota > Bacteroidia > Chitinophagales > Chitinophagaceae > Flavisolibacter. The sequence continues at coordinate 7,017 of JAEZLJ010000024.1, forward strand.
CCGTATTCAAATCCCAGCACAGCATATTCACTTAATAAAGAATTATATATACGAAACTCACCCTGATTCTCCTGGAAGCTATTTAACCTGTTATGTTCCTTGTTATTAGTTTCATCATAGATCACGGCATGTCGATGTGAAAAGGTGCCTCTTTTTACGTCCTGGCCACTCATGCGCACATCTTTACCTTCAATAAGCAAACTTGCATAAGCAAGAAGTTCTCCGGTTGCCCAATCCACTTTTTGTTCCGAATTGAAAAGCTTTATTTTATCCTGTAAGATCTTTTCTACTTTTCTAAGTGGCTTAAATCCTTCTGGCCATTTCATCAGCCCATCAAAAAGGCGCTTGAAATCTGCTTCATTTATTGCAGTCACCGGCGATTGTTCGAAATCCTGCACATTGGCCTTACGCAGGCTTTTCCAGGCCAATTCTGGCTGCTGGTAAGTATAAGGAAGAGGATTTTGCTTTACTTCATCCAGTCGTTCCTGCAGATCAGCCCAAAACTTCTTTTCCATTTCTTTGGCCATGGATTGAGCGTCTGCTTCCCCATTTTTTAATAAGTACTGAACGTATTCTTCACGAGGATTCGCGTGCTTATCTATCAATGCATACAACTGGGGCTGTGTGAACTTGGGATCATCGCCTTCATTATGTCCATGCCGGCGATAACAAACCATATCAATAAAGATATCAGAATTGAACTCCTGCCGGTAACGAGTGGCTATCTCAACACATTTGACTACCGCTTCCGGATCATCACCATTAACATGAAATACAGGCGCCTGAATAGTTGCAGCTACTGAAGTACTATAATCAGAACTTCTTGCATCATCAAAATCTGTCGTGAAACCTATTTGATTATTGATCACAAAATGAATCGTACCACCCGTATAATAACCCTGGAGATTACTCATTTGCAATATTTCATAAACTATACCCTGACCTGCTACTGAAGCATCACCATGAATTAATATGGGTAGCACTGAATCAAATTCAGATTTATATAATACATCTGCTTTGGCCCTGGAATAGCCCAAAACTACTGGGTTCACGGCTTCTAAATGCGATGGATTGGGAGTAAGCTTTAAATGCATCTTTTTGCCACTTGCAGTAGTCACTTCACTACTAAAACCAAGATGATATTTTACATCACCACTACCCATAGTTTGATCAGGTATGGCAGTTCCTTCAAACTCACTAAAAATTTGTTCGTATGTTTTACCCAGGATGTTAGCCAAAACATTCAAACGACCACGGTGTGCCATTCCAATTACCGCTTCCTGGACACCATTATCTGAAGCAACCGTCAAAATAGCATCAAGAGCCGCTATAGTTGTTTCACCGCCTTCTAAAGAGAATCGCTTCTGCCCTACGTACTTGGTATGAAGGAATTTTTCGAAAATGACTCCTTCATTGAGCTTATCCAGGATACGCTTTTTCTGCTCTAATGGAACTGGCTTTTGCAGGGTAGTTTCTATCTCCTTTTGCAACCATTGCATCTTTTCCTGGTTCACCACGTACTGGTATTCAATACCTATATGCCCACAATATATTTGCTGAAGACGATCAATGATCTGTTGAAGTGATGCATCAGGTAAGCCAATAAATTGACCGGCAGCAAAATTCTGAGACAGGTCGGCATCAGATAAACCAAAATATTTAAGATCAAGATTGGCGCCTCTATCCTTCCGTTCACGAATAGGATTGGTTTTGGCCACCAGGTGAGCTTTTTTTCTATACGATTGTATCAGGTTATAAACTGAAAACTCTTTAGATAGTTTTGATGTATCTATATCCTTTTGGTCCTTTGAAGTTGTAACTGTTTGCCCATTCTGGTTATTGGAAATGGCAAAGTCAAATCCTTCAAAAAATTTACGGTATTCAGGATCAACACTTTCAGGGTTTTGAATAAAATCATTATAAAGGCTTTCAATGTAAGCCGGGTGAGAATGAGTGATGTACGAAAAGTCCTTCATGAAAGAAGTTTGAATTTGGGTAGGCAAATATCGCTTAAAAATACATGTCAGCCCAATCAGTAAGCAAAGCAAGTTTGATACTTAACTACTTAAAAATGCACCGGTACAACATAATTCAAATTATCCTGACCTTGTCCTATGCAGATGAGCTTACATTAAAGGGAAGATCAAGTTTTGACCTCTATCTTAAGTTTTCCTTCACATATTATATATCCAAAAATGTAAATGGTACTACTGCAGGAATATATTGTTGTTTTAATCCTTAAATCACCATTTTTCCATATAGTTTCTTAAAACGCATCAAAACCACATTTTTTTTACCAGCTCTTTTCCATTTTTAATTAATTTACCCTACTTTTGCCGTCCGAAATTAAAAGAACATGGCTAATCATAAGGCAACAAAGAAAGATATGCGTCAGGCTTCTAAGCGCCGCGAAAGAAATAAATATTACGGAAAAACTACCCGTAATGCCATCCGCGACCTTAGAGCTATTACTGAGAAAGCTGCCGCAGGTGAAAAAACACCTGAAGTTATTTCAATGATTGATAAATTGGCAAAACGTGGAGTGATCCATAAGAATAAGGCCAGCAATCTGAAAAGCAAATTGTCCAGAAGAGTGAATGTGTTAGCATAAGCATTCTTTCATTGTAATATATTATGTCCCGCATACAGCGGGACTTTTTTTATGCTCTCTCCCTAACTTGATTAGCTGTCTGGGTATCAACTCCTATCTTAGCACCATGCGAAAGTTGATCCTTGCTCTCATATTGAATCTACCATTGCTTGTCTTCAGCCAAAAGATCTCTACACAATTTGAACGCTCGAATGGTACCGAAACCCCTACCTATACTGAAATCATAAAATGGTGGTCATCCCTGGATGCCTTGTCTCCTATTGTTAAAATGCAGGAAATGGGCCCTACTGATGCTGGCTATCCCTTACACCTGGTAATGGTTTCGACGGATAAGGACTTTAACATAGCTTCTATTAAGGCCAAAAAGAAGAGTATCATTTTTGTAAATAATGGCATCCACCCTGGAGAACCCGATGGAATTGATGCAAGCATGGTTCTGGTAAGAGATATTGTGGAGAACCGATACAAACTGCCAGGAAATATTGTCCTTGCTATCATTCCCGTTTATAATATAGGTGGTTGCCTGAACCGCAGTGGCGATTATCGCGTTGACCAAAATGGTCCGGTGGAATTTGGATTCCGTGGTAATTCTCAAAACCTGGATTTGAACCGTGACTTCATAAAGTGCGATTCCAAAGAGGCTTTTACCTTTACCAAAATATTCCATGAGCTTGATCCTGAAGTTTTTGTAGATAATCATGTAAGCAATGGTGCCGATTACCAGCATGTTATGACTCTGCTTACATCACAGCATAATAAGTTAGGAGGAGTGATGGGAGAATACCTGAATAAAGAGTTTGAGCCAGCTCTTTATACTATCATGAAAAAAAAGGGCTTTGACCTTGTTCCATATGTAAATCATTTTAGTGAAACCCCGGAAAAAGGATGGAGTGAATTTTGGGATAGCCCTCGCTATAGCAGTGGTTATACAAGCCTTTGGAATACTTTCAGCTTTACTCCCGAAACTCATATGCTTAAACCTTATAAGCAAAGAGTAGAAGCTACCAGGGCCTTAATGGAAAGTTTTATTGAATTTACTTCCCGGAATAATAATAAGATCATTGCATTAAGACAAGAAACTAAAAAAACGGTTAGTCTTCAGAACAGTTTTCCTTTAGCATGGAAACTGGATAAATCCAGGTCAGTAGAGATAAATTTTAAAGGTTTTGAAGCAGGACATAAGCCAAGTGGAGTATCGGGCTTGCCCCGCTTATATTATGATCGCAATAAGCCTTTTGAAACCAAAATTCCATTCTATAATGAGTATATAGATACATTAAGTGTAAACACACCAGCTGCATACATTATCCCACAGGGGTGGTGGAAGATTATAGATAGGCTCCAGGCTAACAAAGTCCAAATCAGAAAGCTAACGAATGACACTGTAATTAATGTGCAGTGGTATAAAATAGAGGGCTACCAGGCCAGCCAACGACCTTATGAAGGCCATCATCCAAATACAAACGTCAGGATATCTTTGAACACCAAAAAAATGACCTTCCGTAAGGGAGATTACCTGGTTCCAATGAATCAGCCTGCAAACAGGTTTTTAATTGAGACCCTGGAGCCCCAAGCCGAGGATAGTTATTTCACCTGGAACTTCTTTGATCCCATCCTGGGCCAAAAAGAAGGATATTCAGATTATCACTTCGAAGACGTGGCTGCAGAATACCTGAACAACCATCCTGAAATAAAAAACAAACTGGAAGACAAAAGAAAAACTGATTCTGCTTTTGCCAAAAACGGAGGGGCACAACTGAATTTTGTTTTCCAGAACTCACAATATTTTGAGCCAGCCTTCCTTCAATATCCAGTATATAGAGTACCAAAACATTGATTTTGAAAAATATAATCTTTCTCTTAGTATGCTTACCTATATACTGTCTTGCTCAGAAGAAGGATACTGTTTATAAATACCTTGATACCAACTTACAGCCAACAGATGAAAAGAATGGACAATACTTTGGAATTGCCATAAAAAAAGAAGGGTATTGGCTGCTGTATGCCGTATATCCGGACACAACGCCTGTAATTAAAGCTACTTTCAAAGACAAACATCTGATGATTAAACATGGGCCTTATACAATCTATTATCCAAAAAACATAATTGCAAGTAGTGGCCACTATAACAATAATAAGATCAATGGCGTATGGCAAACCTGGCACCCCAATGGAAATAAGAAAGATTCAGGCCTTGTCATCAACAACCAGTTGGTTGGGTTATGGAAAGAATGGTATTCAAATGGCCAGGTCAAAAAAGAATGTACGTATTCAGATGTGCAAACAACTTCTATATATAATTCTTTAAACCAACCCTGGACAGGCCCCAAAAATGGATCCTATAACTCCTGGTACTTGAATGGCACCTTAGAATCTTCGGGTAATTATGAAAATGAGATAATGAATGGAGAATGGAAGTGGTATTATGAAAATGGGAATCAAAGTACTATCGAATACTATTCCGATGGAAAAATATCAGCTCTCCAATGTTTTGATAGCACAGGAGAACTATGTAGCATCAGCAAGCCGCCGATGTTAAAGACCGAGGGTGACTATAAGGATTTTATTTTCAGAAACCTGTTATGGCCCGATGAAGCCATTCAATCAAAAATAGAAGGCACAGTAGATGTAACTTTTCTTATAACCAAGGAGGGGGAATTGAAAGAATTAAAAATTACCTCTGATAAAGAGGTATTGAAGAAAGAAGTGGAACGTTTATTTGAAAACATGAAAGAATGGTACCCTGCCATTTCCCACAATCGACCCATTGAATCCCGTGAAGAACTATCCATACCCTTTTACAGGCAGAAATAGTCTATCAATATCTCAGTTCGAGGTTTATTTTTCCATCATTCTCACCACGCCAACCTGGTTTTCTTCTCTCACTCCACTTAAAAGTTGTTCAGACCTTTGCAGAAAAAAGGCAGCTGTCCTGTCGTAAGGATGCAATTCAATCACCTCCTGGAAAGCCTTCTTTGCACTTTCATAAGATTGGTTAACATATTGTAACATACCTTCATTGAAAACTGAAAGGGTGGACATTTTTATACTTCTTTCCATTTCTGGATCTCCGCTAAAACATTCATAAATACCTATTGCTTCTTGCTTCCCTTTTAGCTGAACCAATCCAAGATGCCTTAACTGAAAGTCTGACACATCCTGCAATTGCCTGTAACTTGCATCGCTTATAATGATACCTGCCTTATAATACTTGGTAAGGCTTTCAATTCGGGAAGCTGTATTTACTGTATCTGCAATTGTGGTAGCATCAAGCCTGTAATGATCTCCAGTTATCCCCATGATCAAGGGGCCTGTATGCATTCCAACTCCCATTTGTATCAATGGCAGACTATGTAATATTCTATCTGCATTTAATTGTTCCAGGGCCTGGCGCATTTCAATAGCCGTATATAATGCATCCATGGCATTACCCGGGAATATGGCCATAATGGCATCACCAAGATATTGATTGATAAAACCACCGTATCGTCTAATTATCGGCCCCATCCGTTCGTTGAAAGAACAAACAAAACGGAAGTTTTCTTCCGGCGACATTTTTTCTGAAAGAGTAGTGTAATCCCTAATATCAGAAAACAATACTGTTACAATCTTCTCTACATGTTCGCCTAACTGTACGTCAGTAATTACGCTGTGTCCCAGTGCGCCAATAAATTCATAAGGCACAAACTTTCCTGTTACTTCATAAACTTTTCTCATTGCCTCTTCGCTTTCCCTTGCTTCACGTATATTCTTCTCGTACAACAAAGCACTTTCAATAGCCCCGGAAGATTGTAAGGCCAGGGTGGTAAGCAGTTTAAGGTCGGCTGCAGTATATTGAACAGCTTCATTACTTGCCAGGATAATAGCACCCATAACCCTATGCTTTACTTTTAAAGCCGAATAAATGATTGATTGGATCTCTGGAAGTACGATGCCATTTTCAACTAATAATGAAGTATCCGTAATGATCTCAGATTGCCCGCTAATAATAATTTTACTAAGCAGGGTGGCATTTAAATTAATGACCTCAGAATGGAAAAATTCTTCACCTGTAGCAGCCACTACATTAAGCCTTTTATCTTTTTCATCCCATAACACTATCACTCCATCATTATTCCTGATTACATGGGTGGCCTCCTCTAGTGTGATGGCACAAATAGCCGGGGCATCTATAGTTTTGGCCAGCTTTTCTGAGAAGTTAAATATGAGATTTATCTCCTGGTAAAGATTCAATACCTCTGTTCCCAATTTCTTTTTTTCGCCTTCCTTTTGAACAAGAAGATCCAGCAAGCCTCCAATGATATAAACTTGCTCATCTCCTTTGACGTAACCTATTACCTCATTTTCAAATCGAACAGGATATTCTAATAAAGCGCTCTCTTTCTTATCGCCCGCAAGAATATTTCCTTTCTCATCTTCTATCCATAACTGGCATTTAAGACCACCTATCAAAGTTGGTATAGCTGACCGTGTTTCTGTTTTTTTGCCTACTATGTTTTTTAAACTAATCCTGGCCATTAGAAGTTCTTTAGATCAGTTACTTAATTCAAGCACTTCTCTTGCCTTGGCAAGTATTACTTCAGGATCAAAGGGTTTGGTCATGTAAAGATCTGCCCCTACTTCCTGTCCTTTCAAACGATCCAGTTCCTGGCCCTTGGCTGTAAGCAATACAATATAAACGTCAATGGATAACTCTTTTTTCACCCGCCGGCAAACCTCCATGCCATTCATCTTGGGCATCATTACATCTAAAAATACCAGCTGGGGATTTTCTGATTGGATAAGTTCGAGGGCTTGCTCACCATTTTCTGCCATCAAAAAATTAACGCCTTCATCTTCCAACTCTTCCAGCGTCTGTTCTATCAACATTCTTATGTGCGCTTCATCATCCACGATCAAAAGTTTCTTTTCCATTTCTTCTAATTAATTAAGTTAGTAAGTAGTTTTTACTGGTACATTAAGAATAAGACATTTTCAAGCCCCTTCTCAAAGCGGAGTGCCTGCACCATTTCATTTTTCCCCGATTGTACTGAATTCAATATGATAATATCTGGCTGTGTGGCAATGGCCGTTTGAACCAGGGCTGTGCCATCAGATTCCACCACATGGTAACCTTTTGCCTGAAGCACATCAGTCAATGACCTTACCGCTGCAGAATCTTCATCTACCACCATCACTTTCTTCCGGCTCTTACCTTGTTCCAGTAAGGTGCCCACTTCTGTAAATAGCTGTGCTGTATCTATGGGTTTTGTCAGGTAACGATCTACACCTATACGATAACCCCTCGCCTTGTCCTGGACAATGGATAATACAATTATGGGAATATCCATGGTCTGAGGGTCATTTTTCAATATGGCAGCCAAATCAAATCCATTCATTTCGGGCATCATCACATCCAATATGATCAGATCTGGCTTATTCACGCGAATCTTTTCCAGGGCTTCTTTACCATTGGAGGCTTCATCTATGAGGTAACCCGCTTCACTGAGTTCCTGGTGCAGTAATGATCGAATGGCTTCTTCATCATCCACGATTAATATAGTGGCGTTCTGGCCCTCGATATGAATGCTGGATTGTGCCATTTGCACTTTTAATTGCTTTACCAATTCATTCAAATGAATAGGTTGAACACTGTCTGTTTGTAAAACCGGCAAGGCAAATGAAAAAGTACTTCCTTTACCCACTTCACTCTCCAGCCAAATTCTTCCACCATGGTGCTCAACGATCTCTTTGCAAATAGGCAATCCTAATCCTGTTCCTTTGGGTTTGTCAGTAAGCGTATCACCCCCCACCTGTTTGAATTGTTCAAACACAGCCGAATAATCATCCATGGCTATACCAATACCAGTATCTGTGATGCTGACAATCAATTCATCATTCTTGCGGTAAACATCGCAAGAAACAGAACCCGCATCAGTGAACTTCACAGCATTGGAAATTAAATTGATAATTACCTGGATCAATTTATCCCTGTCACCTGATATTTCAGGAATATTGGTATCAATATTCTTTACTAGCTGGAGTGATTTTTGTTCAAATAATGATGAAGTGGCCAGGATAGCCCGCTCCGCCACTTCGGGCAATGAAACTTTTTCAAAGTTCCATTCCATTTTACCAGCTTCAATCTTAGCAAGATCAAGCACATCATTGATCAAATGTGTCAACCTTTCACCTTCTGATATAACAACGTTGAGGTTTTCTGAGATCTGATTGATGGTCTTTTCATTCTTTCCATCTGTCCTGTCAAGGGTGGGAAAGATCTTATCCTCAAGTCTTTTACGAATGATCTTCGTAAATCCTAATACAGAAGTAAGAGGAGTTCTTAATTCATGGCTTACTGTTGACAGGAATGCACTTTTAGCCTCGTTTGCCTTTTCCGCTACCTTACTGGCTGCTTCTGCTTCCAGTTTGGCTTGTTTCACTTCCTCAAACAATTTGGCATTTCGCAGGGCCACTCCTACTGAAGCCGCAATTGTGGACAGCAGCCGCAGGTCATTTTCATTAAAACTGTTCTCATGTTCAGTGCTTTGAACACTTAACACTCCAATGATTTCTTCTCCTACAGGAATAGGCACACCAAGATAGGATGCTGCCGGTATCCCTACCCGCTTCACACCTAGATGGGATCTAAGTTCTTCCACATCCTTATTGATCAATAAGGGTTCACCCGTGAGTATGATCTTAGAGGTCAGTCCTTCACCAAGTTTTATTGGCAACATATTATCACCAAACTGGTAAGGGAAATGAATAATCCTTGTTTTCTGATTCAACAATGCCAGGTATACGATATTGGCCCGGAACAAATCCTTCATCTGGTTGCCTACCAATTCTATCAATTCATCTGGGTTCAATTGGGAGGCCAATGCTTTACTGATACTATTTACAGTACTTAACTCTGTAGCTCTTTGCTTAGCTTCTGCCAGCAAATGTGCAGTTTCATCAAATAAGCGGGCATTCTCCAAGGCCACACACATACTATTGGTCAATGTAGTAAGTAACCTGAGATCAGACTCGGTAAATGCATTTTCCTTATCAATATTTTGCAAGCTTACAGATCCTTTTACTACGTCTCCTACAATCATTGGGACAAATAAGGCTGATTTAGGAGGCTGTCCCTTACTTACACCAGTTCCACCAAACTTTCTTGCAATTTCCAGGTAGTCTTTATTAATCAATAAAGGTTCACGCGAAGCAATCAGTTGTTTGTTTGCCCATATCATTGGCCTCAACTCATTGTAAAACCTTTCTCCTCTTTCCAATGCAAACCGCCATTGCTCCATGCCCTTCTCAATGTCCAGTGTCCTTATGATCACCGTATGGGTATCAAAGAGCTCACTAATACGGTTACCTACCAGCTCGTAAATGGCTTGTACATCCATTTCCCTAACCAACCCTTCCTGCACACTGTTGATCACTGCCAGTTCTCCAGTACGTTGTTCCGTTTCCTTTAAAAGTCTTGTAGTTTCATCAAACAAACGGGCACTTTTAAGAGCCACACTCATACTATTTACAAGTGTCGTTAACAGGTTAATATCGGAATTAGAAAAAGCATTTTCCTGGTCAAGATTTTGAAGACTAATAACACCAGTCACTTCGCCTCCAGCCATCATAGGTACCAACACTAGAGACTTGGCAGATTGCCCTACAATTACAGTATTATCATACTTCGACCTTTCCTTATCCATATCCTTATTAATCACCAGTAATTGTGCATTATCAATTACATGCTTTCTAAATCCATGAGGCGGCCTGGGTCCTAATAAAGAGCGGTCACCCTTTTCATAGGAATACTTGTCTTCTATGATGTTGTTTTTCTTGTCGTAGGTTACAATATCGATCACTTGCGCATTAAATATCTCCCGCATTTTCTCACCCACAAGGTCATAAATACCC
>JAEZLJ010000032.1 GCA_023415275.1 Bacteroidota bacterium
ACCCAGCACCCTCCCCTGTCCATCGATCCATTTGGTGGCTGAGTGGATAACCAGGTCCGCACCATACAGAATTGGCAGTTGCGCAATGGGTGTGGCAAAACAATTATCTACATTCAACAAAAGGCCATGCTTTTTAGAAAACCTGCCAGCCTCCTCCAGGTCTATAATATCAAGGCCCGGGTTGGTCGGTGTTTCCAGGAAGAACATTTTTGTATTAGGCCTGATAGCCTTTTCCCATTCGCCCGGATCATCTGCAGGCACATAGGTATACTCTATACCGAACTTGGGTAAATACTTGGTTATGACAGTGTGGGTGCTCCCAAAGATGGCCTTGCAGCATAATAAATGGTCACCTGCTTTTAAGAAGGACATAAAGCTGGCAAACACTGCGCTCATCCCAGAAGATGTAGCATACCCTGCCTCCGCTCCTTCCAGGATGCACATCTTATCTACAAACTCCTCAATATTAGGATTGGAAAAGCGGCTGTAAATATTTCTTTCAATTTCATCTGCAAAGGCAGCCCGCATCTCTTCTGCATCATCATAGCAAAAGCTACTGGTCAGGAATAAAGGTGAAGCGTGTTCCTTTTCACCTGTTCTTTCTATCTGTGTACGTATCACTTTTGAGATGCGGTCCATAGTTTCGAAATTAAATCATTAAACAAATGGTATAAATGTCAGTGCCTGCACTTCTTTTTTTGAATAATTCCTTCAACTGGCTTGCACTGGTTTTTCCACAGGCATCCAAGTTTTCAGTTGGCTGCTGATGAGGGCAGTTTCCACAAGGAAGCCATCATGCCCAAAAGCTGAATCAAATTCATAATACCTGGCATTGGGTATATGTTGTGCCATAAGTTTTTGTTCTTCTACCGGGCATAACAGGTCACTGCTGATGCCCATGACCAGGGAAGGCTGCTTTATGGATTGCAATACGGCTTCAATGCCCTCTGTTCTGCCCCTGGCAATATTATGCGTATCGAGGGCTTTTGAAAGCACCCAGTAACTATAAGCATTGAACCGGCGCGTCAACTTATCACCCTGGTATTTAATATATGACGATGCTTTAAAATCTTCCAGCTTGCCATTATCCTCCTCCGATTGGGTGGCCATAAAAGACTGGTAACTCCTGTAGGTGATCATTCCAATAGCTCTTGCAGTGGCCAGGCCCTTTGTACCGGCGACTGCGCCGCCATGCTTCCAGCTGCTGTCTCCTTCTATGGCCATCCGCTGCGCGGTATGAATGGCCTTGCCCCAGGGCGTCTCCCTGGCTGATGTGGCAATAAGAAATTGCCTTTCTATGACTTCCGGCTGCATTACTATCCATTCCAATACCTGGTAACCACCCATGCTGCCACCAGCCAGCAATCGAATTTTCCTGATACCAAGGTATTTCCTGAGCAGTTCATGTGCATGAACCATATCCCTTATAGTAATGAGCGGGAAATCATGGTAATAGGGCTTGCCCGTTTCCGGATTGGTGTCAACAGGGCCCGTGGTGCCATAAGCAGATCCTATGATGTTGGCACATATTACAAAATAATGCTCCGTATCAAAAGCAAGACCAGGACCTACCATACCCTTCCACCAGTCGGCCACGTTAGAATTAGCAGTAAGGGCATGGCATACCCAGATCACATTGTCCTTTTCCGGGTTCAACTTACCCCAGGTATGATAAGCTATGCTAATACCCGGCAAGGTGCCCCCTGCCTCTAAAGCAAATGGTAAACTATGATGATAAACATGTGGTTTCATTGTACAACTTCATTGATCCCATCCAGGCATCAGGTTTAAAACTTTCTATGCCTGTACATCTGCAGGCCTGACAACGCAATCGTTATACAATCAATAATTGCCAAAAATAGGAAAGCTTGCCTTTGCCTCGGTATCAATTTATTATAAAAATCCAATGCCTGCCTTAAAAACTGTAATTGAATCGCCCGGACTTACTTTCAAAAAAAAGAGATCCTTCAATTGTATTGATCCAGGTATTGCTTACAAAAAATGAACGCCCGGGAAACTATAGTTTTAAAACTATTTGGATATGACAACTTTTCAGGCATAAGAAACCCAGGTTCAAAATAAGCCGATGACAATTCTATTTATACCCTCCGTCACCCAAGGGCCTGTATCCTTGCAGCCAAAAAGGAGGATATTCCATAGATATTCCATAGATGTTCCATAGATATCCCAATGATATTCCAACTATATAAGAGATGGGATATCCTTGGAATATACCCGGGACAAACCTGGTTCATGTCCAGGTGATCTCGGCCAGAAATAGGGAAGCCGTAAGAAATTGACTGTCCGCGTACCCCTCTTTTAAACAGAATTCATAGTGACAGGCTGTTCTTGCGCATTGCCTTATACACTTACTCTTTCACAATTTGCCTGTTTGTCATGGTAAAGGTTGGAAGCAGTGAGCATATTTGTTTTGCAAACAGGGCACGGAAAGGAAACCACTATTAGGCTGGTCACACTCTGGCAGGCAGCAAACTATGGCTAAAAAACCTGGTTAGCGGTGCACCTTCATAGCAACTATTAGTGTAGCCTGGTAAGGATAATATTCCCCGCCTTTCAATTTATAGATAAGTCGAACAAGAGAACTAAGGTGGTTTTTAAACTTACTCTTTCAACAATGTATATTTTCTGTTAGGTTTGCCGCTAAAACGTATCGAATAATGGCGGGTTATTTTTCCAATAAAGTAGTTGTGGTTACAGGCGGCACTGACGGAATAGGAAAAGCATTGGTAGACCAATTATTATCACAGGGAGCCAAAGTGGCCACCTGCGGGCGCAACCATGATAAATTATATAGCCTTCAATCTGAATATCCCTCCTATCACCTGCATACAGTGGTGGCAGATGTAAGCAACGAGAATGACTGCAGGCATTTTATAGAATCAACCATTAAGGTGTTTGGAGGTATAGATGTTTTGATCAATAATGCGGGTATATCCATGAGGGCTCTATTGAAAGAGACCTCTGTGGATGTGATTCGCCGGGTTATGGAAGTGAACTTCTTTGGCGCTGTCTATTGCACCAAGTATGCGCTTGATTCTATCATAAAAAGAAAAGGTACTATCGTGGGTGTTTCCTCTATTGCCGGCTACAGGGGCCTTCCGGGAAGGAGTGGGTATTCTGCTTCTAAATTTGCCTTACAGGGATGGCTCGAGGCCATTCGTACCGAACTAATAGATGATGGCGTGCATGTGATGTGGGTATGCCCTGGCTTTACTGCCTCCAATATCCGGAACGCAGCCTTGAACAAAGAAGGGGAAGCACAGGGAGAAACGCCCCTTGATGAAAGTTCGCTGATGACAGCCGAAGAATGTGCCGACCATATACTTCATGCCATAGAACATAAAAAACGGACACTGGTGCTGACCTTCACAGGTAAAAGGACCATTTTTATGAACAAGTTTTTCCCTGGCCTGGCTGATAAGCTGGTCAAGAATTTTTTCTTTAAAGAAGGCAAACTGGTGAAATGATGCCTGGGTTATTATGGAAGCAATCACTATTTCAATCTCATCACTGATCTAATTCACGCGCATTAATGCCCTTTATAACGCTTACATCAGATATTGGCGAACAGGACTACCTGGTGGGGGCAGTCAAGGGAAGATTATTACGCATCAATCCTGAATTCAAGATCATAGATATCACACACAAGCTTTCACCATTCAATTACCCGCAGGCTGCCTATGTCTGCCGCAATGCCATCAAAAACTTCCCGGAATTCACGTATCATATTGTGCTGGTAAATTTATTTGAATCGAAGCCGGAGCAGCTATTGTTTGCCTTTCACAAAGACCAGTACCTGGTTTGCGCCGATAATGGATTGATAGAAATGATCCTGGAAGAGAAGCCCGAAATGGTGCTGGGCATTCCGCTGGGAAAGTCGGCTATCAAAAACACCCTTTATTGTATTGACGTGGCAGCAAGGGCCATCACCCAGTTGATGAATGGAGAGCCTTTAATGAATATTGGTATCCCCGATGCCCCTTACCTTGAAAAGAATCCTTTACGCCCCACATCGGGTGAAGACTGGATAGAAGGCCAGATCATTTTTATAGATCATTTTGAGAATGTTATTGTAAACATCACCCAGGATCAGTTTGAAGCACAACGCAAGGGCAGGCGCTTTAAAATCGTATTTAAAAGAGATGAGGTCATTGAGCGGATCAGCGGCAGCTATGCCGATGTGCCCCAGGGTGAAAAGCTGGTGCTGTTTAACAGTGCCGGCTACATGGAGATCGCAATCAATAAAGGCAATGCAGCTGGTTTGTTTGGACTGAAAGGATATAATGAAACCAGCCAGCAGGTATCTGTAATGGTGCAAAACCGCTTGTTTTACCAGACCGTTAAAGTATATTTCGAATGATCATCAGGGTAGTGAAAATGGTATTCCGCGAAGAAGAAATTTCAGCTTTCCAGGAGCTATTTGCAGAAAGGCAAGACCTGATCCGCCATTTTGAGGGCTGCACACACCTGGAGCTTTGGCAGGACGCCCGACATCCAGCCACTTTTTTCACCTATAGCTGGTGGCATTCGGAAGAACACCTGGATCATTACCGTAATTCGCATTTCTTTGATGATACCTGGAAGAAGACAAAGGAGAAGTTTGCTCAAAAACCAGAAGCCTGGACGGTACGTTCCTTAGCCAGCATTTGATCTAGCTGCTGAAGCAAGGCATCTCTCATACTGCATGAGTTGGTATCCCCCCGTCAAACTACCCATTGTACAAGGTATGCTCCTTACCTGTTGTTTTAACCTTTTCCTTATTGTTTTCCCTTTAATTTAGCTCCTTCCCTATTTTTGCACGTCCCTGCCTATAGATGTACAATAAGGGATACAATAAAGAACCAACCATCTTAGTATGAATTTCAGAAAAGTCAATAACATTACCGGCTGGGTAGTGTTTGTCATCGCCTCACTTACGTACATACTTACTGCTGAAAAATCCGGAAGCTTATGGGATTGCGGTGAGTTTGTTTCCGCCTGCTATAAAGTACAGATGCCGCATCCTCCCGGTGCTCCACTATTTGTGTTGCTGGGAAGGTTCTTCATCATCCTGTTTGGCGATAACCCTGCCAGTGCAGCCAAGGCTGTGAACATTATGAATGCATTGGCCAGTGGCTTTACTATTTTATTTCTTTTCTGGACCATTACACATTTTGCCCGCAAGCTGGTAACCGGTTTCCGCGAGGAGCCCGATGGCCAGCAAACCTATACCATTATGGGTGCCGGTATTGTAGGTGCGCTTGCTTATACATTCACTGAATCATTCTGGTTCAGTGCTGTGGAAGGCGAGGTATATGCTCTTTCTTCCTTCTTTACTGCGCTGGCTTTTTGGGCCATGCTGAAATGGGAAAGAGCGGACGATGCTGCAGGCAACAACCTTGTATTGAAGAACCGTGCTGACCGCTGGATCGTTTTTCTTTTCTTTTCACTGGGACTTTCCATAGGCATTCACCTGCTGGGTTTATTGGTGATACCTGCAGCAATGATGATCTATTATTATAAGCGTTACAATTATACGCGCAATGGTGCCATATGGGCCTTCCTGATAGGTTGCCTTATTGTAGGTGTGGTGCAGGTAGTGGTTATTCAATGGACAGTAAAACTGGCGGGCCAGTTTGACATCTTCTTTGTCAACAGTTTTCACCTTCCTTTCTTTTCAGGCTTTATTTTCTTCTTTGTATTGATAGGCTTCCTGGTATGGCTGGGTCTGCGCTATGCCAACAGGAAGGGCTGGTCTTACCTGCGCCTGGGACTTTGGTGTTTCTCTTTTATGATGCTGGGCTATTCCGCTTACATCACTACCATGGAACGTTCGAATGCGAATCCTTCCATTGACATGAACAACGTGGACAACCCTATGAACCTGGTGTATTACCTGGGTCGTGAACAATATGGATCGCAACCTATTCTCTTTGGACCACACTTCCTTGCCCAGCCTACGGGTATAAAGGAAGGCAAAATGAGGTACGCCAAGGGAGATCACGAATATGTGGAAATAGGCCGTGACCGCGAACCTGAATATGACTCAAAAGATGTGCAGATTTTCCCACGCGTTTGGGATGGTAGTAACGAGCAGGGTCATGCAGATTACTATATGTCCTGGTTGAACCTGCCTGTGATCACCGCCAAGCAATTGAGTATTGTGACTGCGGTGGCAGATGGTGTTATTCAAACCCAGGATCAGTCAGGTAAACCTGATAGCTATGATGTACCCGATGACTTTGCACCCCGCGTGCAAAGAGGCCAGGTATTACAGCCAGGCACTCCCCTTGCTGTGAAGATCCCTTCGTTCGGAGAGAACCTGAACTGGTTCTTTACCTACCAGATGGGCTTCATGTACTGGCGTTATTTTATGTGGAACTTTGCCGGCCGCCAGAATGATATCCAGGGCAGCGGCAATATCCGTGATGGCAACTGGGTATCAGGCATCAAATTCATGGATGATATGCGTCTTGGCGACCAGTCCAAGCTTCCCGAAAGCATACAGGATAACAAGGCCACCAATAAAATGTTCCTGCTACCCTTCATATTAGGAATACTCGGTTGTGTATTTCACTTCTTCAGGGACCGCAGGGATTGGATCGTAACCTTCCTGCTCTTTTTCTTTACCGGTATTGCCATTGTGCTTTACCTGAACCAACCTGGTAACCAGCCCCGTGAAAGGGACTATGCCTACGCCGGCTCATTTTATGCCTTTGCCATCTGGATAGGACTGGCGGTAGTGGCCGTGGTGAGAATGGCCAGGGAAGTGCAGGACAAAAAGAACTTTACCAATGTATTGCTGTACGGAAGCCTGACCACCTTCATCATTCTTTTGCTCAGCGATCTCAATCACATGAGCGGGGGTAATTTCTTTGCTTCTGTGCTAGGTGGATTATTGTTTGCAGCAGTGACCGCAGCTATCACCTACGTGGTAAGAGCAGCGGGCAAAACAAATCTTAGAGTAGCTGCCTTATCAGCTACACTCCTATGCCTGGTAACACCCGCAATCATGGGATTCCAGGAATGGAACGATCATGACCGCAGTCAGAAAACACTGGCTCCGGATATAGCCAGGGATTACCTGAATAGCTGCCCTCCCAATGCCATACTATTTACATTTGGAGATAATGATACTTATCCTTTATGGTATGCACAGGAAGTGGAAGGCGTACGCCCAGACATACGCATTCTAAATACCAGCCTGCTTGGAATAGATTGGTATGTGAACCAGTTGCGCTATAAAGTAAATGAAAGCGCACCGATAGATGTAATATGGTCGGCCGACCAGATACGCGGTGTGCCTTACATCACGTTTGAACCAACAGGTGACCAGAATAAATATTATGACCTGCTTGACGTGATGAAAAACGTGGTGGGTAAGCAAAACCCAATTGCCTCTTTCCCTGTTAAACATTTTACAGTACCGGTTGATGCAGCTGCAGTGAAGCAATCAGGATTGGCCAATGCTGCTGATTCAGTAGGCAGCCAGATACAGTTGGATATTCCTGAGAATAAAAGCTACCTGTCGCTTGATCAATTGACCATGCTGAATATTTTGGCTGCCAATAACTGGAAGCGTCCTATTTGCTTTACTTCACCTTACCAGGAAATAGGCTTTGGCCCTTACCTGCGCCAGGAAGGAATGATATTCAGGTTGACTCCTGTACGTCAGCCACAGCAACGCACCATGGATGTAAATAAAACAGATAGCTTACTAACCAATGTTTTCCGTTTTGGCGGAGCCAGCCAGCGCGGAGTTTATTTTGATGAGGAAAACAGGAGGCATTTATTGACCATCAGGCAAACATATGCCCTGGCAGCTGCCAACCTGGCCGACCAGGGACGCAAACAGGAAGCTGTGAACCTTCTGGAAAAAGCAGAAAAAGGATTACTTCCTTCCAACCTGCCTTATGCTATGGTAAGCCGCTTCCAATCGCACAACCAGATATCCATGCTTTACCTGGAGGCTGCGTATAAAGCGGGACATTCTACCCTGGTAAACAAAGTAAGGGAAGCGCTTAAAAAGGACCTTACGGATCAGAAGAATTATTATAATTATTTGAAGAGTGAGAAACCTGATTATTACCCTGCGTTTCAAGGTGATGAACAGGATTGTGATCAATACCTCAGGTACCTGGAAAGCATGGAGAAAAGTTATAATCCACTAGGTAACATTGTGACAGAGCATCCCGGACAAAAGGACTCCTCGGACTCCATAAAGAAATAAAAAACCTCAACAGAATCATAAAACCCCGGATAAACCCGGGGTTTTTTCTTTAACGGACTGCCATGAACAAACAATGCATAATTATTGTAGATTGTATAGGATATGAAAGGGTTTCATTTTACAGGCTTTGATCCGAATGAGGATGGCAAAAGCAATTTTGAGAAACTGCTGGATCTTTTCATGCAATTACTTACCTATACCAGTGGCGATGTGGGCGAGGCCTTACAATGGCTGAATCAATTGGACAGGCAATATGAGCTGACCAACGAAGAATATGGAATGGGTGATTTCATAGAAGATCTTAAGGACAAAGGGTACATCACTGATGATGAAGGGAAAGGCGAAATAAAGATCACCCCCAAGACAGAGCAAGGCATACGCAAGCGCAGCCTGGAAGAGATCTTTGGGAAGCTGAAGAAAACAAAAACCGGTGATCACCAGACCTTTAAACCTGGCCAGGGCGATGAGGTGAGCCCAGACTCTCGCCCCTTCCAGTTTGGTGATATGCTGGAGCAAATAGATTTTACAGAGTCCATCAGGAATGCCCAGATCAACCATGGTTTGGAATCCTTTACCATGCAGGAAGACGATCTGCAGATCAGGGAAACTGATTTCAAATCACAAACCTCCACGGTGCTGATGATCGACATATCACATTCCATGATCCTGTATGGCGAGGATAGGATAACACCTGCCAAAAAAGTGGCCATGGCCCTAAGTGAGCTCATTACCACCAAATACCCAAAAGATACCCTGGACATAGTGGTCTTTGGAAATGATGCCTGGCCTGTCGAGATCAAGGATCTTCCTTACCTGCAGGTAGGCCCCTATCATACCAATACGGTGGCAGGCCTGGAACTGGCTATGGATATCCTTCGCAGGAGGAAAAATCCTAATAAGCAGATCTTCATGATCACAGATGGAAAACCTACCTGCCTGAAGATAGGCCGCAGGTATTATAAAAACAGCTTCGGACTAGACAGGAAAGTGACGAGCAGGTGCCTGAACCTGGCAGCCCAGTGTAAAAAATTAAAGATCCCGATCACCACCTTCATGATAGCCACTGATCCTTATTTGCAGCGATTTGTGCAGGAGTTTACTGAAACCAATAACGGCAAGGCCTATTTTGCAAGCCTTGACCGCCTTGGTGCCTTTATATTCCGTGATTTTGAAAGTGGCAAACGGAAAACAGTCTATTGAGCAGGAGTGACTACCTTTTATGAAACAGCTACTGTTTTAAATAAATATGGGAGTAAGGAATAGGCTGGCCCCACCAGGCATACCTGTTATAAACAATATCATTAAAAATCAAAAGAAAGATAGATTCAAATAAATATAGTTAAGCAGTATGGATATCAAACATATAAACACCATCAGGGAGCTAAAAGAGGCAGGATACAGGTCGAAAAGCATTAAAGAAGAGATACGTGACAATCTTATCAAAAAGCTTCAGCAAAAAGAAGAAACATTTACAGGGATCATTGGTTATGAAGACACAGTAATTCCAGATGTAGAAAGAGCATTACTCAGCAAGCATAATATTTTATTCCTGGGCTTACGTGGCCAGGCCAAGACAAGGATGGCAAGACAGATGACGGAGTTACTAGACGAGTATGTGCCCATTATTACCGGCAGCGAGATCAATGATGATCCTTTAAAGCCTATTTCGAAATATGCCCGGGAAATGATACATGAAAAGGGCGATGACACGCCTATAGAATGGATACACCGCAGCCAGAGGTATGGAGAAAAGCTGGCCACCCCGGATGTAAGTGTGGCAGACCTGATAGGCGATATAGACCCAATAAAAGCTGCCAACCTAAGACTGAGCTTTGCAGATGAAAGGGTGATACATTATGGCATCATACCTAAAACAAACAGGAGCATTTTTGTCATCAATGAATTACCTGACCTCCAGGCCAGGATACAGGTGGCCTTGTTCAACATATTGGAAGAGGGCGATGTGCAGATACGTGGATTCAAGCTGCGCCTGCCATTAGATATTTTGTTTGTATTTACGGCTAACCCCGAGGACTACACGAACCGGGGATCTATAGTGACGCCATTAAAAGACCGGATCGAAAGCCAGATATTGACACATTATCCAAAGTCATTGGAAAATGCTTTGGCCATTACCGAACAGGAAGCTGATGTAAGCGAGGCACAAAAGGAAAAGATCAACATCAGCGACCTGGTAAAGCGACTGATAGAACAAGTAGCCTTTGAGGCCCGGGGTAGTGAGTTCGTAGATAAAAAAAGCGGCGTAAGTGCCCGGCTCACTATTTCTGCATTTGAAAATGCAGTGAGTGCCGCCGAAAGAAGATCCATTATCAATAAGGAAAACAATACACAGGTATGGGTAAGCGATCTTGTTGGCATTATACCTTCCATAACTGGTAAGATAGAACTGGTATACGAAGGCGAACAGGAAGGTCCTTACCAGGTGGCCATGAACCTTTTGGACAAATCCATCAGATCACAGTTTGTACAATACTTCCCCAATCCTGACACCTTAAAAAAGCGGGCACCCAGGAAAGGAGAAACACCCCAACCTGTTGACAATCCATATAAGTCGATCATAATGTGGTTTGACAAAGGCAATCATGTGAACCTGCTGTTTGGCACCACAGACAGGGAGAAGATCAATGAATTGTACAAGGTAGATGGCCTTCATGCCCTGGTGAAAAAAAGCTTTCCGGGGGCAAATGAAAAGGAAGCAGCCCTGCTAATGGAATTTGTATTACATGGGTTAAGTTCTTATTCCCTGATCAGTAAAAAAATACTGGAGACTTCAGTTGAATTTAAGGACCTCATGGGCAGCATGCTGAATATTCAGTCCTCCTCCTTATACGATGAAACCGATGAAGAGGATTTTGGATAAACATTTAATTGAAAAAGCTCCCTGTTCCTGGAGCTTTTTTTATGAATTGAAGTGATGATGAGTAGAGTTACCTACTTAAAAGTCTTACCCAAAAAGATCACTACTCAGGTAACGATCTCCCCTATCGCAGGCAATAAATACAATAAACCCTGATGATATTTCGCTCGCCAGCCTGAGTGCAGCACAAGCTGCGCCCCCACTGCTCATACCTGCAAAAATGCCCTCTTCCCTGGCCAGCCTGCGGGTTGTTTCTACAGCATCCTGTTCAGAGATATCCATAATCCGGTCCACCCATTCAGGTTCAAATATTTTAGGCATGTAAGCCTCTGGCCAACGCCTGATGCCAGGAATAGAGGCTTCTTCAGTAGGCTGGCAACCTATGATCTGGATGGCGTTATTACATTGCTTCAGATAACGGCTGCAACCCATAATGGTGCCGGTGGTTCCCATGGCACTTACAAAATGGGTAATACTTCCCTGGCTGTCTTTCCATATCTCAGGGCCTGTGGTCAGGTAATGAGCCTTGTAGTTATCCGGATTGGCAAACTGGTTCAACAAAAAATAGCCACCTGTACCACCTTTTTCTTCAGCATAATCCCTGCAGATCTCTATAGAGTCCAGCAAGGTGACCTTTGCACCAAAAGCTTCCATGGTCAGCACTCTTTCACGGGTAGAAGAAGCAGGCATCACCAGTTCGATGTCCATACCAAAGAGCCTGGCCATTAAGGCCATGGCAATTCCAGTATTGCCACTGGTAGCTTCGATCAATTTAGTTTCCCGGTTAATATCCCCCCGTTCCAGGGCACTTTTTATCATATTAAGCGCAGGCCTGTCCTTCACACTTCCTCCCGGGTTATTACCTTCCAGTTTAGCATAGATCTTTACTTCGGGATTGGGATTCAACTGCTGCAGTTCTACCATAGGTGTATTGCCAACCGTGTCTAAAATACCTACCATATGAATTGATTAAGAGTGATTGAATTTATTTTCCACTACTGTCACTTCTGCATTGTGGTGCACAAGTGATCCGGGCGGAACACTTTTGGTTAACCATACATTACCACCAATGACGGAATGTTTTCCTATAACTGTTTCACCACCAAGGATGGTAGCACCTGAGTAGATGATTACTTTATCTTCCACCGTAGGGTGTCTTTTAGTAAAAGCCATTTGCTTATTTACGCTTAATGCACCGAGCGTAACCCCCTGGTATATCTTCACATGATTGCCTATCTGGGTGGTCTCTCCTATCACCACCCCGGTGCCATGGTCGATCATAAAGTACTCACCGATTTCGGCAGCCGGGTGTATATCAATACCTGTGCGGGAGTGTGCATACTCGGTTAATATCCTTGGTAACAGTGGCACATTCAACTTCAATAATACATGGGCAATGCGGTAGAAACAAAGTGCATAGAAACCAGGGTATGCCCTGATGACCTCAAATTCATGCCGTGCAGCCGGATCGCCATGTAAAATGGCATGTATATCGGTGTTCAGTAAACGATAAATGGAAGGAATGCATTCCATAAATTCGTGAGCCACTGCTTCGTTATTACAATCATAGCAAGCCTTGGTAGCATTCAGTAGTTTGACAAGGTCTGTTTCCAGTTTATGAAAATCCGCTTCTATTTCCAGGGTGGAAGCATAAGTGACCTTGGAAAGTTCGGGGTATAAAGCACAAACCAGGTGAGAGGCCCAGGCAGCAATGACCTCATTGGAAGGGACTACCTCCTTGTGTTGCTGCTTGTTGAAAATCTCATTGAATAAACTTTTATTCATGCAGGGTGATGTCTTTAATGAATAAAGGGTTTTACATGGATGGAGACAGTGTGACGGTCCAGGAAATATTGGTGCCACCCCTCCGCAAAGTTTCAGCCACAGAGCAATATTTCTCCATGGAAAGGCTTGCTGCTTTCTCAGCTTTTTCCTTTTCGATATTTCCCTTCAACACAAACGAAACGGTAACAGATTTCCACAATGAAGGTATTGTATCTTTTTCCCTTTCCCCCCCAATAATTATAGTAAGATCTAGAATCTCCTGCCGTTGCTTTTTAAGTATACTTACCATATCGATGGCACTGCAACTGCCTAAGGCACAAAGCACCAACTGCATGGGTCGGAATCCTGATTCGAGGCCTCCATTTTCCAGGCTACTGTCTGTAGCAAGTACATGTCCCTGCTCATCTCTCACTTCAAACCCAAAATCACCGGTTGTTCGTTTTAATTCAATCCTTGCCATTTGATCATGTTTAATTGTGCATGTTACCTGGTTACTGAAACCCGGAAGTAATCAATGAGTTCAATTAGATTATTGAACTTTTACATTTTGAGCTCCGGCATATTTCAGGAAATAGTCAAAGCTGTCACCGCGCAGGCCAATACGCATCGTTTCCAATGGGATCACTTCACGTGGTTCAATATTTCCTAAATTAGCATTGCACCCAAGCTGGCGTATAAAATATAATTGCTGGGCTTTCTCAGGAGCTTCCCAAATGATCTTTTCCGCAGGTATCCTTGTCAGTATCTCTTCCACAAGGCCTTCCCTAACCTCACCCGAATTTCTATAGACCCCTTCAGTGCCCGTTTCCTTAGCCTCGGCAATCAGGTAAGCAGATCCCGCATCTAATTCAGCCTGCATCATATTGATCCATTGATAGGGCGGTGTCACTTTAACCTTGTCTTTATCTTTTGAGCCCACTTCGCTGATCACAGTTCCTAATTGAGAAAGCGTTTTGATATAATTACACTTTTCTTCATGGGTGATAGATATGGCTCCATCAGAGACCTCAATAAAAGAAAGACCAAATTGTTCCAGCAATTTAATATAGTCCTCGTATTGATTCCTGATTACATAGGCTTCGAAAAGGAGCCCACCAAAAAATACAGGGATATTATGGGATTGATACAGCTTTACTTTCTCCAGAATATTAGGTGTGATCAATGCAGTGCCGAACGCAAGCTTCACCATATCTATATAAGCACTGCTGACTGACAAAAGGTTCTCAGTTTCAGCCATACTCATTCCTTTGTCACTTATTACAGTCAACCCAAAACTGCGAGGTTGCGTGGTACGCTCGGGGATGCTGGATAGATTATAATTCATGAAACAAAATTAGCCATAATGGCAGCAGCATGGGCAAAATGATTCAGAAGGTTTGCTTCCGGAGCACCTGGAAAACAGTACTAGAAGGTAGCGACTATATCTAACAGACCTACATAGAGAATGGAGACTACAATGATTACCAACTTAACAACTGCCCTTGGAATTGACTACAGATCGGAGTAGCTGGTAGCATGTAAAAAATCAATAGTGATATGAGATACATTATCCTTGTATTCAGGAAGAGAAGACAGTCGCTTCCATTCAGGATCACTGCCAAATGATTTCCAATGCGCTTCCCTGGCAGCCATATTTTCAAAAGAAGTCATATACATTAAGTTGGGCATGTGGCTGCCAAAAACCACTTCTGAGTAAAAAAGAGCATTAAATTCCAGGCGCTTGAATAACGCTATCTCCCCGCCCTGGTTAAACATTTTGACCTTGCTTGCAAAATATGCCTCCGTAGGACTTTCATAGCTTCTCAATTCATAGATCCTGTCTTTGATACTGCCCTTGAGCCCGGATTTGGCCACTTTGGGCATATATGGAAAAGCTTTCAATAAAATGGTTTCAAAGCGTACATAAGGTGCTTGATTATGGCTGGCATTCAAATAATTGGAGCCCTGCTTCATTAACTCCTTTTTATTTTCCCATTGTCTGCTCAAATTATCAATTTGTTGGATAGAGGAAAATGGAATTAATACATATATACGTTTATCGATGGCAGTATCATTAGCAATATGAGTAAACACCCCAACCATTTTATGTCCTGCCTTGTGAAGCGCCGGGACATAAGCATCCTTTAAAAATTGGCTGACCTGCTGCAACTGGACAGAATCCTTTGCATGGTAGATGCGAAGCTGTATAAATTGGCGTTCCTGGCTAAAGCCTTTTATTGACGCACTGAAAAAGCCAATAATTAGAAAGCACTGAACTATAGCAGGAATTCTTCTATTCATATACATAGTAAAGTTGAATGTAAATATAAAGCAGGGAGCTTTTATAATGGATTAAAGCCAGGTAAGCTTATTTTAAATAAACAGGGCTGAGAAATAGTTTCTCAGCCCTGTTACTGAAAGATCAATATAAATTGTAGGCATCAGAACTTGTATCCAAATGAAACACCTCCATAATAGGGAACAAAAAAGCCTTTTCCAAAGACAGGATTAATGAATGCCCGGAAAGTGAAGCCTCCATCTTTTGGCTGCATGCGGTAACCAAAAAGGATATGCCCAAATGTTTCGGCAAAATCACCTGAGCCAGTACCTATAACCGGTGTTACGCCGGCACCCATTTCAAAATAATTCTTGCTGTCCTTACTCAGGATATAGTTCAATCCCAGGGGTATAAATACCCCTCCGTCCCCATCACCTACACTAAATCCACCAATACCAATCCTGCCCCCTATACCATCTTCCTTATTGCCAAAACGAGTATCAAAATTAATAGATGCCAATCCCGGGCCTCCTAATTCTGCATACATAGATCTTGCCTGGGAATAGGCACCAGAAACAATCATAGTAAAAACAAAAAGAGACACAATTTTCTTCATAAGCTGATTTTTGATAAAAGACTCAAACATACAACATAGCACTGCAAATGGTATATGTTAAAATAACCGGGGAACTTTTCACTTGTTCTCTTAGTTGCCTTTTAGTGCGTTGACTATAAAATAGATGTTTAGTACTAAATAAGAAATGAGTACCACCTGTGCTGCTATCATATCAAATCTAAAAGCCTTGCGCACCTTATTTTGCTTGACCAGCAATAATGAATAAGCCGTAGAAGTAATGATGGCAAAAATAAAGAACAGTGTCAGACCATGTAATGTATCCACCAGGGTAAAAGAGGTAGATTCAGGCAAGGAAGAATCAATGATGTATTTATTACCAATTACAGCAAACAGGGAACCTACGCTCAGACCAAACCTGGAGTCCATTCCATCAGCATGAATATAAAAACAGACATAGGCTATCAGGAATGCCAGGTACATGCCCAGGAACATTTTCCAGAACAAACCAGAAGCATCACGTTTGATTCCTAACCTTACTTTGAAGGAACTATATTCAGTATGAGGTGTGGCCATGCTCTCATCGCCAAAGGCTGTTTCATATTTTTTGATGCCATTGGTGATGATACAACTGTCAATGGTCCATCCACTGAGGGTAAAGCGTGGATCAAAATGCTTGCCTACAGAATCAGGTATGAATATCAGTGAACGGGAATCAAATTGAGAGTTTTCAATAGAAAGCCTCAGTGTTTGCCTGTCGAATGGAAATTTTGCAATCTTCCAGGTATCCTTCATCACGCATTGCATTTTCATTTGCATGAAAACTTCAGGACCCGAACTATCAACCGTAGCAAATGATCTTGATACCGATTTAGCCTGGGGCACTTCAAGATTTTGAAGAAAATCAAATTTGCGGTTCTTGTATTTCAGCCAAAGCCAGAAGTTAATGGCATATTCTTTATCCTTAAAGTCTATATCATGAATGCTGGTGATATAAATGCCCACCTTTACCGTATCGGGATGAGACTCCTGGGCTTTGGATTCAATATTGAAAGCTATACATACAATAGCCAGCAAGAAATACAATAGTGTTTTCATGGATTTATTTTTCATGATACCGGATTAACCAAAGCAAATTGAGATGACTCAACTAACTTTTATGCTGCCAAGGTAATTATTTGAGCTCAAAATCAAAAGCAAGGAACCTCATTGTTTACCCCGGGATTAAAACTGGATTTTGTAACAGTTTAGGCATTCAAGAGCGAGAATCTACATATTTATTAACTAATCAATTAAACCATATACATAATTTGTATAACCTGCCTATGAATGAATTATCATTACAAAAAATAATCCT
Organism: Bacteroidota bacterium; assembly: GCA_023415275.1. Classification (GTDB taxonomy): domain Bacteria; phylum Bacteroidota; class Bacteroidia; order Chitinophagales; family Chitinophagaceae; genus Flavisolibacter. The sequence goes on from JAEZLJ010000032.1 coordinate 17,082, forward strand.
TCAATTGGCAAGTTATAGTACGATAATGTTCTTTTGTAAAGAATGACCTCCCTTTATATGGGGCTCTATGTAAATAAAGTATTGGCTATCCTAAATAATATTCACCTCTCTTTCCAGTAGTATATCAAATTTGTCCTGCACTGAATGAATAATATCCGAACTCAGATCATATATCTCAGCTCCGGTGGCTTTGCCATAATTAACCAATACCAGGGCTTGTTTGGAATAACACCCTGCATCACCTTTTCTAAACCCCTTCCATCCACAATGTTCAATGAGCCAACCGGCAGGAACTTTTACTAATCCTTCCTCTACAGGAAAGGAAGGTATGCCAGGATACTGTGTTTGCAATACCCGAAACTTGTCTCCCGGTATCACTGGGTTCTTGAAAAAACTTCCCGCATTGCCAACTAATTTCGGATCAGGTAACTTCGAAGAACGGATTCGTATAACCGCCTTTGATATAGCTTCTATGCTCAGTTCAGTAACGCCCATTGTATCCAATTCCTGCCTGATGGCACCATAATTTGTATTAAAAGATGGTCTTTTATTCAACCTGTAAGTCACTGAAGTAATGACGAATTGTCCCTTGAATTTGTTTTTAAATACACTCTCCCTATATCCAAAGCCACAATCCTTATATGAAAACTGCACTGTATGCTTTTCATATAAGTGATAGGCTTCCAGTTCATGGAACACATCCTTGATCTCTACACCATAGGCTCCAATATTCTGCATGGGAGCTGCGCCCACATTGCCAGGTATTAAGGATAGGTTTTCTACCCCAGCATATCCATGTGCCACACAATACAGGACAAACTGGTGCCAGTTCTCTCCTGCGGCTGCGCGAACAAACCAATGATCATCATTTTCATTGACTACCTCAATTCCTTTCAGTTCATTTTTCAATACCAGGCCATCATAATCTTTGGTCAATAAGATATTGCTACCACCACCCAGTATAAAAAGATCTGTTTTTTTCACTGGCGATTGAGCAAGTAAGGTTTCCAATTCTGGTACGGAAGAAAATGTGGCGAACAAACGTGCATTGGCATCTATACTAAAAGTATTGTAAGGTTTAAGGTTGATATTCTGTTGAATTGCCATCTTTGATTTCTTAAAAACTTAGGGCTTGCTTTTATATAGCGTCCACATCGGGTACTATGACCACTTTTTTGAAACGTGCTTCACTATGAAGCTTGCTGCATTCCTGTAGGATGTCCTTTTTACACCGGTGGATCAATTGGCTATCTCTTGGAAGTTTAACCAGCAATTCCATCAGGAACATATTCCTGACTCTGTTCACAACAGGTTCTGCAGGGCCCACCAGGTATTTGCCATAGGGTACATCCAATGCCCTTGCAAATACATGGGCAGCATCAGAAACCACATCTCTCTCCTTGTGCCTGAACTGAATTTGTATAATTCTTGAAAAGGGTGGATAAAAGAATTGTTTTCTCTTTTCTATTTCCTCATTATACATGCCCACATAATCATGTTGCATCACATGCAATAGCACAGGATGCTTTGGATTGATGGTTTGAATCAAAACCCTGCCTGCACTATCTCTTCTACCCGCTCTTCCGCTCACTTGTTCCATTAGCTGGAAAGCTCGTTCATTGACTCTGAAGTCGGCAAAATGAACTAATGCATCCGCATCTAAAATTCCCACCAGGTCCACATTATCAAAATCAAGACCTTTTACCACCATTTGTGTACCTACCAATACGTCGATCTTTTTTTGTTCAAATTGCTGGATCAATATATCATGGGCATTCTTATTTCTGACGGTATCAATGTCCATGCGCCCAATTTTCACACCCTCCAGGTCGGTAGCCAGCACTTCCTCTATTTTCTCTGTACCAAAGCTTCGCTGCACCAGCTTATCACTTCCGCATGCCTGGCAGGTAGCAGTAATGGGATATATACTCCCACAATAGTGGCATTTTAATTTATTTGAAAACTTGTGATAGGTAAGTGAGACATCACAATTCCTGCATTCAGCAATCCATCCACATACAGTGCAAACCTGGTAAGGAGCATACCCTCTTCTGTTTTGAAAAAGAATGGTTTGCTTTCCTTTTACTGCAGTAGCTTTTATTTCATCTAATAATTGCGGAGACAACATCACTTTCTCACCCGGCTTTTTAGCGACTGTCCTGGTATCCACAATTTCCATGGCAGGCAACTTGACATCACCAAAGCGCTCAGGTAATTCCACTAATCCGAACTTATCCTGTTTCGTATTGTAATAAGTTTCAAGAGAGGGTGTGGCACTACCCAATAATACTTTGGAGTGGGTTAATGATGCCATATAAATAGCAGCATCCCGGCCATGATACCTGGGAGCCGGATCCTGTTGTTTATATGAGGAGTCATGCTCTTCATCACATATGATCAACCCCAGGTCGTGATAAGGAAGAAATAAGGAAGAACGGGCACCCAATACTATCTTTAGTTCACCTGTTTTGACCTTATTCCAAATCTCCACTCTTTCATTCTGGCTAAACTTTGAATGATAAATACCTATATATCCACCAAAATGCTTTTGAAGTCTCCTGATGATCTGAGAGGTAAGAGCGATTTCAGGTAACATATAGAGTACCTGCTGACCTCTTCGTATATATTGCTCAATAAGTTTAATGTAAACATGCGTTTTACCACTTGAAGTGATACCATGGAGCAAACACACTTGTTTGGATTCAAAACACAATTGAACATTCCGGAAGGCATCTTGCTGAGAAGGTGTAAGCTCGAAATCGACAAATATATCCTTAGGGGCATAATGCAGTCTATCCACACTTCTTTTTTCAATCCTAAGAATTCCTTTCTCTGCAAGGCCTTTTAATTGCGCATCAGTAGCATTGCTTTTTTTTAGCAAATCAGCCTTAGTTACTTCACCCTGGGTTTTCATCAGGTGCAGATAGGCAAGCAATAATTCCATTTGCTTCGGTGCCCTGCCCCAATTATTTAATAATTCAGACAGCCTGTCCTCGTTATCAAACTCATGTTCCAGTAAAACAAAGCTTTCCTTTTTAGCATTGAATGTTTGCTTAAGTGATTCCCAAACAAAACATAGTTTTTTACCAATCAGCCGGTTTACAATCGGATAAACATGTGTGACATCCAATATTTGCTGCACTTCTGATAATCGCAATTCATGTTTTAATAATAATGCTTCAGCAACCAGGTACTCTTCGTTATCTAACTCGGAAAAATCATCACCATATTCTTCATTATAAATGAGTATGGTTTCGCTGGACAACTTGAAATGGGAAGGCAAGGCTGCTGCCATTACCTCACCCTCTGAGCACATATAATATTCGGCCATCCATTCCCAAAACTGCAATTGGTAACGTTGGATAACTGGTTCAGGATCAAGAATATTAATGATCTCTTTGGCTTCAAAGCTCTGGGGCTCATCTGAGTGAATGCGCTTGATCACCCCTGCATATTTTTTATTCTTACCAAGGTTTACTTCCACCCTGCAGCCCACCTGTATGCCATCAAGCATAGCATCAGGTATTCTCCATGTGTAATTCCGGGGTAAGGCCAATGGTATGATAACTTCGGCAAACATTTCCTGCCTGTAAAAATAATGGAGAACAAAGATTAATCAGGATTTATATGTATAGAGCGTTTCAGATTGTTTGTCTTCAAAACATCAACACTCAAGCTTTTGCCTTTTGGGGTTGCCCTGATATCCATTTTGCTTTATGCTCTAACAATGCGGCCTCCATATTTGCAAATACTTTTTCCTTCAATTGTGCCACATCAGCAGTTGTAAGACCATCTACCGGGACTTCATGTAGAAACAGTGCCCTGCTCTTCCCGGGGTTTAAAGTGAAAATGGAAGCATAATGCATTCGTGAATACGCGTCAAGAAGCAATACGGGCTTAATTGGGGTACCCGTCTCTATGGCGATACGGAAAGCCCCGTCATAAAATTCTTTCAAAGGTTGGTGGGTGAGGTTGAATGTACCCTCAGGGAAGACAAGCACCGATATATTTTTACGTAATACTGATTTTAATATCTGGACGCTTCTTGAACGGTTAGCGGAACTGCTTCTGTCTACTGTTACTATTACATTTCTATATATAAAACCAAAAACTGGTATGCGTGACATCTCTACTTTTCCCAAAGGCCTGACCGGATGGCGGAAAGTCTTGGGAATAATTGCAGAATCCAGATAGGATATATGATTTAATACATAAATATAAGATCGGTCCTTCACCGGCTTTTCTATATAAATATTACGGTGCCTGATAAACAATAAGAAGAACCATATATCTGCCCACACCACACAACCATAATATATAAGGTTGCCGGCCCTGATCCTTCCAAGAGGCAGGACCATGATAGACCAGATAAAGACAGGGATCATCAGGATCACGAAAAGCACAAAGGCATAGATGACGTAAAGCCATTGGAAAGGCCTGAGGATCGCTTGCATCAGTTATAGGTTTTCTGCGCTTTTTCGTAAGGAGTGCCTGGATCTCCCGGGCAATGACATTCGAATTCCTGGTCAAGATTATAGCAAGTGATCACTTTTGTCTTTTCATTGCATTGACCAAAAATCACGCGCAAATGCTCCCGGTCATGAGTATAACCCTGCACAGCATATACAGGGCATGGTGACTGGTTCACTTCACTTTTGGAATAATTGATCTCGCCGCTGCGCATGATGTCCTCAATATCTTCCTGGCTGATATTCCGGCATTTCATCCTGCATTTGGCGTGTGCCGTATATTCAATATAGGACAATGTGCGATCAAAACCCCTGTCCCTTTTCTTGACTACTCCTGTTTCCCTTTTAGTAGATGGCAGGTTATTGTCTGTACCTTTCCACCTTTTCAGGAAGATTACAATAACAGCCAACAGGACCAATGCCAGGTATGGTGCAGCTTTTTTCATGAATGGCTTTGAAATGCAAGTATAATGATAATAAGGAGAGTATAGAACTGGAAAAACTGGGTTTTGCCTTTCCAATCCTCCTCTGTACCTAAGAGTAAATAATTATTTGCTATTTAATTATGAAAGATTTCATACATAAGTATAACTATTATACGACCTTAGAACCAATGAAAGACCATTCCCTGGCTGTGGAAACACTAAACAGGAAACAATCCGCCATACATCCCCTCGATCCGGTTAAAATATTGCAATCGATTGTGGATGTTATTTTCGTTTTTGATAAAAACGGATATTTCCATTATGCCAGCCCATCTTGTTTTCAATTGTTAGGTTACGAAAACACGGAGATTACAGGCAAATCATTTATTGACTTTATTCATCCCGATGACATTGAAAAGACCTTACTTGTTGCAGGGCAAGAAACGCATGATTGCGGTTATTCTACTTTCGAGAATAGGTATATTCATAAAAACGGCTCTATAATTTATATTATCTGGACGGGCAGATGGGATGCAATAGATAGGTTGCTTTATTGTACCGCCAGGAATGGGTCTGAGAAATTCGAAGTGGAATACCGGCTTCAAAAAGCGCAAAAGATGGCAAGGGTGGCCAATTATGAATTTGATGTCATTAATAACATCTATACCTATACCTCGGACACCATGTTTGAGATTTTTGGATTAGACAGAACTATTTATCCTGAATTCACTTCTGAACTTTTCTGGAGTTTAGTGCATCCGGAAGATCTATCTTTTGTGAAGCAAACCATCCTGCAACCCGATCTTATTGTCAACTCCCAGCATGAATACCGTATCATCCGGCCCGATGGCCAGGTGGCATATATCAGCAGGCACCGCGAAATAATCAGGGATGAACAAGGAAACCCAGTAAAAACCATTGGCACCCTACAGGATATCACCATCCAAAAAACCGGGGAACTGGCAGTTCAGCAAAGTGAGATCCGTTTCAGGTCTCTTGTTGAAAACGGCAACGACCTGGTAGGCATCATTGATTTGACTGGTAAATACATTTTTGTGGGAATGAATATAAAAGCGCATTTAGGCTTTGATGCCCAGGAAATGATTGGCAGAAATGCATTGGAATTTATTCACCCGGAGGATGCTGTTGGAATAGCTGAAGTATTACACCAGATCAAAGATGCACAAATGATTAATGTGGCCCCCTTTCGCTTCATCAATAAAAAAGGGGAATACAGATGGGTGGAAACCACTGTTTCCAATCATGTGGAAAACCCAGCCATTGGTGGACTGGTGATCAACTCTAAGGATATCACCGAAAAGAAATTAAAAGAAGATGCACTCAGGCTCAGCGAACAAAGATTTAAGGCCCTCGTCCATAACGGATCTGACCTGATAGTGATCATTGATGATAAAGGCAAATTCAATTATATCAGTGATAATGTTAATTCAGTATTAGGATACACGCCTGAAGAAATGATCGGCCGCAATGCGCTTCAATTTATACACCAGGAGGATATAGAAAAAACCTCTTTCGAAATACAAACTCTTTTGTATGGAAGCCAGACTACTAAAGGTGTTCAGCACCGGTTCAAAAATAAAAAGGGTGAATGGGTTTGGATGGAATCGAAAGGAAGCAATCACCTGGATAATGAAACCTTGAAAGGTATCCTTGTCAACTCCCGTAATATCGATGACAGGGTGAAACTCCAGGAACTGTTAAACAATGAATTGATGAATAAGCAGAAGGAAATCACTTCTGCAGTAATTAAGGCTCAGGAAGCAGAACGTTCGCAATTGGGATTGGAACTGCATGATAATGTGAACCAGATCCTGACCACGGTAAAATTGTACAATGAAATGTATCTCACCGGGTATTTGCATGATAAAGAGCTCCTGGTAAAATCTACCCAGTACACACAAGATTGCATTAATGAGATCAGGAATATATCGAAAAGACTATCTGCACCAACATTAGGCAAAATCTCAATCAAGGACTCTATCAAAGAATTAATTAACACGATTAATTTGACCAAACGCCTGGAAATCATTTACCTCCACCATGGAATTGATCATTTCGCTGCTTCAGAGGATCTTCACCTATCACTATACCGCATTGTACAGGAAAGCTTAAATAATATTATTAAATATTCGGATGCTCTATTGGCAAGTGTGGAGATCATTCGCCAGGAAAAATCCCTTATTTTAAAGATCTGTGACAATGGAAAAGGTTTTGATACGACCACTAAAAGAGGCGGTATTGGCATAACTAATATGAAGACAAGGGCAGAAAACTTAAACGCATCCTTTCGGTTAACAAGTACTCCCGGCCGGGGTTGCCAGATAGAAATCTGTTTCCCTTTGGAAAATGAATCAGAAAAAACTGATTAATCAGGCTGATTAAAATTATAGACTTGATTTTACCTTATCGCCTTCAGCTCGCAGGGGCAATGAGCTGTATCCCGTTTGACAATGCACGATAAAATAGTAGTAGTATCCCTGCACTGTATAAGGTTAACCTGGAGGGTTTTTTCACCCGAAATCAATCCCTGTAGCAAGATCCTGGGGCAGGGTTTGTGATTTCGGTCACTGAGACTAAAATTGATGATGCCTTTATTAATGACGCGGTCAATATCCTGGTCCTCCAAACTATAGCATTTCTTTTGACAGGTAGCTTCATCCGAATATACGATCAGGCCTGGCTTCCTGTTGAACAACTCGGTTTTATGAGGTTCATGTTGAATCCGGCTAACCACAATGGCCAGAACTGCAAGTACCAGGCAAAGTGAAAAGATCACATTTTTTTCTTTCATCAGTTAACAGCAATATAATTATTCTTTAGTCCAATAAGAGGAAGAGGCCCGGTTTTGCCAGTAATGCCCATAGCCCTCTTAACATTTTCATAATAACTATTGGTGATTTTAGCCATCCCCCCCTTTTGCCTAACTTTGCGGATTCATGGAAAAACAGCGCTCAGTTGCCTTTCATACCTTGGGTTGCAAGCTGAATTTTTCAGAAACATCCACGCTTTCCAGAACCCTGGAGGCAGAGGGATTTCTGAAGAAAGAGTTTGAGGATAAGGCAGATGTGTATGTGATCAATACCTGTTCTGTTACAGATAATGCAGATAAGGAATGCCGGCAACTGGTACGTCGCATTCAACGGAAAGCACCAGAAAGCCTGGTGGTCATTACCGGTTGTTATGCCCAGCTTAAGCCAAAAGAGATATCCGATATCCCTGGAGTTGACCTGGTGCTTGGTGCAGCGGAAAAATTCAACATCGCCCATCATTTGAAAGAACTCTCTAAAGGCGATTCTACCAAAATAAGCAGTTGTGATATAGAAGAAGTGTCTGGATTCAATGCCTCCTATTCGCTAAATGATCGTACCCGTACCTTTTTGAAAGTGCAGGATGGATGTGATTATACCTGTTCCTTTTGTACCATTCCAATGGCCCGAGGTAAAAGCCGGAGTGACAGTATAGCTAATGTAATCCTGAATGCACGGGAACTGGCCAGCAAGGGCGTTAAAGAGATCGTTTTAACTGGTGTTAACCTGGGCGACTTTGGAAAGGGTGCCGACGGTGCTAAGAAACATGCTGAAGATTTTTACAGCCTGGTGCAGGAATTGGAACAAGTGGATGGTATTGAACGTTATCGTATATCTTCCATTGAACCCAACCTGCTAAATGAGAATATCATAGAATTTGTAGCGGCCAGCAAGAAGTTCATGCCTCATTTTCACATTCCACTTCAAAGTGGAAATAATGAAATACTGGCACTGATGCGCCGCAGGTATAAACGTGAATTATATGCCGACAGGGTTAAAATGATCAAGCAATTGATGCCCTATTGTGCTATTGGAGTGGATGTAATAGTAGGTTTTCCTTCAGAATCTGAAGCTCATTTCCAGGATACCTATCAATTTTTACACGAACTTGATATATCCTACCTCCATGTTTTTACGTATTCAGAAAGAGATAATACCAGGGCATTAGAGATCAAGCCTGTTGTTCCTATGGCCTTGCGTCATGAAAGAAATAAGACACTTCGAAACCTGAGCTATATGAAGATGCAATATTTCACAGAGCTGCACAGGGGGCAAACACGCAAAGTGCTGTTTGAGGGACATGATAAAGCAGGTATGATGGAAGGCTATACTGATAATTACATCCGGATCAATACGCCCTATCATGAAGAATGGGCTAATCAAATTGTTGACTGGAAAATATAAGGGATATATACATGAATAAATACCTGGCGATAATAGAATTTGTCTGGAACGAACAAGCCATGAACATCATCCAGGAACACCGTGAGTACATCAATAGTCTTATAGATGACCAGGTAATTGAACATTATGCAGTAAGCATGGAAATACAAACGGTTTGGGTAACGATCAATGCGCAAAATAAAATGTCAGCACGCAAGATCCTGAATAAGTCTCCCTTTAAAAAGTTCTGGAAGATGCAAATCCATGAACTGATCATTTGGGATGGCCAGAACTACAGGTTGCCGATGGTTCAATTAAATTAAACCATGGTTTATCCTTTTCGTATCCATTGCCCTATGGCAAGCGCTAATGCCAGGAATAAGGATGCTCCTGCCAGGGCCAACTTTTTAGGATCATTTTTCATTTCCTAAAATTAGAAAATTTGTAAAGCTTTATATTAGACTGGAAACTTTTTATCTGCCCTCACAAATACTATCAATTCTTCTTATAATTCAAACTGTGCAGTTTCAGGACAAACCTATAATCTTTCCATCTGCATCTATATCCATCAGCTCAGCCGCTGGATGGGATGGCAATCCTGGCATGCGCATGATATCTCCCAGGATAGGGACGATGAAACCTGCGCCTGTAGCCCATTCAAATTCTCTTACTGTAACTACAAAGTCATGTGGACGGGATAACTTTTTTTCATCATCGCTGAGGCTTTTAGGCGTTTTAGCCATACAGATTGGCATATGATCAAAACCAAGTTTTTTTATTTCCTTCAGACCTTGCTTAGCCTTTTGTGAATACTCCACTCCATTTGCTCCATACATTTCGGTAGCTATACAATGAATTTTTTCTTCCACAGAAAGGTTCCAATTGTATAAGGGTTGAAATTGATAATTCTTGGATTCGATACTTTTTATTATCTCGCTGGCCAGTTCCATAGATCCGTTGCCACCATCTGCAAATGCTGTTGATACTATTGCTACAGCACCCATTTTTTTACAGGCATGTTTTACAAATGCTATTTCTTCTTCACTATCATCAGGAAAAGAATTGAGGGCTATTACTGGTTGCAAACCATACTTCTGAATATTCTCAATGTGTTTTTGCAAATTGGCAATACCGATTTGAACGGCATGGATATCTGGATATTGCAACGCATCTTTTTTCACTCCCCCATGATGTCTTAGTGCCCTGATAGTGGCAACTATCACTACAGCTTCTGGTTTCAGGCCAGCGGTAACACATTTGATGTTGAAAAACTTTTCTGCTCCCAGGTCTGCCGCAAACCCGGCTTCCGTGATCACATAATCAGCTAAGGAAAGCGCCATTCTTGAAGCAATGATGGAATTGGTTCCCTGCGCAATGGAAGCAAAAGGTCCGCCATGTAATATTACGGGAGTACCCTCCAGGGATTGCACCAGGTTGGGTTTGATGGCATCTTTTAATAAAACCGCCATAGCTCCAACGGCCTTCAGGTCCCTGGCAAATACAGGATCGCCTTCATAGGTAAGGCCAATAAAAATATTACCAAGTTTTTCTTTCAGGTGATCAAAGTCCCTTGCAAGACAGAGTATAGCCATGATCTCCGAAGCAGGCGTTATATTGAATCCATCTTCTCGGGGCACACCATTGGCCGTTCCTCCAAGACCAACAACAATCTTTCTCAGGGCACGGTCGTTCATATCCATCACACGTTTCCATACAATGGTCCTTGGATCTATATTCAATCCATTGGGATGTTGTAAATGATTATCAATCAAGGCTGCCAACAAGTTATTGGCCCGCTCTACTGCAGTAAAATCACCAGTAAAATGCAGGTTGATATCTTCCATTGGAATCACCTGGGCATAACCCCCACCCGCTGCACCGCCCTTCATTCCAAAAACAGGACCCAGGGATGGTTCCCGAAGTACGGCCATTGCATTTTTCCCGATCCTGTTCATTCCATCTGCCAGTCCAATACTCATGGTGGTTTTACCTTCCCCTGCTGGCGTAGGTGTCATGGCAGTTACCAATATCAAATGATGCCGGCTGATCTTATCATCTTGTATCAATGAAAGAGGAAGTTTGGCTTTATACCGGCCATAATACTCAAGCTGCTCTTCATTTATATGCAATTTGGCGGCTATATTTTTTATATGGGATATAGAAGCTCTTTGAGCAATTTCAATGTCTGAAGGAAAGGTGACCATCTATAAACTTTTTGTTCTTAGCAACTTAATGAAAGACCTTGCTAAATTCAATGAGCATAATCAACAGTTTAACTTACCATGATCATATAAACTTTTACAGAATCAATAATGCAGTCATGCACTTTAGCAATAAAAAGTAATTATCACCATTAGTTACGCTTATGTAACGTCCAAAAAAAGAAAGCCCTGGAAATTCCAGGGCTTCACAATAAGCATTCTATTCATCAAAAGGCATTAACCTTTTTTACAGTTCCTGCAGGAGCTGAATAAGTAACTTTCATTTGATCAAAAAGAAAAGCAAACCTGTCTGCAATTTCATCAATGACCATGGAAGTTGGCTTCCCCGCCCCATGACCAGCCTTGGTCTCAATTCGAATGAGAATAGGATTGTTGCAGCTTTGCGCAGCCTGCAATTCTGCTGCAAACTTGAATGAATGTGCCGGCACTACCCTGTCATCATGATCTCCTGTGGTGATCATAGTGGAGGGATAGCACACACCAGGTCTTACATTGTGAACTGGTGAATACTTTAATAAATAGCTGAACATTTCCGCATTATCATCAGCGGTCCCATAATCATAAGCCCAACCGGCACCTGCGGTAAACTTATGATAGCGCAGCATATCCATCACTCCTACTGCCGGCAAGGCTACACGGAAAAGTTCAGGCCTCTGTGTCATGCAGGCACCTACCAGCAAGCCCCCATTGGAAGCACCACTTATGGCTAAATATTGAGGAGAAGTAAACTTTTCTTTTACCAGGTATTCTGCAGCAGCTATATAATCATCAAACACATTTTGTTTATTCATTTTTGTACCAGCCAGGTGCCACTGATCTCCATATTCACCTCCTCCCCGCAAATTTGGAACTGCATAAACACCTCCATTTTCCATGAACACTATATTAGACACACTGAAGGCCGGCATCACATTCACATTAAAGCCGCCATACCCATACAATAAAGTAGGGTTTTTGCCATAGAGCGAAATGCCCTTCTTGTGCGTAATGATCATTGGAATTTTAGTTCCATCTTTAGATGTATAGAAAACCTGTTTGCTTTCATATTGAGAAGGATCAAAGTCAACTTTCGCTTTTTTGAAAACAGTGGAAACACCTGAAACAGGATCATACCTGAAAATAGTGACAGGATATACATAAGAACTAAAAGAGTAATAGATTTCCTTAGCATCTTTTTTAGCGGCAAATCCCCTTGCGCTCCCTAAACCAGGCAACTGTATATCCTTTTCCTTCTTACCAGAAAGATCATATTGAATAATTTGTGAAACAGCATCTTTTACATATGCCGCAAAGAGCTTATTCCCACCGGTTGATACGTTTAAAGGGAATTTTGTTTCAGGAATAATATCTTTCCAATTCTGCGGTGCAGGTTGTGAGACATCTGCTACTACCAGTCGGTTATTAGGTGCATTTTTATTAGTTAGGATATACAATTTACCATGAGAGGCGTATACAACATTCTGAGTGGTCTCAAAACCTGTTACAACAGGTACTATGGGAGCTTCCTTCTTCGTAAGGTCCTGGATATATAATTCATTCCCTGTGGTGGCAATTGCAGCCTGTATCACCAGGAAATTCTGATCCTGGGTAATATATCCCTGCACATAGCGCCTTGGCGTTTGTGCACCGCCAAACACCAATTGATCTTCTGCCTGGGGAGTATTTAACTTATGAAAGTATAGCTTATGTTGATCCGTTTTTGCTGATAACTGGCTGCCATTCGTGGGCACATCATAAGTACTGTAATAAAACCCTTCATTTCCTTTCCAGGCAACATTACTGAACTTCACATTTTGAAGGGTATCTCCCACACGTTTTTTAGTAGCCGTATTAATTACTATGATCTTTCCCCAATCTGATCCTCCTTCAGAGATTATATAACCACATAAGGATCCATCTTTAGTAAAATAAATACTCGAAAGTGAGGTGGTGCCATCTGCAGAGAATTGATTTGGATCTAAAAACACCTCTGTTTTCCCCGATGAACTTTGTCTATAAAGCACAAACTGGTTTTGCAATCCATTGTTTTTATAGAAATAAGTATATGCTCCCTCCTGAAAGGGCACGGTATATTTTTCATAATTCCATAATTGAGTCAGGCGATCCTTGATAGCATTTCTGAAAGGTATTTTAGACAAGTAACTATCTGTTACCTGGTTCTCTTCCTTCACCCATGTTGCCGTTTCTTGGCTCCTGTCGTTCTCCATCCACCGGTAAGGATCTTTTACAGTCATCCCAAACATAGTGTCTTGCTGGTCACTGGTCCTGGGCTGCGGATACTGATCCTTTAAAATTCCTTGTTGGGCCATTGCGGTCACACTAAAAAAGCTGCAAAGCAAAAACATTGTTTTCATGCATGATCATTTAAGCTGTCTAATAAGTATTGTGGATGTTTGCCGAAATTACCGGCTTCCCATTCAATATATGGAAATAAATATAATATAGAAAGATTACTGACCCATTCCTCATATTTTCCAGGAATAACAAATACAGTAATTATATTAAAAAACCGAATATAAAACCTTTGGCCAGGAAAAGTTTCAAAGAAATAAGATCAGTTCGAAGATACCGGGTCATCAATCAGGTAGCCTAAAGGCGTATTAACCTGCCCCGAAGGAGGCTTTGGAGGTAGAACCTGTAGTTTTTGTTTATGCATTTTCCTTCCTAAGAAAAGGAGACTTAAGATTCCTGACCTGCTGAAAACTTCCTGTAAAAGTATGGGGATCAAAATGGAAATGCCAAGAGCTATAGTGAGTATGGTCCATTTATTTTCAACACCCATTTTTAATAATATAATACGGGTGCCACCAGTAAAGAATACATGAAATAAAAAGATCTCATAAGCATATTTCCCTATCCAGATAAGTGGTTTGCTTTTAATTCGTAATTGAAATAACAGGTAAACACCAGTGATACCTATGGCCAAAGCCAGCACACTCATACGTCCCTGTAATGGAATTATACCCTTCCAACTTAACTGTTGTAAGGTAATTCCAGCTATAAAAATGAGACCTAGAACAATGATATAGGGTCGTTTGAATATGATACGTTTATAGCGATAAAGAGAGATGCCGAAAAGAAAGAAAGGAAATAAATAAATAGCGCCTTTAAAACTAAACAGGTTAGGTACAGGCTCCAGGTATGCAGCACTTAAAAATAAAATACACAAGGAAACTAATAGCGTGAAGGTCCACCCCTTTAAAGAATGAAAGTAATGCTGGCTATCAATAACACTGATACCAAGAAAGATTAAAAAAAGAGAATAGATATACCAATATATATCATATGGGAAAAATACATTCTTCCATATATCTGAAAGTTCGGGCGAGGTATTAGTGCCTGGAATAATAATCCTAAAAAGATACAATAGGGTACTTACAGTTAATAATGGGATCATCAACCTTCTTACCTTATTTCTGAAAAAGACATTCTTATTGTAAAAAAAAATGGGCTTGTGGGCATAAACCCAACCGGAAATAACTGTGAAAAGTGGTAAACGGATATATTCTAAAGAAAAATACAGGTAACGAAATATAGAATGGTCGTCCACCTTCATCCCTCCTGATTGATCAGATCCTATGATATGACCAAAAACCACCAGGATGATAGCCAGACCCCTAAGGCTTTCTACATACCTATTTTTATGAACTGTAAAAGACTTTTGCATTATAATCGAATGTGTCAATATCAACTACCATAGATACGTTATAGCTGTATGGTTGGTAAGCATTGACTAATGATAATTTACCTGGTGAATAAATGGCTGTTCACCTGCAAAAGACAAGCCTGATTTGAAAATGCTAAAAAGAAAATCCCAATTTCATGTCGTCCCAATCAAGTGTAAGTTATAAACAAAACATCTGTAGTTACAACAACAGCTTACATTTTTAATTTATTAATGTATTTAAATTAGTATTTCTAACTCCCATTTGAAGTAAAATAATGCGTCATCATTCATGAATTACAAAGTGTCTTATACCTCGTATTTTCTCATCAGGTTATTTTGTCATCGCCAATGGCAAGTAAACAATATCTCAACTGTCATCATCATCGGCAGCTTAGGTGGCAATAACCTATCCCAACTATAAATTTGATAAAGCATTTTTTCTTTCAGAGAATGGGACTATCAAAGAATATGTAGTCATAATAATTCTAACAATACCAGGTATGCCGTGGAGTTTGACGCATCAGGTGCTTTTGTTCATGCCATAACCATCCATTAATTCATGAAGTAAAAAAATGCCCCGGCAAAGTTCCGGGGCATTTACTGTTATTTGAATTCATTAAATTATACAGGACTGATGATCTCCTTTTGATCATTCTTGTATAGTGTTCTTTAATACTTGAATACCTTACCCCCGGCCATCACCTGTTTGGTCTTCTCATCAAATGTTGCTTTTTGCCCTGTGCGCACTGCTGCATTCGTCATGATGCAGGCAATGGAATGATGATAGCCAGCTTCCACGGGCGCATTGGGCTGCCTGCGGCTACGTATGCACTCCATCCAGTTTCGTACATGTGCACTCGTTAGAGCATCCCCACCTGTATTGGCAGCAGCCACCACCTTCACTTCTTTACTCACCAGGTTCATCTCTGGAAGCAGGTTCAGTTGCATTTTCATTTCATCAGCAAACTTCTTTTGCAGTCCACCGGATGGTGAAACTGTATTGGTAACCAGGTTCAATTCACCTCCATTAGAATAATAAAGTTCTGCAGGATGTTCATCTCCATTATGCATGCGGGAAGTAAATACTACCTGGAAACCAGATGAAGGATCATTTTGCGGACCATAATCAAATACTGCTGTCATGGTGTCCCAGTTGCGGCGGCCATCCTTCCACGCATAAATACCACCATTAGCCACTACACTCCTGGGATGCGCAAGGCCGGAGAACCAATGCACGGTGTCTATCTGGTGAGACATCCATTGGCCCGGCATCCCTGAAGAATAAGGCCAGAACAAACGATACTCCAGGTATTTCCTCGGGTCCCAGGCTTCATAGGGCCTGTTCATCAAAAAGCGTTTCCAGTCAGTATCTTTTTCTTTTATTTTCTCCACCAGCGCGGGCCGCCTCCAGCGGCCTGGCTGGTTCACATTCCAGCTCAGTTCTACCATGGTGATGGGCCCAAACTTTCCTTGCTGAATAAAATCTGCGGCGGCCATATAATTGTCCCCACTCCTTCTTTGAGATCCCACCTGCACGATGCGGTTTGATGATTTAACTGTTTTCAACGCAGCATTGGCATCATCCATGGTCTCCGCAAACGGCTTTTCCACATACACATCCCGGCCAGCCTTCACTGCCTCTATAGTATGAAGGGCATGTTGAAAATCGGCCGTGCTGATCATCACTGCATCCACATCCTTATTCTCATATAAGGACTCGTTATTCTGATGCGCCTGAATATCATGACCCAACTTCTGCCGCAACAGATCGCGCCCTTCCTCCCTGCGTAGTTTCCATATATCGGAAACAGCCACCATATCAAAATTCAATTCTTTATAATGATTTAAGAAGCAAGGCAAATGCGAAAACCTGAAACGGTCTGAAAAGCCAATCACGCCTACATTTACCCTGTCATTAGCTCCAATAATACGGGCATAGCTATTAGCACTCATGCCTATGGTTCCCAAATAAATTCCAGCAGCTGCTTTAGAAGAATCCGTAATGAATTTGCGCCTGTTTACTGACATGTTTACAATATTTTAATGCTCACCATTTCACAAGTGAGATCCTGTTTTCCAATCTTTATTTTAGTTCCTGGATCTTGATGCTCCTGTAGGACACCGCGTTTCCATGATCCTGGATGAGGATATGTCCTTTGGCCGCCATTCCAAAGTCGGGCCATTTTTCATACTTGCTCCTGGCCACCAATGCATAATAATAGGGTGCGCCTCGCTGGTACTCCAGTACTTTCCACCCGTTCAACCAATGTTCTACCCTATTGTCTGGATACACAACGATCATTCCCCGGTTCCATTCACCAATAGGCCGCCGTGCTCTAGGTTCTTTTGAGGAGGGTATCAGGTCATAAAGGGATGCCAGGGTCCTGTTGCCTACTACTCC
>JAEZLJ010000051.1 GCA_023415275.1 Bacteroidota bacterium
GCTTACCCCCACCCTGCTTCTTTGGCTTTAAACCACCCGCTTCCTTTCCCAAGTCAAGCACGGGTACAGATACTTTCGTGGTCCATTCCTTACGATAGTTCTTTCCCATGAAAAGGTTTTTCAGGCCATTGCCTTTCAATTTGGAATTGGCCACCACCCTTATAGAATCTGGCCACTTGGGAATGCTGTCTTTTGATACCTTTTCCGGCACCACTAAAATAGAATCCAGGGCATGCGTAAACTTGGGATCGTCAAGACCTTTGCTACTTACGGTATAGAACTTAGCCTCTACTGCACCACTTTTTCTTACCTCCAGCAAGGAAAAACCATTTTCTGCTACGTTAGCGTATAACAGCTTTCCCTTCCTGTTTTCTTTCACGCGGCTAAGATTGATTCCTGATCCGCTTACAATATATGGCAGGCTGTCATTAATGATCATTTGCAGGCTATGCTCATGCCCCGCCACATGAATGACATTGTGATGCCCCTCCATAGCCTTTGTAACAATATCTACCAGGTTCCTGTACAAAGGATGGCGAATGTCCTGCAAGCTTCCAAATACGCCTCTTGAGATTGGATATATAGAACCTATTACAGGAAGTGGGATCCACAAACTGGGATTGGCAGCAGTGAGAGGGAAAAGGTGCTCCTTCCATCCATAGTCGCCTCCATGCACCCCAAAAGAATACATGGGATGGTGCATCGCAATGATGATCAATTGGTTAGGATGCATTGCAATGATCTCCTTCAGCTCAGTAGCAAACTCTTCCGTGGTCTTAGATTCACACATGGACCCCGGGCCTGGCTTCTCATGTACATACAAAAACCATTGACTGTCCACAAAAACAGTGACCACTTTGTCACTTATCTCTACCGCTGTGGGTCCCGGGCACCCGTCCTGTGGCCAGGCCTGAATGTTTTTTTGCTCCAGTCCATTAATATAGTTTTCCTGGTTCATGGCTTGCTGCCATCCTCCAAGCTTGCCATTCTTCCAGTCGTGGTTGCCCATCACAAAGAACTCCCTGGATTTCCTTCCTTTTACCAGATTCAATTGAGCATCAATGATCTTCTTTGACTCGGAATAAGTAGGCTCCCCCTCCATCGGTAGGCCTAAAGGATAAATATTATCTCCCAGGTATAAGAAAGTGGTTCGTGCATCATCCAGATCCACGTGTTTATTAATCCATTCTACTACAGGCTGCTTGTTACCCACCAGTTCTCCTGCATCACCAATTAGAAAGATCCGCTGGTTGATGCTATCAACCTGTGCAATTGCTACATAGGAAAGTAAAAGGAAGAAGAAAGAGGATATGCTTCGTTTCATACCTGGCTATTTGTTTTTTTTGTTTTCATGGTAAGGGAAAAGCAATAAGGTAGTTTTGCCTTGCTTTCCTTCATTTGAAATATACATATCGCCATTGGGTGCAAAAGCAATGCCTTCAGCCTGTGGAAATTTGTCGGGATTTAATTTAAAAGCCTCTACCACTTTTCCACGGGTATCAGCTATTACAAGCAGATTACCTGCAGAGGATAATATATAAAGCCTTTTATTAATAGGGTGAATTGCTGCTGCTGAAGGATCAAACTTGATGTCGTTATCTTTCAACAGGTCTTCTATAGAGGATTTAGCGATAGTGAAGAAAGCCGTAGTGTCGAACTGCCTGGTTTTCAGATCAAAACGGTAAGCAGTGCGGATGTGGTGTCCTTTTTCATGGCTGCAGGTCTTACACATCATCACCAATCCATCTGCGGTGGGATCATAGTAAAGGGTCTCAAAATCATTTTGTCCCCCAATGCCTAATTCGTAGGACTGAACTCCTGTAGAATCCTGAGCCCCAGGCGCTACCGCTTTTATGATGCCCTTGCTTTGCAGTATATACACGGTATTATCCACCTTGGCCAGATCTTCAAGGTCGCTGCCTGAAGGGATGACCTTACCTGTAAGGTCCTTTAACTTATTATTTTTTACTCTTATCTCAAATATCTTTTCCTTACTGTCCGAGATGGCAAGCAGGTTACCTGTGGCATCATCATAGGCCAACCCCGAAATTTCGTTGAGAACTTTTCCCAATTGCATTTCCTTAGGCTTATCAAGATTGTATCCTTCCGGGCTACCATAACCATGCTGTTTACAGCCACCCAGTAACGTTGCAGCATATACGAGGAAGCATATGGGCACAGTCAGGCACTTAGTTTGAAATAACTCCTTTATCATTTAATACCTTTAATACAAACAATGCACCAACCATGACGGAAACTCAGGAGCAAAACTTGGCAGCGGCACGCCACTTTGTTACAGATCTTTATAATAATACCCTTGATCCTAAATTTGTTTTCCATAACCTGGATCATACAGAAGATGTTGCGGATGCCTGTAGCATGATGGCAGAACAATACCAGCTTAGTGATGATGACCGGTATGTGCTTTCACTGGCTGCATGGTTTCATGATACGGGCTATACCCAGGGCCACGCAGAAGGTCATGAAGATGTATCAGTACAAATTGCCTCTGATTTTTTAAAGCAACGGGGTGTGGAAGAAACTGTTATTCAAAGAGTAACATCTGCCATATTAGCCACACGCATGCCCCAGTCTCCTTTAAGCCAGTTAGAAAAGATCTTATGTGATGCAGACCTGATGCACCTGGCCACTGATGATTTTAAAGCCCGCAATCAATTGTTGAAACAAGAACGGGAAAACCTGCTGGGACAAAAGATATCCAGGAAAGATTGGCGTAAGGGCAATATCCAGTTCCTGGAAAGCCATAAATATTTCACTGATTATGGCCAACAAAAATTAGAACTGCGCAAGCTGGATAACCTGAATGAAATACGGAAAAAGAAAGACCGTAAGGAATTAGAAAAAGAAATAGAGACAGAAGCCTTCCCATACGTTTATGAAGCACCTTCTAAAAAAAGCAATGCGACCGATGTAAAAAATACGGAACGGGGCGTTCAGACCATGTTCCGCACCACCTCTCACAACCACCTGGAGCTGAGTGCCATGGCAGATAGCAAATCGCATATATTGATATCCGTTAGTTCTATCATTCTATCCGTTACGCTTTCATTCCTGATCTCAAGGTTGAATTATTACCCCCAGTATATTATACCTACTGGTATCCTGGTAGCAGCCTGTGTGGGAGCTGCCACATTTGCTATTTTATCTACCCGGCCCTCTATTTCCAAAGGACGGTTCACTGAAGAAGATATCAGGAATAAAAGGACTAACCTGCTCTTCTTTGGAAACTTTCACCGTATGGAGCTGGAGGATTACCAATGGGGTATGAACCAGATGATCAAGGATAAAGAATATTTGTACAATACCATGATGATGGATATATATTACCTGGGTGTTGTACTGGCTAAAAAATATAAATACCTGCGCATTGCCTATACCATATTTATGTGGGGCCTTATTCTGGCCGTCATAGCCTTCGCTGTTGCAGCCATTACTACGGCAGGTTCAGACACCACTGCCGTTACACCAGTAATAGATTATTAAATGAGCGACACAATAAAAAAGCTCCCGGTAAGGGAGCTTTTTTATTATCATTAGTTAGCGTGCACACATTATCAGGCAGGAACTGAATTGGGTTTGGTAGCCAATTGTTGTATGGCTTCTACCAGCTCAGATTTAGTAATAGGCACACCCATGATCTTATTATAACCTTTAGCATCTACCAGGTACTTATCCCTGATGATCTTTATTAACTGTCCATTATTGATCTCTGGAATCAAAATAGTCTTATAGTTCTTCAGGATGTCTCCTAAATTACGAGGAAAAGGCCTGAGATAACGCAAATGAGCATGTGCCACACTGTACCCATCCTTTAATAATGATTCAACTGCCGTTTTGATCACACCATAGGTAGATCCCCATCCCAACACCAATACATCGCCACTTTCCGGACCATTATCAATAGTTTGTTCCGGAATATTTAAGGCTATCTTATCTACCTTCTCCTGCCTGATCTTCACCATCAACTGGTGGTTCTCAGGGTCGTAACTTACATTACCAGTAATATTTTCTTTTTCCAGTCCGCCAATGCGGTGCTCCAGCCCTGCAGTTCCAGGTATGGCCCACGGACGTACCAGGTTCTCATCTCGCTGGTAAGGCTGGAATTTGGTTTCACCATGACCCAGCTCTGTTTTATAGCTTACATGAATAGGCCGTAGATCATCAGAGGAAGGATATTTCCAGGGCTCTGCTCCATTAGCTATGTAGCCATCACTCAGGAAAATGACAGGTGTCATATGCTCCACCGCAATACGTACGGCTTCATATACGGCCTCAAAACAATCACTGGGAGTGGAGGCAGAAATTACAGGCATGGGTGATTCACCATTTCTTCCATAATAAGCCTGCAAAAGGTCACTTTGCTCAGTTTTGGTTGGCAAACCCGTGGAAGGTCCGCCACGCTGCACGTCCACGATCACTAAGGGTATCTCCAGCATCATGGCTAATCCCATGGCCTCAGATTTCAATGCCATACCCGGACCAGAGGTAGTGGTCACGCCAAGGTGTCCCCCATAGCTCGCTCCAATGGCTGCACTCACGCCTGCTATTTCATCTTCAGCCTGGAAGGTCTTGATGCCAAAATTCTTTTGCTTGCTTAATTCATGCAAAATATCAGAGGCTGGTGTAATAGGATAGGTACCCAAAAATATAGTCAAACCGCTTTTTGCAGAAGCCGCAATCAGTCCATAGGCCAATGCCTGGTTGCCCATGATGCTACGATAGCTACCGGCCTGGATCTTTGCCTTTTCAACCTTGTATTGCGTAGTAAAGGTTTCCGTGGTATCACCATAATTATAACCGGCTCTTAATGCTTTCAGGTTACTTTCCAGTATCTCTGGCTTACGGCTAAACTTTTCTTCAAGGAACTTTTCCGTATTCTTCATATCCCTGTCATACATCCAGTACAGGAATCCGAGCACGAACATATTCTTGGCCCTGTCCTTTTCCTTGGTACCCATCTGGTAATCCTTAAGCGCCTCACGGGTCATTTTGGTGATGTCCATTTTGATCACTTCATAGCCCTGTAAGCTATCATCCTCAACTGGGTTCACCCCATCAGGGTAATTGGCCAGGCGGAGGTTCTTGGTATCAAAACCATCCGTGTTCACAATGATCTTACCTCCTTTCTTTAGGTTCTTAAGATTAGTTTTCAGGGCAGCCGCATTCATGGCTACCAACACATCCAGGGTATCTCCCGGAGTATATATGCTATCGCTGGAGAATCGCAACTGGTAACCACTCACACCTGGCAGTGTTCCCTGTGGGGCCCTGATCTCCGCTGGGAAATCCGGGAAAGTTGACAGATCCGATCCTAAAAGGGCAGTATTATTGGTAAACTGGGTGCCGGTCAGCTGCATTCCATCTCCACTATCCCCGGCAAATTTGATGACTACATCCTGTAGTACTTCCTGTTTGCGTTCCATGTTGGCAAAATTACTATTAGTTTATTCTCCTGGGGCGGTTTTTAGAAGAGTTTAATGGTTAAAGTAATCCGCCATATCCGGAATTACTACACAATCACCAACCCATGCTTGATGGCAAACAATACCAGCCCTACCCTGCTTTTGCATTCTAGCTTCTCCAGCAACTGGTCACGGTATCCATCAATAGTCCTTGGGCTTACCATCATCTGGTCTGCAATCTCTTTATAGGTCAGTTCCGTGCACATGAACTTCAACAACTCTATTTCCCTATCCGTCAGCTTATAGCTCTCCATTACGGAGGCGCTTTCAGGATCGTCCAGGTGATTCAGCGTATGAATAAGAGTGCCAGTAACCAGGTCGGAATGATAAAACCCCTTGGTGGATATATCAATGAGGGCCGTTTTCAGCTCTGCAGGGTCACTGTCCTTTAAAATGTACCCCTTAGCCCCATTCCTGATCATCCGGATCACTGCATATTCATCATCATACATGGAGAGGGCCAGGACTTTTATATCAGGATAGTTATTTTTTAAGTACAGTGTGGTCTCATAGCCATCCATCTGCGGCAAATTGATGTCCATCAATACAATCTGGGGGCTGGGAAATGTTTTCAACTTTTCCAGGAACTGTTTGCCATTGTCAGCCTCAAATACCACCTTATAATCCAGTTCTCTCAACAGGTTAGCCAGCCCATTTCTCAATAGTACATGATCATCCGCTAACGCTATAGTAATACTCATACCGGAACTGAAATTTGTATTTGGGTGCCTTTCGCAGGTGCGGTTTCTATGACAAATTGACCATTCAGCAAGGCTACACGGTTCTGCATACTGCGCATTCCAATACCCCTGTTCATATCTCCATCGTCAGCCGGCAACTCAAATCCATTCCCATTATCCTGTATTGAAAGAAGCAATTGCCCGGGATCAAAATTAGCACTGATGGCAATAGTGCTGGCTTGTGCATGCTTAATGATATTATTCATAGCTTCCTGCACAATGCGGAACAAGATTAATTCTTTTTGCGCATCCAGTGGCACCGGCTCACCATATATTTTAAATGAGGTCTGGAATACACCCGATTTTTCCACCAGGCCCAGCTCAAATTCTATGGCTTTCAAAAGCCCTGCAGACATTACCGAATCGGTATGCAGCTTTTTAGACAGGCTGCGCAAATCTGTGATCGCCTTGCCTACCAGTTCTTTGGAGTTACTGATCTTTTGAGGTACAACAGTCGGTTTGTTAAGGTCTATGGTGTTGAGGTTGAGCTTTACCAGGCTTAAAGTTTGACCAATATTATCATGGATCTCCTGCGAAATATTCTTAAGTGTCTGTTCCTGGATCTCCAGTTGTGACAACAGGATCTCCTGCTGAAAACGGGTCTCCATTAGCTTTTTCTCGGATGTAAAGGCTATGGATTTCTTTTGGTAGAGGAGTATGAAGCGAAATAGAAAAGTAATCACCAGTAGGGCGAAAACGGCAGCGCCGATCACGATGATGATTTTGGTATCCATTGTTTAGAAAAAATAGCCTTTAAAAAGATAAAGCAGCCCAATGTTAGAAAAACATTATGGAGCTTCCATAAAATACCGACATTTTTTGCCGATACTACCGACAAATATTCATAGCTGATAAAAATAAAGAATGAGCTGCCGAAGTAAAAAAGAATACCTGCCGCACCCCAAAACTCTTTTAGTAGCAATATATTGGTAGCAGGCAAACTTTCAATCCAGCTATAAAAGCTCATGAGCGCAAAGGCCACAAATAAAAACGCACCCATGGCATACGAGTAACTGTTGAAAGTATAATAAGGCTGAATCAGCACAATGTTGACCACGTAGAAAAGGATAAAAAACAAGCTCCCGTACAGCACCAGTCGCTTTTTATAGGCATCTGTGAACAGGTAGTAGAAATAAATGGAAAATATTACCTGGGTGGTGATGCAGTTTAAATGATACACCCAATGATTATTGATCTGGTGGTCCTGTAAGAAGTTGGCCAAAGAGTTCAACAGCACCTGTCCTAATAAAAAGGATACCAGTATGCGGTCAAAGATCATTAACTGCATGCCCCGGTACAAAACCGCAAAAAGCACCATCAGGAAAACGGCTAATGGTGCTGTAATATCAAGGTAAATAAAAAACAGGTTCACTTTATCCAAACTTCACCCTCCTTAATAATTAAAGACATGGTGGTGGATAAGGACAGCCAGAAGTAGTAGGGTCTGTATTCTGGTAAATGATGCTATCCCCTTCTGTTAATGGATCGGCTATTGAAAAAACGGGGAAAGCATAAGAACAGGGTTTACCATCGGGTGTACGTCCAGCCGTGAAAACAAAACCTTTTAACTCTTTAGCACCCAGTTTAGTTCTCGTTTCCTCGGAATCAAACCTGGAAAGCAAATCCTTTAATTTTTCTTTACTGAAATAATGTTGGCCTGTATGCATAACAATTAGTTTTAAAGTTGAGACCTTTTGTCAAAGATGAGCATCCTAAAATTAAGACACAAGGGAGTTTTAACGGATCATTCCCCGTGTT
Organism: Bacteroidota bacterium; assembly: GCA_023415275.1. Taxonomy (GTDB): domain Bacteria; phylum Bacteroidota; class Bacteroidia; order Chitinophagales; family Chitinophagaceae; genus Flavisolibacter. The sequence continues at coordinate 7,982 of JAEZLJ010000051.1, forward strand.
TTCACCTATCAATTTTTCTGTTGCCTGGCAGCAGATAGTTTTCCGGTTTATAAATTAATGATAGCACCCGTTGATCTTATGCCCACTTACAGGTGGCATAACTTTTATAATTAGTACAAGGAACAATTATTCTACAGCTATGGCAAATATCGATGTACAACGGAAAAAGAGTTCACCACTGCCCTGGATCATATTGGTACTGGTCATCCTGGGGCTTGTGGCGTATTTTCTGTGGAACCGGTCTCATAACGCAGGAACAACCACAGTAGCAGATTCCACCCAGGTTCATGACACTTCAGGAAATTACCCCGTAGATACGTCGAGGCACTAAGAGCAATGAATTCTTAACCGGGAGCAATGGCTTCCTAAACTTTATACTATGTCAGATAAAAAAAATAAAAGGCTACAGGAGCTAAGAGGCTCTGATTTTGAAATAGCGAAGGGGCAGCCCGACATACGCGGCTGGGAAGTGCGAAATGCCGATGGCAGGCTTATGGGCAAAGTAAGAGAACTCATTTTCGATGCCCGGGACCATAAGGTACGCTATATGGTAGTGGATGTAAAAGAGAGTAAAGAATTAGAACTGGAGAACCGCACGGTGTTAGTGCCCATAGGACTGGCTGAACTGGAGCCCAGGCATGATGATGTGATCCTCCCCCGTGTCACTCCCTTCCAACTGAGAGCTTTACCCCGGTACAATAAGGAAGACCTGGGCACACGCGCTGAAAAAGCAGTAAGTACGGTCTTCGGCCGTAATACGGATAGTTATTCGGATGATGCAGACCTTGGTGCAGCTTTCTATGATAATGAAGATTTCAACGAGGACAATATGTATCGTCAACGTCGGAATATAACCGGCAATTATGCTTCCGGGCAAAAAAACAGGGACCTTGAAAAAGAGGAGGAAATAAGGCGGAGATCAGAACGCCAGCTAAGAGAGGAAGAAATAGGAACACCCATTTCTTATGTGGATCCTGAGGAAGCCGAGCGGATACATGCAGCCCGTTTAAGAGAAGCACGAAATGAGGAAGAAGCCGAGGAAATACGCAGGGAACGATTAAGAAGGGATGGCCTTAGAGGAAGAAACCTGGAGGATTAATCATCAATATATAGTTACGTGACAAATCAGCAGCCTTGCGGCTGCTGATTTTATTATGCAGGTATCGATAGGGAATCTTTGTTTATTGTTTGGTAAAAACCAGTATCTCGTTATCCAGAGGCTCAGGATTTACCAGGGATATATTTGAAGTACTGATCGAATTGATATTCCAGGTTCCATTTAACCTTACCAATGGTTCTGAAGATCCAGCATTTAAAGTAAAGGCCGCATTATTTCCCCCGGATCCATAATATCCAACTGATGCTGGTATATAAGACCATGTGCCAGTTACATCCGCTGCATTATGCGAGATTTTCAACACATTACCCGGAGAAAATGTAAATACATAACTCACGAACAAAGATGTCTTATCTTCCATTCGCTGAGAATAGGAAGTTATTGTCCAGGTACCATTCATAACAGTTTGAGCAGGATCAGGGTTATTATTGGTAGTAGAGCCGGAATCATTTTTTGAACACCCGGCAAGCACCAGCCAACCTATTGTCAGCAGGCAACAAAAAGAGCTTTTCATATCATTACAGTTTGGAGTGACGCAGTAATCGATACCTGTTATTAGATACGTATTTTTTTACCGGAAGTTGCTCTCGCGCACGATGTATCCTATTATATAACGGGTTTTAAAGAAAAGCTTGCCAGGCATTCCATCGCATGTGTATATATAAAAAATAAAAGAGTTCTCAGCACAACTTTCAACCAACTGGCTTCCTCTCTAATTACTTCAGGCATCTATTCACCCCGCGCTGTTCCGTGTTATGCACTTAAATGATTAACTAAAGTCACCGAGGTACCTAGTCGTAATGTATTGTGTATTTCGGCTACCTTGTCCACAAAAACCACCAGCTCTCTGACTTCTTCTTCAGATGCCTTACTATCTATCTTTACTTCATATTGAATGTCGTAACCAGGCTCGCCTTCAACACCAAATTGTCCTGAAACCTTTACCTCAACAGAAGCGATCTCCATTTGGCGCCTGGCAGCTTCCCTGTAGATGTCGTTGCAAAAACAAGTAGCAAGGGCCAGGAACAATAATTCACCACCATTAACGGAAGAACCCTTTCCCACTGGTTTCGGTGGGATACTTAAGCCTTTGGAAATATTGTTGGTGGTAACAATGACCTCGTTTTGATCAGAGGTATTTAAAATAGAAGCAGAAATATGCATAAGGAGTTTAAATTAAGAATCTAATGCGGAAAACACTACGAATGGCATACAGAGAAGCTGTCATATGCTACCTTTTCTCATCTTCTACCACTTGTACCGTTTACCCTCAAGAAGCGAATATTTGGCATAGCCATGATTGTAAATGGAGCAAAGGCCATTGCGCTCATAGCCATACAAAACAGAAGAAATGAATTACGTTTCATAAGAACTTAATAGAAGGTGAACCGATAAAAAAATGAGATATTTTAAAAGCTACAAATAATATAACACATCGTCTATCCTCATGAAGGATTATAACCCACCCATTTCATTACAGAGCCCGCTTGTATAATACAATTTACAAGCGGGCTCTGGAAAAATTATTAATCAATAATGCGCATTGTCAACCATGCCTTCCCAGTTTCGTTTTTTGATGGGCATGGCCATATGGTGGATCAGCAATATTATCTACCTTCCACACTTCACCATGTAGTGTTACGATATAAGCTGTGTTATCAATAATCTCAAAAGAGGTGGGTATATTAAGTTCATCAGCAACCACACTAAAACTGCCATCGGCATTCACCCTTACAAGTGAACCCGTGTTGGGCAAAGCTGGATTACCCGGTACTCCGCCACTAAAAATGCCTTGGGACAGAGCAAATAAAGTTTGTCCTCTTCCAGATTCCACATCTACCAGGAGCGGTGCTCCGGAAGCCACAGTGGTAACCGCCTGGCTATTTAAGTCAAATGAAAGCACTTTTCCATTTTCAGGAAGATGGGGTATTGGCCCTGCCTGTGAAATGTAAATCTGGTTGCCTCTTACTTCAAGGCCAGTAGGAACAATATCACCAAAGCTCCTTACGATCTCAATATGTCCATCAAGTGTCACATACAGCACGCGGTTCAGGTGGGCATCTGTAACTAAAAAGCCACCCCGGTAAGGTTGAATAGAATACAATACTCCCGTGGCAACCTCATATTCAATGCCTGTTGGGGGATTGGCTAGATTAAAAGCGCCAATATCTGCAATTATGGTATAACTATCGGGGCCATCTACACGATAAATGCCATTGACCTGGCCAGTTGGGAAAAGGGGATCGTCCACCAATGAGACCAAAGCATAAGCAGTACTCCCAATAAATGCTACATCCGTTATTCCTCCAATATTAGGGTCTACTTCCGGGATCATTTGAGGTAAGCCACTGGCGAAGATAGTATGTTCACCAGTCCTGGGATCAATGCGCAGGATAGTGCCCGCCCTGTTATCAGGCACAAACAGATCACCGGCAGGTCCCCTCGCACTACCGGTACTTCCACCCAGGCTCGCCACCAGCAACTCTGTTACAGCTGATGGGACAGTTTTTTTGGCCTTAGCATTACCTTTTTCTCGGGCATTGGTTTGTCCCGCTGTGGCCTGATCACTCAGTGCTTCCCGCTTGCAACCTGTCATCAATATTGACAGGATGAGCATGGAATAAAAGAAAGCTTGTACATTTTTCATTGTGACCTCCTTTTTTGTTTTGGTTAATTAATAATTAGAAAGCATTCTATTTGGTGTTAAGAAGAAAGGTTAACAAGAGTTATTTAAACAGTCATCAATCTAAAAATCATGTATAGCCTTAGGAAGTCATGTATCTGATCTTTTCTAACTAATCCGGGCATAGTTATCTATAAAAAATATCCCTGTTGATTGACAATGAGTGCACACTGGAAGATTTCAGGAGACGGCTAATGATACCGAACAATTACACCAGATTACAATCAGCAAAATTGTTCAGTATTGTTCATGTGTGTTTTACGGGAAAAATGGTAATCTACGATACGAAGTAGTTTCAAAAGGAGGTAGATTAAAGTTAATCTATTTAACATATAATAAATTCAACAAAGCATGATATAATAACGGCTGAGGTGCCAAAGATCTACCCTCCCGGAAAACTTCCTTTACAAACTCTATACGTTAAGCTGATCATGCTTAAAACCTTGTGAATAAAAGCTGAACTCAGCTATATCTGCTCCCTACCTACGCTATAGCTCCTCCCTATCTAAGCCCACGATACTCCGTGCCGGCACGGAGTATCCTGGGCTTTCCTATAGCTTTCCTATAGCTTTCCTATAGCGTAGATAGGAGGAAAGTATAGAGCAGGTATAGAGTCAGTGAGAAGAAAAGTAAATTGGTTGACAAGTTGAAAAGGGTAGACCGGGGAATTTGCAGGGAGAAAATTGACAATTAAAAGATGGAGAAAGGTTTTTCAACCCTTCAATTTGCCAAACATCGATTTGCCAACGTATCAACCAACTTTTCCATTTACCTTGCCCTTGAGGTAGTATAAGTATTTTATTGAATATGGAACAACGATCGTCAGAGCAGCGGATAGTAAGCCCGTTATCATTGACAGCAGAAGGAACGGTATTTCCTGTATTACTAAGTATCAGCTTTTCGCATTTACTGAACGATACCATACAATCATTGATCCCTTCCATCTATCCCCTGGTGAAGGCCTCCTTCCATTTAAGTTTTAGCCAGGTGGGACTGATCACCCTGACCTTTCAGCTGGCCGCCTCGCTGTTACAACCCTTTGTGGGCTATTACACCGATAAAAAGCCACAGCCTTTTTCACTGGCTACAGGAATGAGCTTTACCCTGGCCGGGTTGATCCTGTTGTCCTTTGCACAAAGCTTTCACTGGCTATTGGTATCGGTGGCTATGATCGGTATAGGTTCTTCTGTATTCCACCCCGAAGCTTCCAAGGTTGCCTACATGGCCTCAGGCGGCAGGCGGGGGCTAGCCCAATCCATCTTCCAGGTAGGTGGCAATGCAGGCAGTTCCATGGGGCCCCTGCTGGCTGCATTAGTGGTGGTGCGGTATGGTCAATCCAACATTGCCTGGTTCTCTATACTGGCGCTTACAGCCATAGTGGTACTGGTACGCATAGGCAAATGGTACCAGCAGAACATGCACCGGATCCGCCCACGGGCAACGGGAGCCGTGGTGAACCTGCATCCTGAAATTCCCCGCAGAACCTTAAGCATCTCTATCGTCATCCTGCTGGTGCTGATCTTCTCCAAATATTTTTACCTGGCTTGTATGAGCTCCTATTTTACTTTTTTCCTGATCGATAAATTCAAGCTCTCCATACAAAGTTCACAGGTGCACCTATTTCTTTTCCTGTTTTCAACAGCGGCGGGTACCTTCCTGGGCGGACCGCTTGGCGACCGGTTCGGCCGAAAATATGTGATCTGGTTCTCTATCCTTGGCGTAGCTCCCTTTACCATCCTGCTTCCCTATATGAATCTTTTCTGGACCTCCGCATTTTCCATTTGCATAGGATTCATTCTCTCCTCCGCCTTCTCGGCAATTTTGGTCTATGCGCAGGAACTATTGCCAGGGAAGATCGGTATGGTATCAGGATTGTTCTTTGGCTTTGCCTTTGGCATGGGTGGTTTGGGTTCTGCCATCCTGGGCGCTATTGCAGATCATACCAGCATCCCATACATTTTTCGCATTTGTGGTTTCCTTCCATTAATTGGCCTTCTTACAGGCTTTTTGCCAGACTTAAGAAAGAAGAAGATGGAAATAGGGTAATAGCATAACTCGTATAGGCCTTACTTTTACGCCTCCTTAAAAAGAAGCCTTATGCGTATTATCCTTTTTGTACTCTTATTGATAGCCAACATGGCCGGGGCACAACAGGCCGACCTTACCCAATATGTGAATCCTTTAATAGGCACGCAGAAGATGGGACACACTTACCCGGGCGCTACTGTACCTTTTGGCTCGGTGCAATTAAGCCCTGACACTGACACCATTGCCATGTTCACCAATGGCAAGTACAACCCCGACATGTATAAGTACTGTGCTGGCTATAATTATGATGATAAAACTATAGTTGGATTCTCGCATACCCATTTCAGTGGTACAGGACATTCCGACCTGGGCGACTTCCTGATCATGCCTACTACAGGTGCCTTACAACTCAATCCCGGCACAAAGGATCATCCAGAGAATGGGTTCCGCTCGGTGTTCTCTCATAGCTCAGAGGTGGTAAAACCTGATTATTACAAAGTGCGGCTGGAAGACCATGGCATTCTTGCTGAACTCACGACAACTACCAGGGTAGGATTTCATAAGTACACCTTTCCTAAATCGGATAGCGCACACATCATCCTTGACCTGATGCATGGCATTTATAATTATGATGATAAGAATACATGGACCTTCCTGAGGGTGGAGAATGACACATTGGTTACCGGCTACAGGCAAACCGCTGGCTGGGCCAGGACCCGCACCGTATATTTTGCCATGAGCTTTTCCAAACCTTTCACCAGTTATGGCAATAAGAACTTCAAAAACCCTCAATACAGTGGCTTCTGGAGGCGATTCAACCAATCGCGCAACTTTCCTGAAATAGCAGGCGAGCAGATAAGGGCTTATTTTGATTTCAAGACCAATGAAGGGGAAGCTATCATGCTCAAATTTGCCCTCTCCCCTGTAAGCACTGCCAATGCCCTGGAAAATTTAAGAACCGAAACACCGGGATGGAATTTTGACCAGGTATATCAACAGGGTAAACAGCAATGGAACCAGGAGCTGAATAAAATAGCCATTACTACAAAGGATGCGAATGAGAAGGTAAACTTTTACACAGCTATGTACCATGCCTTTATCAGTCCAACGGTATATATGGATGTGAATGGCAGTTATAAAGGACTTGATCAGAATGCCCACCAGGCCAATGGGTTCACCAATTATACTACATTTTCCTTGTGGGATACCTACAGGGCGCTGCACCCCTTGTTCACCATAGTGCAGCCCCAGCGCAATAACGATATGGTTCGGTCCATGCTGGCGCATTATGATCAAAGTGCAGAAGGCATGCTACCTGTATGGAGCCATTATGCCAATGAAAACTGGTGTATGAGCGGCTACCATAGTGTGGCAGTAATTGCAGATGTTATCATTAAGGGCGATACAGGCATCAATGCCAGTAAGGCTCTCGACGCCTGTGTGCAAACAGCCCGCAAAGGCTTTTATGATGGACTGGATTATTATATGAAGCTAGGTTATGTACCTGAAGACAAAAGAGGAGGCACTTCAGTTTCCACCACATTGGAATATGCGTTTGATGACTGGTGCATTGCCCAACTGGCAAAGAAGCTGGGAGATGAAAAATTGTATGAAGAATTTAACCAGCGTTCCCAAAACTGGAGGAATGTGTATGACAACTCCATAGGCTTTATGCGTCCGCGCCTGAGTGACGGCAGCTTTCGCAAAAACTTTGATGTACTTTCTACCAACAACCAGGGCTTCATTGAAGGCAACGCCTGGAACTTCAGCTTATTTGTGCCGCAGGATCCAAAAGGAATGATACAGGCTATGGGCGGCAATCAAAGATTTGTACCCCACCTTGATTCATTGTTTACCATGCACCTGCCCGATCATTTTTTTGAAGAAACTGAAGACATTACCCGCGAAGGCATCATTGGAGGATATGTTCATGGGAATGAACCCTCTCATCATGTGGCTTATTTATACAACTATACCAACCAGCCCTGGAAGACACAGGAAAGGATACGCATGATCCTGAAGAAGCAATATGGCGCTACACCAGATGGACTGGGGGGCAATGATGATTGCGGGCAGATGAGTGCCTGGTATATATTTTCGACTATTGGGTTCTATCCTTTTGCTCCCGCTTCTGGCGAATACCAGTTGGGCAGTCCTGCGGTTGACAAAGCAGTGATACAATTGGAGAATGGCAACAGCTTTACAATAGAGGCCAAGAACCAGTCGGATAAAAATGTGTATGTGCAAAAGGCAATACTGAATGGCGTGGAATTGAAAAGATTGTACCTCACCCAGGAAGACATAATGAAAGGCGGTACCCTACAGTTCGTTATGGGTGCAAAGCCCAATAAGAAAAGGGTATTTTAAACCGGCGCTCACCGGGTTTTTGCACGAAGTTTGAGCAGGTATCTATAAAAAAATTATGATACGCAAACTAAAGTCCGGTGAGTACCGCCTGTATTCTAAAAAAACAGATTCTAAGACACATAAACGCAAGAACCTGGGCACCTTTGATTCGCTTGAGGCTGCTAAAAAGCATGAAAGAGAAGTGCAGTATTTTAAAAGGCATTGATCTGCATCCTAAGATTCTCAAACTAAGTTTTAATCTCTGTGCTGATGATGTGCAGTTTGGAATGGCCGACATTTTTCAATATGTGCGGCCCCAGCGGGCCTGTCCATAAGGCAGAAGAGGGAAGCGGCGGATTGGTAAGCGTTCTGGAATCAAGCAATACATTTCCCTTTTCGTCATACCGAATAAAGTCTGACCAGCTGATGACGTACAACGCTGCAGGGTAACGGTGTGTATGCAATTGAGTACTGTCGCCAGGTAATATGCAGGTATCCAGGACCCTCACCTTATCATTCTCAAATAATAATTGATGATGCGCCGGGTCAGCCTGCAAAGCATCCAGTTCCGAAGGCCATGTGATTTCATTGCTTACTAAGTGGGATTTATTTTCATGCTCCTCCATAAGTTTCATTTTTATGGCCGATAACTAATGCATCCTTAGCCGAACGATTAACATGAATTCAGACAATGGCTCCTATTTCAATTAAATCTTCCGGTTCCTTCTATTTTGCGATAAGGATTCTTAAAAAAATCTGCAATGGTTTGGTTGAACTGGTCTTTGTAATAAATAGGTGTGGAATGGCCTGAGTTGGGCAGGATCCATAGATAAGATTTAGGTATGGATTCCGCAATCAGCAGTGTATGCCTGGGTAACAGCACATCATGGTCACCACCAATGACCAGAGTAGGACATTGAATGGTATGCAATTGCTCTATACTGATATGCGGCTCGTAGGATAGTAAGTGCGCCAGTTTTCGGGCATTTTTTATTTGAGGGGTTTGCTCCATTTTAGCCAGTGTATCATTGTAATGCATCGCCCAATTATAAACAAAAGGATCAACTGCCGTAGTATCGGGCCAGAGATTGGCGCCGGTGACTGCCAGCTTTTTTACCTTATCGGGGTGACGAATGGCCAGCAACAGGCCATTGATACCACCATCGCTCCAACCTATCACATAGCAGGAGTCGAGGTGCAGAGACTCGAGCAAGGCATTAAGGTCATCTGCCATCATTTCATAGCTCAATGAATCACCCGCATCCAGTGACTTACCCTGTGCGCGGCTGTCGGCCAGGGTCACTTTATAGTTCCTGGAAAAATAAGGTATCTGGTATAGAAAGTTGTTGATAGAACCACCATTACCATGAATGATGAGTAACGGTGCTCCCTTGCCATAGGTCTCGTAATACATGTTCATACCACGGATCTTTGCATACTTACCCACCTTAGCATTCCGGCCATAGATGGTGGTGTCAAAAGGAGAAGTTGCAGGTTCCTGGGCAGAAGTGTAGAATCCCATTAAACAGGTCATGGATGAAATAAGGAGGAGTCTTACGCTGTTCATTCTTTTAAGTTAGTGCAATTGTCAAAAAGAAGAGCCGGAAAATTCCGGCTCATTACAATTGCTTCATCATCAAAATAGTTTTACCTTATACCGGAACCGACCCTTATAATATTCCTGCATTTTAACCACTTCCCTGGTTTTATCGGCGATCCAAAAAGTAGCATAACTCCCTGCCGCATAATCTACGTGCAATAGCCAGCAGGGCACTTGTAAGCCACCGGGAAGCAATAGATTGTCTTTACCCGAAACTGTGAGCTTATAATAATCCGCTTTTTTGGTGCCCGGCTCATAAAAGGCAATGGCAAATTGCTGTCCTTTCTTTTTAAAAGGAAGCATTGGAAATATTTCAAGGTCCATGGGAAACTCAAAAGCCGGCGGATCTAAAAGAACTTTGAATGAACTATCAGCAGCCGTGCGCCTGGCTTCTACCGGCACAGTAACCAGATTATTGGCAAAGGCAAAAGATACCAACGGCCTTCTATGATATTCTGCCTTATGGGTAAACGGCGCCAGTGTTTGCCTGTCACCCGTAGCCACTATATGCCCGATAAGTGTATCCTTTCGATACCAGCTCCATTCAAACTGGTAAATGTTCTTCCCTTCAGCATTTGTAGTGAAGCGGATGGTCCTGTCCCAGATATCAGCGCTGGTAATGCGATTGCCCAGGCTATCTTCAAAATAAACTACGTAAGTGGACTTACCCTCTTTTAACAGGCTGGTATTTAATTTATGATTAGTGGTGTTTATGGTATCTACCTGTGCATTTACATGAATATGCAGGGATAGAACTAAGATAACTGAACCAAAAAACTTCATCTTCATTTTTTCCGCAAAGCTAAGTGGACTATGATCGGAGCGAATTACCACTTATGTAATTGTATGTATAGTATAACCAGGTTGGGTATGCGCTGTAGCATAAGTCGTTTGATCTTTAAGAAGGTGAACCAGCTTTATTATGTCCATTATCGCTTAATTGGTTACCCCAGATCCCTTCTACATCGGGAAGACAGGTAAGAAAAAGCATGTTCGCAGTTGGGACTATAACCGAAGATCTAAACCCGATAATGAATTACTGCTACACCTAATAAACGACCTTCAATCAAAGTTTTTTAATTTTTCCTTTTGACTTTTGACTTTACTTAATAAAAAAAGCCACCTCCTAAGAGATGGCTCGTTACTATTAACCAAATGATCAGAATGCCTTTTTAGATAATGTACTTTCAATGTATTCTGCCAGTTCTGACTGGCCATTGGCAGTCTTTTGTTTTTGTACATTGCGCAGCAAGCCTTCTACAAAACCTGCTACCTGGTCGCGGAATGATTCCGGAACCTGGGCTACTAAGTTAAGGATATCATCAACACCTCTCTTAAATGTAGTGGCAGATTTTACCTTGCCCAGGAAATCAGCCAGTGGCCTGATGGCCTCAAACTTACCCTGGCTAAGGGGCATGTCCTCAAAGTTTTTCAGGATCACTTCAGCGGAAGTTTCATCACCATACTTGATCAATATTTTAGTGATAGTGCTTCCCAGCTTGCCTTTGGCAGGCTGTGTCATCAAGCGCTTAGCTTCTGAGAAGGCCGCTACACTATCAATCTTGGCTAAGGCCTCCAGGCTATTGCCTGCAACGCTGTAGGAAGAATCGTTGACAGCTGCCTGGAACAAGCTTTTATAGTTTGCAGATTTCAGATCGCCTAACTTAGCGATAGCAGCAGCCCTTACAGGGCGGCTTTTGTCCTTTACAGCTATTTCTGCCAGTTGTTTTTCAGCCATAGTACGCACCTGCTCCTTTTGCATATCCAGCTTGCTGATGGCGTAGCTGCGCAGGCCAGCGAACGGGTCTTTCATGGCCATCTCTAAAATTTGTGCAGCTGTTCTTTCCGCGGCATTCTTAGCAGCTACATCAATTGCTTCTCTCCTGTCAATATAATTGAGCGCATGAGCATATTGATAGGCATATTCATCCAGAGATTTATTCTCAGTGCGCTGAGCTACCAGGATCTTATCGGCATCGAAGCTTACCCATTGCGGCTGGGTGGCTGAAGGAAAATTAAAAGTGTCAGCTTTTTCTTTTACCCATACCGTATAGCGTGTAGGCTTATTAGCCGACCATACATCTACAGTTACCGGCAGCGTAAATAAGTTATTGCTATCCTGCGTTTGCTGCACCACCATGCGCACCTGTTTAGCTGCTGCATCATAATTGGTGGCTACGTTCAGCTTTGGATGTCCATTGCCATAGTACCACTGATTGAAGAACCAGTTAAGGTCTTTACCAGTTACTTCTTCAAAGGCCAGACGCAGCTGCTGTGCTTCGCCATTCTTATATTTATTGGTGTTCAGGTATAGATTCAATGATTTGAAGAAGGCGCTGTCACCTACAAAGTGACGCAGCATTTGCAGAATGCCTCCACCCTTATTATAGCTTACACCATCAAATACATCTTCCTGGTTGTTGTAATGAAAACGCACTAGATCTTTTTTCTCGCTGTTGCTATTGTAATAACCCTGCAAGGAACCATAGCGTTCTGCATAACCTTCATCTTTGCCATATTTGAATTCATTCCATAGCTGTGAACCCAATGTAGCAAAGGATTCGTTCATAGTAATGTTGCTCCAGCTTTCTGCAGTCACATAGTCGCCAAACCACTGGTGAAACAGTTCGTGTGCAATCACTTCTTCCCAACGGTTGCCATCTGTGAGTTCACGTGCATCCTGCTGGGCCGATTCCTGGTGCAAGGTGGCGGTGGTATTTTCCATAGCGCCGCTCACATAATCACGACCCACGATCTGCGCATACTTCACCCAGGGAAAATCTACGCCTGTAAGACGTGAGAACAGGGCGATCATCTCGGGTGTCAATCCAAATATCTTGCGTGCTACAGGAGCATACTCCTTTTCTACATAATAGCTTACTTCCTTATCCTTGTACTTATCCTTGATTACGGCATAATCACCTACACCCATAAAGAAAAGGTAGGGCGAGTGAGGCTGATCCATTTTCCAATGGTCGGTGCGGGTGCCATCGCTATTTGTTTTCTGGCTCACCAACTTACCATTGCTTAGGGTCACATATTTTGCGGGAACGGTCATCAGGATCTCGTTCGTGGTCTTTTGGTTAGGCTTGTCAATAGTAGGAACCCATACGGATGTGGCCTCCGTTTCTCCCTGGGTCCATATCTGTGTAGGCTTGTCTTTTTCTTTACCCAATGGGTTAATAAAATACAATCCCTTGGCATCTGTGATAGCAGAACTGCCTTTGCCTGTAAATTCATTAGGCTTGGCGGTGTAGTCTATATATACAGTATAGGGCTCGCCACCTTTATATGTCTTATCAAGACGTATATTAAGTACCCAGCCATTGTAGGTATACTTCAATGGGTTGTTCTTAGTGCCCTTTACAATAGACACGGATTTGATATCCATAGCTTTGGCATCAAGGGCCAATGAATCGGTGGCATAAAAATGGGGCTTCAGTGTAATCCAGACCTTGCCATTCAATTGTGATTTGGAATAATCAAAGCGAGCATCAAGCTTGGTATGAACCAGGTCGTTGATCTTTTCAGGGGTAGCCCGGTATTCTTTAGAAACCTCTTTTGGCGCCTCCTGTGAAAAAGCAATGGTAAAACTTAAAAAACAAAAACTTAGCAGGGCATATCGTTTCATGATACAATTTTAGTGTCGCAAATCTAAGGTTTATGGCTGGGCATGCCACCATTTTTGATAAGTGGTAGTTGCCTGATATAAAAGGTTTGGCCATTCCCATGCAACACTATATTGACCTATTCCGTTAAGTACTATTTCTTTTCGCCCAATGAAAACCAATTGCCTGAATCATCCAGGAATAATGCTTCGTAACCATAAAACTCTTTGGTGGGGGGCTTTTTAAACACTACCCCCTTAGCCTGCAGTTCTTCATACGTGGCTTTCAGGTCATCACACTCAAACACGCCAAAACCAAAGGTTCCCTTCTTTACCAGTTCCCGCATCTGGGCGGCGGCCTCACCCTTAAACATCATTCCTTCATCGATAGCCATGAGTGTGATCTCCAGTTCGGGTTGGGCCGGCGGACAAACGGTGAGCCAGCGCATGCCTGGACCCATGGAAGCATCTGTATGCACTTTAAAGCCAAGCTTATTGACGTAAAAATCATAGGCGCTGTCCTGGTTCAAAACAAAAATGCTGACATGATTCATTTTAGTGATCATACTTGTTGATTTAGAGTTGAAACCGCAAATTGGATAACTTATCAGGCATTGTTTTCTTCAAAATTGCTATTCTTCCACCCTTTCTGTTCCGCAAAGCATCCGGGTATAAAATATAAAGGCTGCTCTTTGATAGCCATTGTCCTTTCTATCATCTTTTTACGATACAATGAAGGATTTAAACCCGTACGCCGTTTAAATAGCATGGTAAATGATCCAAGGCTCTCAAAGCCTACATCAAAACAGGCATGACTAACTGATTGTCCCGCACCAAGAAGCTCCATGGCTTTCTCTATTCGCAATTGGGTGCGGTATTGGTGAGGGGTTTGGCCATAGACCGATTTGAAAAGCCTGATGAAATGAAATTTGGAGAACAGGGCCTCATCTGCGATATCATCCAGGTCAATGGGTTCAACATAATGACTGTCTATAAACAGTTTAGCCTGGACCACCCTTTTGTATAGATACATGCCTGGATACATTGCTGGTTCTTTACTGAGAACTGCTGACATCATGAAGTTACAGAATAGGCTACATCATTTCAACGATGATTAACGAGCAAAATTCCAGACTTCCACCGTTTTATCAGCACTGGCGGTGGCTATAATATGGCCATTGTGGCTAAAGGCTACGTCATTTACATCATTGGCGTGGTGCGCAAAGGTTTGAAGCAACTCACCGGTATTTACCTTCCATAACCTGGCGGAAACGCCTTTGTTGACCCTGGAGTCCCCGAAGAAATTTTGAAGCAGCTCACCGATCATAGGTTTATCCCTGCCTCCTGTTAACAGCCATTGGTCATCCGGACTAAAAGCCACTGCCTGAACATGTTCAGGCACAGACATTTTCCTGGACAAGCTCCAGTTACCTGTATTCCATAACCTTATGGTTTTATCATCGCTGGTGCTGGCAAGCAGCTTTCCATCGTGGCTGAAGCAGATATCTACCACTGTTTCCGTATGGGAAGTATTATTCAGGATCAATGTCCCATCCGCAACATTCCATATTTTAAAACTTCCGTCAAAACTGCAGGAAGCCAGTTGATTTCCATCAGGACTGAATCTTACGGACCAGATGATTCTTTGATGCCCTGGTAACTGGTGTAGTAAGCGGCCCGTGCCAATTTCCCAGATGCGAACAATCTTGTCGTCACCAGCGCTGGCCAGTTTAGTGCCATCAGGATTGAAAGCCACGGTCCATACAGTGCCCTGGTGGCCAGTTAGTTCTTTTAGTAAAGCTCCGTCGCTCAAACGAAATAACCGCACCTTTGAATCATAACTTCCTGTGGCCACATAATTCCCATCCGCACTAAGGTCCATATAAGCAATACCCTCAGGCTGGGAGAAAGTTTGTATTACTTTACATGTGCTTCGATTCCACAGTTTAACTGTATGGTCCACGCTGGAGCTTACCAGTAAGGAGTCATGAGGTAAAAACCGGACTGCAGTAACTATTTCCTTATGGCCTGTAAAAGAAAGCCCGGGCTTTAACAGCCCTTTATCTACCCTTGGTGATTGATAAATGAACTGGTAATAACATAAGACCAGGAGAACCAGCGCCAGAGGTATTGATATGTATAAATGCCTTTTATGGCTAATGTTTCCAGATTTGTTCTTCATAAAGTTGGCATGTTAGGGGCTACGGTTATTAAAGCGAATAGCAGTAAGAAATCATTTTATCTTTCCTGTGAAAGATCCGGCTTGCAAAATAATTCCCAGGGCCAGGAATTTCCAGGATGAGTGAAGAATGCTTGTAAACAGGGATAGCACAGGCTTTATGGCTGTTTAAAGACATCCTTAATACTTTCTTCACGAATTCCGGCTTCAGCTTTGCTGATGGTGGCGCACTGACTATGAAAAATACACTTACCTTATTACTCCTGCTTTCCGCCATGGTTATTGCCTGCAGTTCGCCCATCAAGGGTTTGTTTGGAAAAAAGACCCCACATGAACAATATGCAGACAAGCTGGATGATAAAGACCTGGAGAAAACACCTGAAGGGCGACAATGGCTGGCGGCTTCGCAAAAAGCACTGTCCAATCCAGCTTCCATAGAGATTCCATACAGCCAACAAGGCTATTTCCATGCTGATAAGGCCCGTGCATTGGGCCTGGAGTTCACAGCTCAAGCCGGTGAACGTATCAGCTTTACTATCAACCATAAAAATGAGCCTGGCTTAAACATGTATGTTGACTTATTCCGAGCCGGTAGTTTATCAGAGCCTGTTCTTTCCGCAGATACAGCTACTACTACCTTCAATTTCGACGTAGATGAAACCGGCCCATTTATTTTAAGGTTACAACCCGAATTGTTCCGCACAGGTGGTTACAACCTTACCATATCCATTGGTCCTTCATTGGGATTTCCTGTCACTGATCCAAAGGCCAGGGTAGAAAGCGTTTGGGGCGACAGGCGCGATGGCGGAAAAAGAAAACACGAAGGCATTGATATTTTCGCCAAAAAAGGCTCACCAGCTATTGCAGCTGTGGATGGCGTAGTAACTGGGGTTAAAGAGGGAGGATTGGGTGGTAAAGTGGTATGGATGAAAGTCAACGATAAAAATATTTATCTCTATTATGCACACCTTGATAAGCAACTGGTGGAAACAGGGCAATCCGTGCAAAAAGGTGATGTTCTGGGACAGGTAGGCAATACTGGTAATGCCCGGCATACGCCCTCCCATCTTCATTTTGGTGTATATACTTCTGAAGGCCCTATTAACCCCCTGCCTTTTGTCAATAAAGAATCGAAGGAAGCACCGCAATTGCCGGCCAGGTCCCTGGCCGGCTATTTAAAGATGACCAAAAAAGATAAAGCTACTGATGGCAGTGTTATACCCGCTAATACCCTGCTTGTACCTTTGGCTGTTCATTCAAAGGGATACATTGCCGAACTTCTGAATGGCCAACAGGTAATAGTGCCTTTAAACGGTGTGCAATTGATAAAGGGACCTGTAAAACCCTCTAACGCTATTGCTAACAACAGCCAGGAAGCCTCAAAAAGATCCTGAGGAAGATCACTGGTTTTTGACAGGCAGATCCTTATATCCAATTAGTATTATGCCTTTCTTTTTTATATAGGCTTTTACTTTTGCACTGGTAAACAGGTCTGTGACACCTTGCCGGTCCCTGGCCACGTTTTCATACCCTTTATGAAATACAGCCCTTAGCTCTTCATTATCATAACCCGGGTGATCTATGAACAAATAAGTTTTACCAGGTTGCAATTTGTCCAACCCTTTCAGGAAGCTGGCAATTTTTTGTACACTGGTAGCTGAAGGGCCATCATAGCCAGTATAAGCTACTGCATTTTCATCAAGGTCTATATCAATCTTGTATTCTTTAGCCAGCCTTCGGGTCATGGCTGCTACTTCGGGCGACAGTTCGGTACACCACATATGCGAAGAGAGGTGACTGATACGCGGTATATTCTTCATTGCGAGTTCTATCTGGGCACGAAACTCCTTCTCTATATCAGCAATATTCCATTTGTTTTCCTTGAGTGACTGGCCCGGGTAAGCCTTATGGGGATCGACCATTGGAAAGAAGTAGCCATTACTGTCGCACAGACTTTTGGCATCCGTCAATGGCCTCCATTTGATATTTTCCCATTCACTGGTGATGGCCAGGTGTACGCCCACATCTACCCCCGGATTCTCCTTTAATATTTTCACTGCCTCCGGAAACCATGGAGAAGGAACAATGACCTCGATAGATCTTTCAATGCCCTGCTGGTAAGATTTGATCAGCGCTTTATTTCCGGAATGAGTATAGCCCATATCATCGCCCCGCACCAATAAGCGAATGGGCTGGGCATGCACCAACAGGTTTATCAATATCAACAAGAAAATACTGAATAATCTTTTCATGACTTAGCGTTCAGTTTACTAAAATACAGGACTATTCATTGACCCTGTTTATTGAATACTACTTTCCTTTTGAAAATATTGAGAACACCCTTATAATCAGAGTAGATTTGCCCAGTAAAAATTAACACCATGACAGATAACTGGACAAGCAGATGGGATGACAGGTACCGGGATAAAGCATTTGCCTATGGCGAAGAACCCAACCAATACCTGGAAGAACAATTACATAAATTACCTGCAGGCAGCATACTTTTCCCTGCTGAAGGCGAAGGCCGGAATGCGGTGTTTGCTGCCCGCAAGGGATGGAAGGTGTCTGCCTTTGATATCAGCGCTGAGGGAAAAAAGAAAGCAATACAGCTTGCAGAGAAAAATAAGGTATCTATTGACTACCAGGTGGGCACTTTGCAAGCCCTGGATTATAAAGAAGAACAATTTGATGCCATCGCGCTGATCTATGCGCATTTCCCGGCAGATATTAAGTCGGCCCTGCACCGGGAACTGGACAAATATTTACGAATAGGCGGTACTATTATCTTTGAGGCATTCAGTAAAAGCCATATTGCTTTTATAGAGAGGGATGAAAAGGTGGGTGGCCCAAAAGATATTGCATCATTGTTCTCTGTTGAAGAGATCAGCCACGATTTTCCTAACTATGAGGTTATAGAATTGAAGGAAAAAGAAATTGAGCTGCACGAAGGATTGTACCATAATGGCCAGGCCTCTGTGATCCGTTTTGTGGGGCGGAAAACAAAGTAAAAAGTAAAAAGTAAAAAGCTATAGGCGCAGTGGTTTTATTGACCTCATGACATATACCTAGCTATATTGAACAGGTTGAAAAAGATTGATACTTTCAAAGTGAATGGTTCAACCTAAAGAACTACAAACTCTAAAACAGTTTTTCTATCACCACATTCAACACTTCAAACAGGATGAGTATGATCACGATCCACTCCAGCATACTGCTATAACGGTGTTGCATTAATGTTCTGAAAAGCTCCAGGTTGTCTTTAATAATGCTGAGCCCTTCCATTATGGTTCGCACACGTACCTGCAGGTCGAAAGTTCTTTTCAATTCTCCATCTATTTTGTTGAGACTCTCATTCTCCCAGGTTTCCGGAGGCGAATCAAAAACATAAATGTTCTCGGCAATACGGTTACGTAGTAACAGCGTCTTACCAATGAACACCTTGAGGTACTTACCAGATAGTCCAAGCTTCCCTTTATTGACCAGCCTGAGGGTATGAGTATTGGTCTCAGCCAGTAGCTTATTTGTAAGCACCTCATAATAATCCAGCGCCACGGATTGCGAAACATTCATCATTACCAGCCGAAGCACTTCAATATTGGCTGAGGGTATTTCTATCTGGTTGAAGCCGACTCTTAATTCCTTTGCCTCCGTCTGCACCAGGAATTCATCTGTCAGGCTTTCTTCAAAAAGGTTCTTGCAATAGGGATA
The DNA here is from genome assembly GCA_023415275.1 of Bacteroidota bacterium. GTDB lineage: Bacteria > Bacteroidota > Bacteroidia > Chitinophagales > Chitinophagaceae > Flavisolibacter. The sequence goes on from JAEZLJ010000051.1 coordinate 27,250, forward strand.
TATCAATTGCAGGAATGATTCGATCTCCTTCGTTCCATAGTTTAAAAAACATACAGCGCCGTACTTAAAGACATATACATATTGCTCGGTGCTGGTCCTGTAAAAAAGTTCCGACTGATCGTGGTAATATAATTCCGCATTGAAACTGGCACTGAACCTCTTCACGTCTATTGAATCGGCTATTTGATATGAGACCACTTTCTGTAGCATAGCCATGCTTTTCTAACATAAAGTTACCTGATCCCCGGCAGCCACATTTCAACGGTCAAGCATATAGGTAAAGAGTGCATTAACCTAATTCTTTCAGTAAGCTTTCCAGGTCCAGGGGCCGGGTGTACATATCCAGGGAGCCATCAGGCTTTTGAGGCCATTGTTCTTTAGGCCGATCCCAATATAATTCTACTCCATTCTTGTCAGGATCATCCAGGTAAAGTGCTTCAGAGACACCATGGTCAGAAGCACCAATAAGGGGATAGTGATGCTGATGCAGTCGTTGCAGGATAATGGCCAGGTCTTTCCTGGTAGGATACAAAATAGCAGTATGAAATAAACCCGGCGACTTGCCCGGAGCAGGCGGGGCATCCTTACTGTACCATGTATTCAGCCCTATATGATGATGATAGCCGCCGGCAGATATAAAGGCAGCATCCTTACCATAGGTGGTAGTTATCTCAAAGCCTAACAGGCCGCAATAAAAGTCCAGTGAACGTTGCAGGTTGGACACTTTCAAATGCACATGACCAATACGTGTATTGGAAGGAATGCGATAATCAGGATCATTACCCATTTACTAAAGGTACGCAGAGCATAAGAAACAGGCAGAAGGAGAAATGGGCTTGGACTGCAAAAAAACTCTGCCACAATGCGTATTATGCTCATCACACTATTAATGCCCCCCGGAAACCCCTGGCTGCATAATAAGAGGAAGCCCCATTGTGGTAGATAAAGACATGCTCATAACGGTAATCACCAAAGATGGCACCCCCCAGCTTGCGGATGGCTTCAGGTGTTTGCAACCAGCTGGAAGTTTTCAAATCAAAATTTCCCAGCTGCTGCAGTTCCCTGTACTGGGCTTCTGTCAAAAGTTCAATACCCATTGACCTGGCCATATCCATAACATTATTCTCAGGCTTGAATTCCTTTCTTGAATCCAATGCCTGCTTGTCATAACAAAGGCTTCTGCGGCCTTTAGGACTTTCAAAGGAACAATCGTAAAAAATATAGCCGCCTTTAGCATCCTTGCCAATTACATCCGGCTCGCCACCTGTAGTCTCCATTTGTTGCAGGGACCAAAGTTTGTCCTTATGTGCTTTGAGCCTTGTCTCTACATCAGTCCACACAATGCCCTTATGGCGATTCTTGTTTTTCTCAAAGCGGGCTTTCAATGTTTTCAATAATTCAGCTTCTTCTTGATCCGATATCTTTTTTTGATTAGCCATGTCATCAATTTTAAATCTATTACAGAATAAGATATCACCTGCTTGTCAAGGCCCCATCATTTTTACCAACTTCCTGGTAAGTAAAATGTAGTGCAGTACAAAGGCAAAGTAAAGAAGGTAATAATATTCAAATTGCAGGAAGCCTTGTAAACCTTCGGCCTTTTCAGAAAGTGACCTTAATAGCCTGGAAACAACGAAAACGATTATACTCAATATCCACCATGTTTTAATCGCAAGTTTTCCTGTCCTTTCAGCTGACATATCCTTGTTTTGAACTATCCACAGGTCAGACATTATTTTATATGGGGCCACAAGATTGAATACAGGGATCACAAATGAGAATACTGCCCATATAGGTTTATAGGTCAATTGTAAATGAGTGGCCCGGTGTGCGGATCTGTATTTTATGTAAAACCATGTAGATAAAAGAATCAATAAGGTTAGTATAGAGACAATATTTACCTTGTTTTCCCACCTCATACCCCGGCCGATATAGGATAATTGTGGTCGTATCAACTCATTGCCTTGCAGCACACGTGTTACTGTAACAATTGCATATATTCTGAAAAGAATTTGCCATACTTTATAAGCCATTAATAGTATGAGAAATACATCTAAAATCTTAAACAGTAATGTTCTTTTCATGGGCAGTTAGAGATGAAGGCGAAGACAAAATGGGTACTAATACTCCATTACATTATTTCACCGGCGAATCTAATAAAAGGCAGGAACTATTGCAAGTGGGTACCACAAGGGTACCCACTAACAAATAGTTGAACCAAATTCTTTTATTTATTGAATTGGTTTACTCCGTCCGCAAACTTTTTACAGGGTTGGCAATAGCTGCCTTTATAGATTGGAAGCTAACTGTAACAAGAGAAATAATAATAATGACCACGAAAGGTAATACCAGGTAGGTCCAATGAATGGAAGTACGGAAAGCATAGCCCTGTAACCATTTTGATACACTGATCAAAGCAATAGGTGTGGCTACCAGGAATGCTATCAATACCAGCAATGCGAATTCTCGGTATAACAGCTTGAGGATATCTGCAACAGAAGCCCCCAGGACCTTTCGGATTCCTATTTCTTTTGTTCGTTGTAGCGTAGTAAATGACGCCAGTCCGAACAAGCCCATACAGGCCACCAAAATGGCCAGGATGGTAAACAATAAGAAGGTTTGACCAAAGCGTTGGTCTGCTTTATACTGCTGATCAAAATGGTCATCGAGAAAGAAGTAATCAAAAGTATTTCCAGGAAAAAAGTGCTGCCATAAAGATTTGATGGAGGCAATAGCCTTTGATGATCCCTGAGAGGTGGTTTTAATAGAAAGATACCCTGACACATCAGGTATGAGCCGGATGATCAGGGGTTCAAAAGCTTCCCGTAAGGACTGCTGGTGAAAGTTTTCTACTACCCCGCTTATGGTATATTGATCACCCCAAAAATCTATTCTTTTCCCTATGGCTTCCTCCGGCTGATGGAAACCTAGCAATTCCACAGCACTCCTGTTGTAAATTACATTATGCACATCGTCACCATAATCCTTTGAAAAGGCACGGCCTGCTATGAGTTTCAACCCATAGATCTTTATAAAATCATAATCTACACCTATCACCCTGTATTGCTTTTGTGTAGATTCTTCTGCGCCTACCAGTTTGATGCCTCCTGCATTCCAATCAACAGGTTCGCCTGGAATGCTGGTAGATACTGTAGCATCTGCAATGCCTGTTTGGTTCTGTAGCTGTTGTTTAAATGCTGTCATCCGTTGTAAATACGTGGAATCCCTGCCTACTAATGGCTTATTGATGACAAGTGTCTGGTCTATATTCATGCCCAGGGATTGCCGCCGCATGAACTGAATCTGCTTAAACACCACCAGGGTGCCAATTAAAAGAAACAGTGAAGCGGCAAATTGAAATACCACGAGTGACTTCCGCAACACATTACCCGAGGAACTGCTAACCATTTTCCCCTTTAATACTTCAATGGGCTTAAAACCTGATAATACAAATGCCGGGTATAAGCCTGAAAGTAAAACACCAAGTGCATATAATCCTAATAACCCAAGCCAGAATCCCCTCTTCAGGAATAAAGAAAATGAAAGGTCCTGGCCGGATAATGCATTAAAGCCAGGTATACTTACCAAAACAATAATTACAGATAATATAAGAGCAACCCCATTTAGTAAAGCCGACTCTGACAGGAATTGAAAGACCAATTGCCTGCGACTGGAGCCTATGGCTTTTCTAATGCCTACTTCCTTTGCCCGGTTGATGGCACGGGCAGTAGCCAGGTTGATGTAATTGACCCAAGCAATGATCACAATAAAAAATGCTATGGCTAATAAAAGATAAACGGTCTTGCCATCCCCATTGGATGCAGGTTCACCCATGAAATTGGAATAAAGGTGAATATCCTGCAAGGGTTGCAATGAATAGGTAACAGAAGCATTGTATTTTTTCATTTCCGTACCCACTGCTTTTTCCACGATCTGTGGAAATTTTGATTGCACCACTTTTGGGTCCACTCCCGGGCGTAATAATAAATAGGTCAGGCAACCATCCCACATCCATGCTGTTTCAGGGTTGTTTTCAGGTCCCATCATTTTGATGAAGCTGGCATAGGAAAGCAACAGGTCTGGTCGCAACTGTGTATTAAAGGGTGCGTCTTTATAAACAGCGGTAACCGTATAATTTTGTTCTTTATTTACCTGGAAGCTTTTACCAATAACATCTGTAGTTCCGAATATATTTTTTGCAGTGGTTTCAGAAAGCGCAGCGGTAAATGGCTCCTTCAAAGCAGTAGCAGCCTGGCCGGAGATCACCGGCATAGTAAAAACGGAAAAGAATGAAGCACTGGCAAAGAACGGCTTTTCAATTTTTAGTAGTTGGTTCTTTACCTCTGTCAGGAGCGGTCCACGTCCTAATACTTTTACATAATCCTCTACTTCAGGAATGGCATCTTTGAAAGAGTTTCCAACAGCATAAGCTCCGGCTGCCCAGCGTGTACTTAAAATACCCTTATCATAACGATCCTGCTGCACTCTATAGATTCGATCCTTTTTTTCCTGGAAGTTTTCATAGCTTAATTCGAAAGAGACATATTGCAATATCAATAGGCAGGAAGCCATGCCTATGGCCAGGCCCAGGATATTTATGCCAGCATATCCTCTTTGGCGCATGGCATTACGCCATGCCATCTTGAAAAAGTTTTGAATCATAGATAGGTATTATGAACCGGTAAGATGAGCAGCTTTACTTGTAAAACAACGAATAATTTCGTAATTGGTCATTAAGGCTGATAACTGGTAGCTTATGGGGTTAGACTTTCAAGCACCATACCAATAGGGGCAACTGGCTTCCTTTACTTTACAGCTATGCGGGGAAACGAATTATTATGAAGTTTGCGGTACTATGATGATACTATATCGTTCTGGTCATTTGGTTGTTTGAACCCCCATTTGTTGTCCCAACTTTTCATACTCTATATCATTTGGTTCCCAAAGTTCTACCTTATTACCTTCCACATCCAGGATATGAACAAATTTGCCATAGTCAAATACCTGGATACTATCTGTTAAGACGACGCCTTCTTTTTTTAGCTGCTCTACAAGGGCGGTGAGGTCTGCCACTCTGTAATTGATCATAAACTCCCTGGTTGAAGGTGCAAAGTATTTTGTGGTTTCTGCAAAGGGACTCCATTGTGTGAATCCCTTCCTGGTAGAGTCATCGCCCTGATGCCATTCAAACACTGATCCATAGGGATTGGTCTGCAATCCCAGGTGTACCTTGTACCATTCTCGTACTTTTTTGGGGTCCTTGCATTTAAAGAATATGCCCCCTATCCCTGTCACCCTTTTCACTTCAGCTTGCCCATACTTGTTTGGTGTCAATGACCTGAATCCATATCCAAGGCCAAATGTGATAACAAGTACCAGTGTGGTCAATAATGTTCTTTTCATGGCAGTATGTGTTGGTTAAAGTAAGTGATCGCGTATGTAAAAATGATCAAAATAAAGCAAACCAGTAATAATGCGTAGTCCTTTTCTAACCTTAGGGTAATAAAGGTTTATACAGTTATAAAGCAAGTGTTTACAACTCATTTAAACCTTTCCCATTCATAATGGCCGGTATAGACTTTTCCACCCTTGATTCACGTGTTTTGGATTGTTTGGGTGCAGAAAAATGTAAGAGGTAGGCCCGCTGCCGTCCAGGGGTTAGGGCATTAAAAGCTTTTTTCAATCCAGGACGTTTATCCAGCATTGTTTGAAATTCTTCAGGTATGCTGTACTTCTCCGTCTTTTTGAGGGGCATCTTCAGGCCAGCCTTTTCCACTTCAATAGCTTCATAGATGTATTTTTTCAAAGCAGGGGCTGTTTTAACTACTTCCTGTAAACTGGTGAACCTTACCTGGCGTGCGGCCTGCACATTTTTAGTTTGCTGCACCAAGATTCCATCAGTATCCTTCAACAAAGCACCTTTAAAGAACAATACTGCACAATATTCTTTAAACACGTGGAGTAAAACAATATTCGCCTGTTCAAATGTATAGCAGGGACATCCCCATTTCAATTCCTCCATCAACCCGCAGCCTAGTACAATCTTTCTTAATTGTTCCAATTCTTTTTGCCATTTCCCTTCTTTTACAAAATAAAAATCAACTTTTGGATTCATTAGATGCATTATTATGATGTAAAATAACCAATTACAATTGTTACTATATAAACTGGTAAAAAGGAGGCGAATTGGTCCTGATCTTATTCAACAAGAACAGGCTGCTACTTAACCAATATATAAAGAGGAGGATCCCGCCTTAAAAGTCGGCTTATAATTGGATATAACCGGTTTTATTTAGGGGATAAAATAATAAATGCATTGTAAATTGATTCATCCAGAAGACACCAGGTATTGTATGTATATTAATGGGAAGCCAGACTACCAGCGCAGCTTCTTTATAGGAATAGTCCCAATTTTATAGAAGCTTCAGGATTCAACAGAGCAGGTTTAAAAATTTTATCATCCACTACTACATTTTTATCACCTACCACTTTTATATGCATGCCAGCCCAGGGACTTACATACAGGTGCTTATACAATTTATAGTTATATCCTACACTTCCATTGATCAGCCAATTTTTATAGTGGGCCGTATTGATCTTCTGGTCTGTCTGTATGCTATTTTTCCAGTAAACCAATCCCATGCCTGCCCACCATCCACTCCACCCTTTTTTGGGAAAATAATCGAGTAGTAAGGCATAGGCCTTGACTTTATTATTGGTAAATCCTTCCTTAATAATGAAATCTGGCTTGTTTACTTTGGCCGTTATAAGCCGTGCTCTTACATGGTCCCTTCCTACCCATATCCCCGCAAAATAACCACCGGTTACATAGGGCAATACATCCTGCTCAATGCCAACATTGATCTTATTGGTAGGGCCCTCCTGGCCAAAGAGGTTAATGCTCAATAAAGCAAATAACAAGAATAATGAATACTTCGCCATGTCTGGAGTTGAATGGCAAAAATTGTAATTAAACCGTGTACTTTCCCTGACCTGTATCATTCATATTGTTGATGTTGTGCAGGTTTGCACTTCATTACCAAGCAAAAGTTTAGAGTGCACCCGAAAGTATTGGCTTTTCTTTGCCATCCTGTATGGAACAAAAAGTATATATCTTCTTTATAATCTTCAGATTCAAAAATATATTTGTAGGAATAAACCTGTGATCATGCGAACAAGAATTTTTTTGATCATTCTTTCCTGTGCAGTGCTTTTTGGCTGTTCAAAAGATTCCTCCAATAATCAGCAGTCGTTCGGTACAAATGTAAATACATGGACCTTCAAAGAGGGCAATACAGTTTATAGCGGTAATTTACTGCTAGATGGTGCTTCTATGAATACCTACCTGCAGTCCAATAATAGCTATACATTCAGTATGCTTGGTGCGGAGAAGACGTCTGGATTTTTATTTAACCTGATACTGTCACTGGTAGACCTGAACTTTACCCAGAAACAATATAAGTCGGGAGTTGCCGGAGATGATTATCTCAATGCCTTTTATTATATGGAGTCTCCTAACAGTGTGGACAATATATATAAGTCATCGAATCTGGATCCCGGCCCTGTCATGAACTATACTATCACGGCTTATGATGCCAACAAGGATATAGTTACTATAGCATTTAGCGGCCAGGCCCAGCGCGCCGACGGATCAACAGCCACCATTACCGATGGAAAAGTAACTGCACAGATTGAACGCTGACAATTACATTTTTTATCACTGCTGATGAGGTATATTTTGGTTTTAGCCCAATAATTAATTCGGAACTTTAACCTGCATAAAATATCCAGCATTTTTTGATATCTACAAGGCTGGCCTTTCTATTAACTGGTAAAGTATGTTACCGGAACTAAAACTAAAACTCCAGAATATACTCCTCATAATAGGCATGGGATTGTTATTTGGCATCCTATACAACTTTCTGTACTACCCCCATACAATTGTTGAATATACTGAGGCCATCAGTATCAGCATCCTGATTGGGTTAATGGTAGGCATTCTCGAAGAATTTGTTTTCAAGAAATTATTCCAGTCCATCCGCTTTCTTTTTGTATTGCTGATACGCACAATTATATACTCCCTGTTAACATGCGTGATTTTAAGCCTTGTACTATCTATTGAATCCTATGAGATTGAAAATATCAGTTACCTGGCAGCAGTGAAAGAATATCTTGGTGGGCAATTATTTGAAAGGGATTTCTTTTTTAGCTTCTTTTTTATTCTTTTAATGCTCTTTATTGCTGAAGTTATTTTACTGATAGGGAGAGCCAATTTTCTACGGCTCACGCTTGGATTGTATCACCAGCCCCGTGAAATCTCCAGGATCTTCATGTTTCTTGATTTAAGAAGTTCTACTTCTATTGCAGAAAATCTTTCAAATAAAGCATTCAGCGCCTTTATCAGGGATTACTTCTTTGATATATCTGATGCCATCATGATGTACAACGGAGAGATCTACCAATACGCCGGGGATGGTGTGATAATAGTTTGGCCATTAGGATCCAGGAATATTAACTGTATCCGCAGCTTCTATAAAATGGAGGAGATCATTGAAAAGAAAAAAGCTACCTACCTGGCAAAATATGGACTAGTACCACAGTTCAAAGCGGGCATTCATGTGGGCAGGGTAATAGTCACATCGGTTGGTAAATTGAAAAAGGAGATCGTGTATCATGGTGATGTATTGAACACCACTGCCAGGATTGAAGGGAAATGTAATGATCTAAAACAGGACCTGCTCATATCTGAAGATATGCTTCATGTTATCAGGATGACAGATGACCTACTGGTGGAAGAAAAAGGAGTCATAGAATTAAAAGGTAAAGCGAACAAATTAAGGTTATACGGAATATCCCTGTCAAAGCTCCATAATACTCTAATAGCTACGCCCAAGCCTATTAGAACCGGCATGGTATAGATCAACTTTTTATAGAGTTTTTCCTGGATTAATTGATGATATTTCTTTCCCAACAATATAATTCCTGATACATAAAGTTTTCCAAATGCTAATTAAGTTTTTCGGATGGCTTGATGTATCCAGGTAAGTTTATAAAAACGTTAGCTTTAAGAGAAACTATCCATAAGATTTGAACTCAAAAGTTCATGTCTCTATGGTGAAGATGTAATCTTAATATTACTTATGAAAAGACGGGACTTTTTAAATGTAACAGTAGGCGCTGCGATACTATCACCGCTGGTAAGTGTTGCTTCAGGACAGCCTGGTCCTTCTATCGACCCACCACCAGGACTTATCCCCACGCCCGTTGGGGAGGCTGGCAAATGGTTTATGAATGAACCTACAAGGATTGGGTGGTTCACATTACGATACAGTGATGCATTGAAGCCCGCTGCCAGCTTTGTAAGCGATGTAGCGGATGCAAAAATGAACCTGCTTTGCCTAACCGTAGGAGGCAGCTTTGCTTTTTATCCATCTGATATTCCTTATCATGAATGGGCGCCTGGCATATCCAAAACGAACGATTTTTTAGGAATGATAGTTAGTGAAACAAGGTCCAGGAATATTCGGCTGGGAGCCCGGTTTGATTTTAGCAAGCAATCTGCTGAATCAGTAAAAGCAAATCCAGGATGGTTCTTTACACTGGTTGATGGTAGTCACCCCGTAGATGCATCGGGCAGAACACCTCCTTGTATCAACGGTGATTTTTTCCGAAAGCAGGCAGTATTGATCATGAAGGAAGTAGTAATGCGTTATGATCCTGCGCTCGTGTATTTAAACAACTTCGGCAATAACCTTGGGGGACAAAACCTTCCGGATCCTTGTCAATGCATTAATTGCAGGAAAAAGTTCAAGGAGCAAACAGGCAAGCCACTTCCTCAAACTATGACAGATGAAGTGCGTGTATTTTTAAAGCATTGTACTTATGAAACCGGCCGTATTTTTTACGAGGAGTTAATGAAACTGTCACCTAAGACCATTTTTATTAATGCAGATACCACACCTACACATGGATGGCATAGCGAAACAAGAATGGTAATAGCTCCTTCCCGACTTTGGCTTTACATAACAAGTGAAGCTGTGAATCGGCAAAGAACTTCGTACCCTGCATCAGTGACCTGCAATAATTTAACCAGCTATTCCTCCAACGCTTCAAGATTGGTATTAATGCCCGCGCAGGAAACGCGTATGCGCTTGTTCCAGGCAATGGCACATGGTTCTCCTCCCACCTATGTAGCTACAGGCACTATGCAACAGGATGACCAACGAGACCTGGAATCGGCTAGGCAAGTATTTCAATGGCATGCGCGAAACGAAGACATTTTTGGCAACACAGTAAACACGGCCAGGGTGCTGTTATTAACTAAGCCTGAAACAGCCCCAAGGGGCCGCGATCTTGTAATTCAACAATCCCTGCGTGGCATCTACAGAATCCTAACAGAAAGCCATATACCGGGGGTGGTTTCGGAAAATCCTGAAACAATAATTCAATATCCCGGCAGGTTCGACCTGGTGATCGTGACGCCTGGTGCGCCTCAAAATGGCTTGGAAGCTTTTGTTAAAAACGGAGGTAAGGCTTTATATATTGGTACGGAACCAACATTCGCCATACCTGCTGCTGTACGCGAACATGAGCTGTCCAATGTTGCTTATATAGAGGTAAGAGACAGGAAGCTTTTTCCATCATTAAAAGGGCTTACCTATTTAATGGCAACATCCATGTGCCCTTATACCGTGATTGATATATTCAGTAAGGTAGAAGTGAAATCAATGCGCTTTATAGAATATCCTGCAGATCCCTTACCCAGTATCAGTTTTGTACCGCCTATGATTGAAAACCCCGCAGAGGTTTCTCAAAGTGATCTCAAACAAACCCAAATTCCTGCCCTGCTTATGCGTGATCATGGCGCCGGCCGTATTGCTTATTTACCATGGGACCTGGGTGCATTATACGACCGCATGGCCATACCGTCTCATGCTAATTTATTAACAGACCTGGTAGATCATTTATTACCAATGGGAAGACAATTGTTAAGTGATGCACACAGTTCTGTTGAAATGGTATTGGCTTACCAGGAAAAAACAGGGAGGCATTACTTACACCTGATCAATCTTTCAGGGCAGACCCAAAATAATTATATGGATGCTATTTCAATGGGACCAATCCACATTTCAATCATTGGAAAATTCAAATCAGCTAAGGCTAGAGATGGTGATGTTCGATTGCCTTTATCATATGCAAATGACCGTACAGCATTTACACTGCCTTTTCTCAAAGAATATGAAGTGATTGTGCTGGAATCATAATTCCAGGTAATAAAATTTAACGTGAAGTCAATTAAACAGGTTTCAAAACATTTGCCTTCGCAATCTGGTTGATCATTCCCTTAAAGATAAATCCATGAAAGGGCCATACAGCATACCAATATAACCTTCCCCAAAGGCCTAATGGCCGAAAGGTGGCTGTCTGCTCGAGAATATTGTCATTGATCCTGAATTCTAGCCAGGCCTCACCAGGCAATTTCATTTCTGCATACAACAATAATCTCTTTTGTTCCTTACTGGCCAGCAGTACTCTCCAAAAATCAAGTGAATCGCCTGCATGGATCATGGTAGGACTTCTTCTGCCCCGCCTTAAGCCTACACCTCCTACCATCTTATCAAGTATGCCCCTGACGCGCCATAGCCAATTGCCATAATACCAACCCGTGGTGCCACCAATAGCCCAAACCTTATTTATGGCACTATCAGGATCTGCGAGGGACAGCTTGCGCACATCTTTAAAACAACCATTGACAGGAACCTCGATATACTGCGCCAGCCCTTTATTAAGCACATTACTGCTCAAAGCGTCCTTCCAGCTGGATACTACTTCATTTTGTTCTATCTTATCAAATGCCATAGCTATGGCTTTCTTATAGGGGATCAACTGTATCCCGATCATTTCTGCCAGGTGGTTTGGCCTGCAAATCACTTCTACTTTCATGCTATCTACCAGGTTCTTTGCCAATACATAAGAAGTGGACGTAACAAAATACAACCAATAAGAGGAAAGCCTTGGGGTCATAACCGGCACAACAAAAACACGGCGCTTCAAACCTCTCACCTGCGCAAACTGAAGCAACATTTGCTTATAGGATAAAATGTCCGGTCCACCAATGTCATATCCCTTGCCAAATGTTTCCTCCCTGCCAAGTACACCGGCAAGGAATTCTATCACGTTACGGATAGCGATAGGCTGGCATTTGGTATTCAGCCACCTGGGGGCGATCATTACCGGTAATTTCTCCACCAGGTCCCTGATAATTTCGAAAGACGCACTCCCCGAGCCTACTATGATGCCAGCCCTAAGTGTAGTTAATGGGATAGTTCCGGAAGAAAGTATTTTTTCAACGTTAAGCCGGGATCTCAGATGTTTTGACAATTGCTTTTCATTGACGATACCGCTCAGGTAAATGACCTGCCTGGAATCAGTACGATCCATCTCTTTTATAAAGTTGGTAGCGGCTTTTGCTTCCATATCACTAAAATCGCCTGAGGTGGTTGACATGGAATGTATGAGAAAATAGGCCACATCTATGTCCTGTGGAATATTCGCAAGGGTTTCGGGCTTTAAAAAATCCACTTCAATAAGTGATAGTTTGTATGATGGATAGGTTTCAGTATTGAAACGGCTCTTATCCCTTAAACAACAAATAACTTCATGGCCTTGCTCCAGCAATACAGGAAGTAAACGTTGCGCTATATACCCGGTTGCACCAGTTAAAAGAATTCTCATGATCTCACCATTTTTTCAAATATCCAGCCAGTGGCTACTCTGGTTACGAAGAAAACAATCTCTCGGTAGCATTTGTTGCATCCTTTGGAAGAATTCACAGGGACTATAAATATCAATAATTTAGAAAGTAGGAAAAACTAAATAATAAGGAGTACGCTTTATCTTTAATTCATCAGCCCGCTTTGTAAATGGCAGTAATACTATTTTCGAAATAAACATTGCCGACTTTGGGATTATATAGTATTGAAACATTGATAAAGAGCTGTTTAATAATCCAACTTGACATGACCAATATGGGTGCAATCCATAACTAACAACCATTCTAACATGAGAACTTTATTAAGCGTCTGCTTATTTCTTTTTTTTCAGTCTTTGCAGGCACAAGATTGCAACTGTGCCTCACAACTCAGTTTTGTTACTAATTATTATGAGCAAAACAATCCAGCCTTTCAGAAAATAAAAAATGATCCGCAAAGCCTTACCAACTATAAAGCTTCTGTACGTAAGCTGCAGATGGCTGCTAAAAAGGAGAAGGACCTGGACCTTTGCATACGGGTCCTGGACCAGTATGTACGCTTATTAAAAGACCATCATAGCAGCATTAGCTTTAACCTGAAGCGCAAGGATCTAGGTGATGCCGGAAAGTTGGCTGCATTTAAAAATTCGAAGGAGTACCTGCAGTTCAAAAAACTGAATGTGGATACGATAGCCATGTTAAACACCCTCAAGGCAAAAGACATGGCAGATATAGAAGGGATTTACAGTGATGGTCGCTCTATTGTTTTTGGCATCATGAAAAAAGACAATAAGCCGGGTCAATATATTGGAGTGGTTTTAAAAACTAATAAGCTTATGGATGCAGGTCATGTTTTGCTGGAGTTAAACAGGCAGCCCGACAACAGCTTCGATTTGTTTTATAATATTGGCTTGCTGGGTTTCAATCTTCAAAAGATCTATAAGAACATAACCATTGAAAATGGCCAGATCCCCTTTCTTGGTTTTTCTAAAGGGGCTGTTCCTACTACACAGGATAAAATATATGAATGGAAAGCACTCAATGACAGCACCAACTACCTGCGGCTGTCTTCCTTTGATGCCAGGTTCACCCGTGAGCTGGATTCCTTTTATATTTCTATAGACGAGGCCATTAAAAGCAAGCCCTATCTTATTATTGATATCAGGAATAATGGCGGTGGCAGCGAATCATCTTATTTTAACCTTTTACCTTATGCTTATACAAGACCCTTACAAATTGACTCGGCTTCGGTGTGGGTATCGCCTGAAAACATCAAACGTTACGAGGAGGCTACCACAGGAGATTATAAAGAATTGGTATCAAGAATGAGAAAGGCAAAACCCTTTTCTTTTATTCCTCAATCTGAAGAAGCAATGAATACCTGGACGCTGGACAGTGGAACGGTATTCCCTAAAAAGATCGCTTTGATTTATAACAAAGGAACTGCAAGTGCCGGCGAAGGCATGATCCAGTATTTTATGCAAAGTGACAAGGTGATAACAATGGGTGAACACTCCGGGGGGTATATTGGATACGGGAATGTGATGAATGCAGTGGTACCCTGTGAAAAATTTATGTTACAATCAACTACTACCCGCTACCTGCAAAAATCAAAATATGAATTCGTGGGTATAGAACCAAAGTATCAATTAAAGAAAACGGAGGATTGGATTAGCCAGGCATTAGAACTGATCACCAAATAGTGAATAAAAAGAGCTGCTGATCCTGATCATACCTGAAGTGCTTATTTGAAAAGCTATTTCGGATATAATCAAATTGAGGAGCTCATTCACATAATCTATACATTTATATTAAACCTTGTCAACCTGGATCATTTATGGTAGTGAAAACTGAGATGATAAGTACAAAGCCGCACTATTTGATCCTGGACGGCCTCCGTGGTGTGGCTTCCCTGGTAGTGGTTGCGTTTCATATTTTTGAAGCCAATGCCACCAGTCACCTGGACCAGGTGATCAACCATGGCTACCTGGCTGTTGACTTTTTCTTTTTGCTTTCCGGCTTTGTCATTGGTTATGCTTATGATGACCGCTGGTATAAAATGAGCACTAAAGAATTTTTTAGGCGTCGCCTTGTCCGCCTTCAGCCCATGGTCATTATGGGCATGATCATCGGTGCCATTGGTTTTTATTTCCAGGACTCTGTGCTTTGGCCTAACATCCATGAAGTACCGGTATGGCAAACTATCCTGGTGATGCTGATTGGCTTTACCATGATACCGCTGCCCTTATCTATGGATATCAGGGGATGGACAGAGATGTACCCACTGAACGGGCCTGCCTGGTCTTTGTTTTATGAATACATTGTCAATATCCTTTATGGCCTTGGAATAAGAAAACTTTCCAATAAAGCACTAGGTGTGCTGGTATTGCTGGCAGCGGCAGCCCTGGTGCATTTTGCGGTTACTAATCCGGCAGGGGACGTGATTGGCGGTTGGTCGCTGGAACCTGTGCAGCTGCGTACAGGTTTCACCCGGGTGTTATTTCCATTTTTTGCAGGGCTATTTTTGTCACGCACAGTTTCTCTTTCCAGGATTAACAATGCATTTCTCTGGTGTAGCTTATTAGTAATCCTTGTGTTATCGTTTCCAAGGATCGGCGGGAGTGATCAATTTTGGATGAACGGGCTTTACGATTCTTTAAGCATCATTCTGATCTTTCCTTTGATAGTTTACCTGGGAGCCAGTGGTGAAGTAAAGAGCTATTACGCTACTAAGCTTTGCAAATTCTTTGGAGATATTTCCTATCCTTTGTATATCACCCATTATCCAATAATTTATATTTATACGGCATGGGTAGCCACGAACAAAGTTGCTTTAGCCAAAGCCTGGCCAGTAGGATTGGTCGTTTTTATCTTTTGCATCATCTTAAGCTATGTCTGCCTGAAGTTTTATGACGAACCCGTAAGAAAATGGCTGTCCGGAAAATTGCTTACCGGGATAAAAACTAATATAAAACTTGAAAGAGCAGACGGTTAAGCAAAGATTTACAAGGCATTCAGAGCTTTCTGCCTATTGCCTGCTGGCTACCTATTATACCGGAAAGGAAAAATTAGCGTTTGTTCCATAGTAATCCGGCGCAGCCTGAGTATATTGTAATAGCATTAGTTTCTTAACTATACAAAACTTAGTATCATGAGCAACCCTGTTTATCCCTGTCTTTGGTTTGATGGCCAAGCCAAAGAGGCAGCCGATTTTTATTGTTCTGTTTTTAAAGATTCCAGGATTATATCTGAGAACCCTGTAGTAGTACAATTTGAAATAAATGGGTCCCGTATTATGGCATTGAATGGAGGTCCTCATTTTAAGTTCAATGAGGCGGTTTCCTTAGTGATCACCTGTGATAAACAGGAGGAAATAGATTATTACTGGGAAAAGCTAACAGCCGATGGAGGCCAGGAAAGCATGTGTGGTTGGCTCAAGGATAAGTTCGGACTGTCGTGGCAAGTTGTACCGGCTAATATGGGTAAACTCATGACAGATCCGGAAAGGATGCAACGCATCATGCCAGTGCTGATGCAGATGAAAAAGCTGGATATGCAAAAGCTGGAAGAAGCCTGAGGTGCTAAAGACCAGGCTTCAGCAATTTTTTGCTTTGAACCTTGAACAGTCTATTATTCATGATAAGAACTAGGGGAATTAAAAGATAGCAAATTCCTGCCAGCCACTCCAATTGCAGCCAGGCAAGTAACAAAGCTGTCATACCGATGGCAGCATTCATAATTGCTCCCCTGGCCTCTTTGTGGGTGAACTGTATTTCAAACCTATTCAATTTAATATGTGACGCTATCTTTAAAACGTGATAATGCATAAGCGCAATGAGCAGCCATATAAGAAAGTAACCAATACTAAAAAGAATAATGAGCTGAGGGAAATCTTGCCTTGAAAGTACCGCCAGGCCCTTTTCCGTAGCCGAAGGGAAAAGGTCAAGGCCGCTCCATGATGCAATAAGTAAAGAAAATAAAAATTTGAGGGGGTAGACATAAAACAAGATAATAGCCAGGTAGAAAAGGTTCAGCAATATTATATAAAGATCCTGCACCCCATACCTTCTAAAGAATTGGTATTGCTGGTACCAGAATAAAAATATCATGGCTACCGTTGCAAAAAACGGGATAGCTCCCTTAGCTATATGCTTTAATTCATCAAATGTTTGCGGTACTTCCAGCGAAGCTACCAACAGGGAAATCGAAAAGGCAAATACAGCATCACTCAATCCTTCCACTCTTTGTATCTCGCTCCCGCGGCAGCGAAAGCCGTCATCAGTTATTGATGGAAAAAGTTTTTTACGCAGCATGGCCATACAAGGTAGTGCTGCTGATCGGCATGAATAATGACGATCATCAACCATTTGTATGAAACTAAAAGGGCTGCAAGTGCCTGATCAAAAAATATGGCAACAGTTTATGTAATTCTAATATTCAGGTCATCCTATAGTCAAAACCACTGGATATGAGATTACATTACCTTTTCCTGGTCCCGGTATTATTGCTGTCCTTTTTATTGAATGGAAGAACACCTGTTCAGCTTAAAGGGCAGATTTTAGATATGGATGGCGAACCTATACCCGGGGCCAGCATTATGATCAAAAACAGCAAGTCAAAGACAGTTTCTGATGCTCAGGGGAAATTTATTTTAACTGCCATCAGCCTGCCTGTAGTACTGCAAGTATCAGCCATAGGCTATGAAACAAAAGAATTGAATCAGAAAGAGTTACCAACTGGGGACTTGATCATTCGCCTGGAGGGCAGGCGGGCTGCATTGGAAGAAGTAGTAGTTACCGGCTATAGCAGAACAACCGAAGGCGATGCAGCCTTTTCAACTCCCGTCATTCTTCGTGGTCTTTCAGGAAAGGCGGCAGGCATTTCAGTTTCAAGGGGAAGAAAAGGGAAAGATCCTGTTGCAGCAATGCACACAGATAAACCAATAGTAAAAACTGAAGCCAAAGAGATCCTGCCTCATGCTAATGTATTGACGGCTGGGGAATTAAGTGATTTTAAAAAATGGAAATTATGGAGTGATTATTCAGACAAAGAATTCAGTGAATATGGGAAACACTGGAATATCTTTCCAAGGCAACGATATTGTGTGCAGGTACAGAATGAGTCCAGGCAGGCAATGGTGGGTGAAAGCGTGTACCTACTCAATGCTGATACAAAAGATACCATATGGAAAGGCATTACTGATAATACAGGGAAGGCAGAATTGTGGGCAGCCATGCAGGAAGATGGAGACCAACAAAGGCGTTACAGCATTTCCTGCCAGGGACAGCTGCTACCCGCACCGAAGGTATTTGAGCGCGGCATCAATTCTATTATCCTGAAACAGCAATGTAATGCTTCCGATATGGTAGATATAGCCTTTGTGGTAGATGCTACCGGGAGTATGGGCGATGAGATACGCTACCTGCAGGCGGAGCTGGCCGATATCATCCAACAGGTGTCAGAAAAAAATAAGGAAGTAACATTAAGGCTTGGCTCTGTATTTTATCGTGATCATGGAGATGAATACCTGACACGTTCTTTTGATTTTCAAACCGACCCGGCTGCATTGCTTAGGTTTATAAAGGAGCAATCTGCCATGGGTGGGGGTGATACACCAGAGGCTGTTGATGCAGCATTGACATCCGCACTCAGTGAACTTCATTGGAAAGAAGGCGCCAGGGCTAAAATACTTTTCCTGGTGCTCGATGCGCCACCGCATGATGATGCGCGGGAGCAGGTCATCAGGCAGGTAACCCTGGCAGCCCAACAAGGTATTCGCATAGTTCCCGTGGTATGCAGTGGCATTGATAAATCAACTGAATACCTGATGCGCAGTATTGCACTGGCCACCAATGGCAGCTATGTATTCCTGACTGATGACAGCGGGGTTGGGAATAAGCATATCAAACCAACGACCGATGAATTCAAGGTGGAACTACTGAATGCACTGGTGCAAAGATTGATCGGTGAAATGATCTATATGCCTGCATGCAATAGCCTTGTTAGCAAAGAACCAGAAAATGTGCTGGTTAAAAATGAAGGAAAGGTATCGGTATTTCCCAATCCTTCAACAGGAAGAATCAGCATCACCTCTCCAGAACCTATCAAGGAAATCTACCTGACTGATTTTGCAGGTAAGATGTTGAAACGTATAGAATCCAGTTCCAGGCAAACTAAATGGCAACTGGACCTTGGCAACCATCCGGCAGGCACTTATTTAGTAAAATATTTTATGGAAGATAAAGGATGGGGCACTGAAAAGGTAGTGCTGGTGAGATAGTACAAAAAACCAGTGATGGTATGTAAGATGCTATTAAATGAATGTCGAACAACAGAAAGGGATAATGAATGATGAAGTGAGACGTTTGGTCCGATCTTACAAGTTGAACTGGAAGGCTTAGTGTTGTGCGGTTTATATTTGCCGGATGGACTATTTCAGGAGGCTGCTTCAGTTGCTGAAGATAGAGAAAGAGGAAGACAAGGCTTCTTATAAGCGGTTAATGGAGGACCTGTCTGTGACTGACCGGAGAGAGAACGGAATATGCTGGTATCCAATCGCTATAAAAGACACAGAGCTGGGTCATGCAGATTACCTGAATGTGGAAGTGGAACGTACTTCTAATACAGACATCATTCACCAGTTTCGATTTGGTATGTCCGTAGCCCTTTTCTCTAATCATGATCCCCAGGCAGATCGCATAGAGGGAATCATCACCTATGTATCTGGTAACAGGATGAAGTTTAGCCTTCGCACTGATGAATTACCCGACTGGTCGCGCCATGGCAAGCTAGGTGTGGACCTTGTATTTGATGAAAACAGCTATGTCGAGATGGAGCAAGCTCTAAGGCAGGCACCATTACTTGCTGAGAAACGTGATGAGGGATCATTGATTAAAATATTGACAGGAGAAAAGAGTATAGGCCCGGATAACAAGGCAGATTTACCCGCCTTACAAGCTTATACAACGCAATTAAATACCATCCAGCAACAGGCAGTGAAAAAGATCGTGTCCGCCAACGAGTTGGCCATTGTACATGGACCGCCCGGAACAGGCAAGACCACCACATTGGTACAGGCTATCAAATACCTGGTGCAGCAGGAACATGAGCAGGTATTGGTAGTGGCACCCAGTAATACTGCTGTGGATCTTCTAACTGAGAAATTGGCAATGGAAGGATTAAATGTGGTACGGGTAGGTAATCCTGCACGGGTTTCTGAACACCTGATGTCTATGACACTGGATAATAAAATAATTGCTCATGCTAGTGCCAAAGAGATCAGGAGATTAAGAAAGCAGGCATCGGAATACCGGGATATGGCGCAGAAGTACAAGCGCAATTTTGGGAAGGAAGAACGTGATCAACGAAAGGCGCTCTTTGCTGAAGCCAGAAATATCAATAAAGAAGTAGAACGACTGGAACAATATATTATTGATGATACCCTGGCCAAAGCCAATGTAATTACAGCCACACTGGTAGGCGCCAATCATTATACGGTGCGTGCCAGGAAATATAAAACGGTAGTGATGGATGAAGCTGGCCAGGCAATTGAACCTGCCTGCTGGATACCTATTCTCAAGGCCCATAAGTTGGTAATGGCCGGAGATCATTTCCAACTGCCACCCACTATCAAGTCTGAAGTAACCGCCAGGGAAGGATTAGAACATACATTGCTGGAGAAAGTCGTAAGCCTGCATCCGGAATCACTGGTGATGCTTGAAGAACAATATCGCATGCATGAGACCATCATGGACTTCTCTTCCAGGGAATTTTATAGTGGTAAGCTTAAAGCGGCTGAAGCAGTTGCGCATCGGGTGTTGTTCGAGGGTGATCAGCCACTGGTGTTTATTGATACTGCCGGTTGTGGATTTGAAGAGAAATGGGAAGGAATAGCAATCAGTAATCCTGAAGAAGCAGGTTTTTTATTGAAGCAACTGCTGCAATTGATGGAGACGCTTCAATCAAAATATAATGTAACTGATTATCCTACCATTGGTGTTATTTCACCTTATAAACACCAGGTGGAGGCTTTGCGTCAAAGTATAATGGAAGAAGATGCCTTTTCGAGCTACCGGCAGTATATCACTGTAAATACAATAGATAGCTTCCAGGGCCAGGAAAGAGATGCCATCTACATCAGCATGACAAGGAGTAATGCAGATAATGTGATTGGCTTTCTTACTGAGATAAGGCGCATGAATGTGGCCATGACAAGGGCTCGTAAAAAGCTGGTAATAGTAGGCGACAGTGCCACGCTTAGCCAATCGTCTTTTTACGCAGATTTTATTGCCTATACACAGGAGAAGAATGCCTATATAAGTGCATGGGAACTCATGGATTGGTGATTATGTTACATTCAAATCAGTATAGAAATAGTATGATTTGATTCGCCGATAAACTTCCTGCAATTCTTACTCTGCTTCATCTATGCCAAGACTTTTCTTTCCGCCCCCATGTTTCCTACGGATTCAGATAATTTGCCGGGAAGGAAAATGGATATGGTGCTGCCCTGCCCATGGCATGAATGGGCAGTGATCATCCCGTTATGAATCTCCACTATTTTTTTACATATGGCCAACCCCATACCTGTACCTGAATACTCCGGTCCCTGGTGCAGCTTTTTGAATACTTTAAACATGTGTTCCTGGTGTGCTTCATCAAAGCCAATACCATTGTCACTAAAGGTGATCTTCCAGCATGGGCCTTCCATGCTCTTCCAGCAAGTTATTTTTTCTGCTTTTATTCTGATTATGGGTGGAATATTTTTGTTAGAAAATATCAGTGCGTTACTAAGCAGGTTGCTCAGCAGCTGCTCCATTTGCTCTTGAATGCCCATGATCTTTGGAAGACCGGAACATTCAATAACAGCTTCTTTTTTAATTATTTCATCTTCCTGTTTACTCACCACATTTGCCAGTACCATTTCAAGATCAACCGGCCTTAACTTTTCAGCTATGTTCAAAGTGGTATAAGAATATACATCGTATAGCAACTTTTGCAACCTGGCAATGGATTCGTTGATCTTTTTAAAATAAACCCGCGCGGTGGTAGAAAATTCTTCACCTTCAATCTCCTCAATCCTATCATAAAATATCCTGATCTTTCTAAGAGGTTCCTTCAGGTCGTGATTCACGATAAAATTAAAAGAAGAAAGTTCCTCATTTCTTTTTTCCAGTTCTTCGTTCTGGTTGAATAAAATCCTGTTCTTATACTCCACTTCTTCTGTCCTTTCTCTAACCTTTTCTTCTAATTCTTCTGCCGTATCTTCAAAACGATGTCTTTGCACCCGTTCTTTCAGCATGATCATAAATGAAGCGATCAATATGATAAATGCAAAAACAGAAAGAAAGAGGTTGATCTTGTATGCTTCCTTTTCCTGCCTATCCCAATTCCTGAATCTTTCTGCCAGCAAGTGGTCTTCAAACTTTTGCATATGCAATACCTGCGAGGTCACAATGTCCGAGAGGTATTTTCCCCGTATCAACAGCCCATTTAAGTTTTGCACTGAAATCATAGGAAAGCTCCTAAAAGCTGTATTCAATTCATTGACCCTTCGGTCTACCAACAGCCTCAGGCTATGGTAATAACTTTCCTCGGCAACATCATCATATATTATGGATTGTAAAGCTGCAAGCTCCCTGGGAATAAGTGCTACTGATTGACGATACTGTTTGGAAAACATAGTATCACCAGTGAGAAAATAACCTCGTGCATTTGATTCAGCATCCCTGATGCCATTAAGAAGCAACTGCAGTTTTAATTTTACTTCGTATGTATGGGCAACCCAGTTAGAAGCATTTTTTTGGACTTCGAATTTATTCGATGAAACAAGGCTTAAAGCGAGCAGTAAACACGCAGTGGCTATAAAACTAATTAATGGCCAGCGGAACCTATGCTTTGATTTCTTTACCAACATAAGGTGGAAGTTATGGCAGCCTAATAAAGAATGTTTCGAATAGCACCTTGGTTGCGACCCCTTTTTCGGAACGGTTCTATAACAGTTGACTGCCTGTCAGTAAATGATAAGCCTGTATTCGCAGGGCAAAGGAAAATTCAAAAGGTAAGCAGATAGTATAATGTAAATGTAAAAGCTGTCTGTTAGAAAATATATGATACTGGTCAGCTATTATAATAGGCCTGGGAAGCTCATGATAATTAGGCCAGGTAGTCTTCATCGATTACTTCCAATCCCGTAGCAATCGCTTCCAGGTCACGGCCCGCATCATAGGAGAAGCGCCGGTATCAAGACATTTTACCACGAGGTTTGAACGGGCAGAACCAGCAGCTTCCTTAGCTTTTTGACATGGTGTACTTCCCAAGAGGATAAAAAAGGCGCAGCAATAGCTGCGCCTTTTTTATATCAATTAGTTGCTGATCAATGACGGCCATCCTTTTTATCCATATCATGTCCAATGACAGCACCTGCACCTGCGCCGACTACTCCACCTATCACAGCACCTGCGGCACGATTTTTCTTATTAATAATGGCGCCTGCACCTGCTCCTACTGCACCGCCAATAACTGCTCCCTTGGCTGTTTTACTCCAACCTTTCTTGGCAGGAGCAGCTTCTGTAGTTCCAGCTGAAGCTGTTCCTGAACCAGCTGAACCTGAACTGGCAGTAGTTTTGGCATGTGTTGACTCCTTTGCTGATGATGCGGAAGATGATGAAGTTTTTGAGGTAGCCTGTTCTTTTTGTTCTCCAAGTTCATGTTCAGCTTTCCATGCCTGGTATTCAGCAAGGCCTGTAGTATCATTCACAAACTTCAATGAGTCTGAAAGGCTGAATTTATTTGGGTCGGTGGAAGCTTTGGGACCACTGTTGCAGGCCGTTAACAGGGTAATGACACTCAAAACTAATAAACTGTGTTTCATGGGTTTTCCTTTAGGGTTTAATTTTTTAACGCAGCTAAGGTACAGGGAAAATAAAAAATGTGAAAGATGGAAAACAACCATTATTACATAGTAGTTATACGAAACGCTTACAGAGATCCTGTTCATGAATGTTTTATATCTACTAAGTAATTGCCTTTTAATTTTGCCTATCATCGCCCATTTATAAAATCAATAGAATGTCGAACAGGGAAACAGTCATTGCTCAAACCAGGAAATGGATACAGGATGTGGTAGTTGGCTGTAATTTCTGCCCCTTTGCAGCGCCTGTGGTCAAGGCAGGTACCATAGAATATGAAGTTATAGAAGAAACAGATCCAGAAATGGCGTTGGCTGCCTTATCCAGGGCTTTTACTACACTGGATACCAATGCTGCTATCGAAACCCTATTTCTTATTTTTCCTGGCAGCTTTACTTTTTTTAATGATTACCTGGACTTGCTAAACCTGGCTGAAGATTTCCTGGAAGAACAGGGCTACGCCGGAGAATACCAACTTGCCAGTTTTCATCCTTCCTATTTATTTAAAGGAAGTACTGAAGAAGATCCTTCCAATTATACCAACCGGTCGCCGTATCCTATGTTGCACCTGTTAAGAGAAGATAATCTGAGCCTTGCTATAGATAACTTTCCCGGCACTGAAAAGATACCCCTTCGAAATATTAAATACTCCCAACAAAAAGGACTTGCTTATATGCGCCACTTATGGGAGCAATCCTTCAAAGTATAGAGCACTAATGCTATAGTGAAGCCTTACCTCTTATTTCACCAACCAGGCCAGCTTGACCGTCTCGGGTTCCTTCATTCTTTCGCCAATTCTTTTATAACGATCCGCCAGTGTAGAAAGATAATCCTGGGCCCTGGCAGCGTAATCGCTCAGGCCGGTGAGTGATTCAACTTTCCAGAGTTCGGTCAGGTGCTTGATAATAGCTGCATAATCCAGGGTGGTATAGATACCTAATTTCTGCGTGATGGCAGAAAAGCGTGTAAATAGATTATCTGTTGTGGCATTGTCCATCAAAATAGCAGGCATGACGATCTGCTTTTTCATCATTTTCTCAAAAGCAAGCAATGCTCCATCGGGATCGATTTCAAAAATGCGAGACATGAAGGATTTGTAAGCCTTTTCATGGCGGCCTTCATCACCTGCAATGGTCTTACATATCCTGGATAGTATAACATCTCCGCTTTTATCTGCTAACTTCCCGGTATTGACGTGCGATATGCGCGTGGCTCTTTCCTGGAAAGAGGTATAGATCATGGCCTGGTAAGGATCGCCATCAGTTTGTGGATCAAATCCATTACCTATTAGGTTATGTATAGTGATCTCTATCTGCTTCATATCTGCACGGCCCGAGAGATATAGATATTTGTTTAAAAGGTCTCCATGACGGTTCTCTTCCGCAGTCCAGGACCTTGACCACCTGACCCATCCTTTATCACTGGCAATATTGCCCTCCTCATTGATTCCCCTGACCAGGTTAAAATAAGTTTGATACGTCGGCAGGGCTTCTTCAGTGATCATATTTCCTACCAAGGAGGTAATCACTTCAGGAGGAAGCGCGGCAGCTCGTTGCTGCAAGGCAGCCACTTGTTCCCATGCGCTGTCTTGGCTCATATCCGGCAAAAAATCTGATGGTTGCCAACAGGTTTGAGGATCCACTAAAATAGTATCAACAGCATGAGCAGCCATTTCCTGCATACCACTGATCACTTCCATATTCTTTTCCAACTCATTCTGTGAAGGCGTATAATGTACCATAGCTATTTTTAAGGTTGTTTCTTATTCCCGTTTTGATGCTTTAGGAACAAGAATAATGCCTGTGCCCTTACCACCGTTAAACGGCTTATTCCTTCTTCTTCCAACTTTTGCTGAGTGAACAACCTGAATGAGGGTTTCGCTGCGAGATAAAAGATTAAGGTAGTTGACAAAGGTATTTTAGTTAATGCTAACGTTTTGCCTTTTTTGAGTCATTTATGACAAATATTGTGTGAAATTAACAGTGCAGAATTTTAAAATACCTACATTCCCTTGATGCATGACCATTTTCACTACTTTGTTTTGAACAAACCAAAAGGAATGGAGTCGCAATTTGTAAGTCCTTTTCCTGGCCAACTGCTGGGAGACCTTTCTTATTCATTTCCTGAAGGCACACATGCCATAGGAAGGCTGGATAAAAATTCTGAAGGCTTATTATTATTGACCACCAATAAAAAGATCACATCCCTGTTATTTCAAAGCGAGATTCCTCATAAGCGCACTTACCTGGTCCAGGTTAAACACAGAATGAGCCAGGAAAACCTTCTTTCCCTGAATTCTGGAATAGATATTACTATAAAAGGAGGCACCATTTACCGCACGCCTCCCTGTGAAGCAAAACTGGTAAGATACGAGGAACTGAAATTCAATTCAGAAGGAAAGCAAAAGGGCTGTCTTACAACCACATGGCTTATGATTACCTTAACGGAAGGGAAATTCCACCAGGTTCGCAAAATGGTATTGGCTGCAGGACACAAATGCATGAGACTAATCAGGGTATCTATTGAAAATATGGAACTCGGTAATCTTCAGCCAGGGGAAATTCGTGTAGTTGAACAAGAACAATTTTTTAGCCAGCTAAACTTAGAAAAATCCTCTTGAATCCTTTTTATACCTATAATTAAGATATTGATTTATTTCACCTTGGTTAAACATGTAGCGTCAAACAGTCTGGTGTAATAATTGAACTTATCAGTGGTGATGAAAAAAATAAGCATCATCATCTTAATAATAGGAGCGGTAATTGTTTCTGCCTATGTGTACCTGCGTCATTCAATAAGTACTCCTGGTTTTGAACCAACAGCAGCCGCATCGCCAATCAATAGGCCCAAAAAAGCAGAAAGTGTAGCAGACCTAAGACCATTATTTATCGCAAAACTCCAGGAGATGGTAAAAGCGGGCTCAGGTGGCTTATATAACCTTTCTATACATAAGGTAGAACCAGATATACTGAATGCTTCTGTAATTATTAAAAATGCCGAACTGGTACCAGATACTGCAGTATTACTGGAATTAAAAAAACAAGATAAGTTGCCCTCGCTAGTCTACAGGATCATGCTGGGCTATCTGAAAATTGAAGGGCTGGGCTTGCAGGATTTTCTCAATACCAAAAAGCTTGACCTGAAATCAATAAGCATTAGCGCCCCTTCAATAGATATTTATCCCGGATCATCTAATGATGACAATACACAAAATCCTACTTTATATGAAGGATTAAAAGAAAAGCTGGAGCACCTCAGCATTGACTATATAAATATAAACGGGGGCAAGCTGGTCTTACACCAACCCAATGGGAGCATTCGGTCCAGCCTGGGAGATATACAGGTACGGTTATCTGATCTTTTAATGGATTCAACTACGCAATATGATAAGGCCCGCTTCCTGTTTGCGAAGAATGCTGAATTATCATTAAAAAATTACCACACCTCAACCGCCGATAAAATGTATGACATGGTGGTAAATGAAATATCCGTACATCCAACACGTTCGTCTCTGGATGCTCATCATATAACCTTTTCTCCAAGATTGAATAAAAAAGCTTTCGCCAAACAGCAGGGAGTGATGAAAGAAAGGTACGACTTATCCATCCCCGAAATGCATATGCAAGGTATTAATTGGTGGGACGTGATCAATAAGAAAAAAATTTTAGCAAAGGAAGTTGAGATCAGCAATGCCCGGTTTTCAATTTACCTGGATAGATCTTTACCCCTTGCTAAGCCAAGATTGAATTCCTTTCCTTCGCAGCTCATTATGAAATTGCCAGTCCAGGTTTACATTGACCGGTTAAAATGCAACAACCTTGATCTCCAATACGAGGAATACAATCCTTTTTCTGAACGTACTGGTAATGTACGCTTCAATCACATAAAGGGAGAAGTTAGAAACCTTACAAATATGCCCTCAGTAATCAAACAAAAAAAGGAAACGACAGTAAAAGCCAATGGAATGTTACTAGGTAAGGTATCGGCATCACTTACCTTGCATTTTGACATGTCGCAATATAAATCTGGGGCATTCAGGGCGGCCATTAATGTTAAAGGTTTTGATGGCAATATGATCACACCACTTTCAGAGCCTTTGGGTTTATTCCGTTTAAAAAGTGGAAGCGTTCAATCAATCAAAGCACAGGAGCAAGGCAATCAAACGGGTGCTACAGGAAAAACATTGATCCTGTATAAAGACCTTAAGATCATTCCGCTGGAAAAAGGCAAAGGTGCAGACAGT
>JAEZLJ010000150.1 GCA_023415275.1 Bacteroidota bacterium
ACCGTAGGCAGCGGGCAGGTCATCAAGGGATTTGATGAAGGTGTGAAAGGAATGAAAGTGGGAGATAAGAAAACTGTGGAGATACATGTAAACGATGCTTATGGTGAAAAGCAACAGGAAATGATGATAGAGTTTCCAAAAGATCAATTCCCAGCCGACATGAACCCTGAAGTGGGTATGCAATTGATGATGAGTAATGGTTCTGGCCAACAGTTTCCTGTAACCGTAGCGGAAGTTAAAGAGGGGAGTGTAGTGTTGGATGCCAATCATCCATTAGCAGGCCAGGACCTTGTCTTTGACCTTGAATTGGTTTCTATCGAGCCAACTTCCAGGATCATCATGCCATAGAAATATTAATGATATAAATAAAAAATCGCCCCGAGAGGGCGATTTTTTATTTATATCTTGTCTTTAACCTGCCATTTCCAAAGAAGGCTCTTTGGTTTTACTTATTTCCTTTGGTCCTTTTGTTCTTCCCATCCACCAGGCAACCCATAGTCCAACCAATCCCCAGCTTACAATGGCATCAGCCAAGTGAGCCCATGTATCAAAGCTCTTATACCAGATTGCATTGGTATAAGGTACATTCAGGAATACGATCATTCCAATGGAAAGCGCACTTAAAACAATGGCCTTAAATGTGGGTGCAGCCATTCTTTGCAGCAACAGGCAAAAAAGAAATACAATGATCATATTCACTATTAGTACGCGTACTATATTCATGGCCATACTGCTGTTATAGGCATGATGATATTGTATGGTAGCCCATGGTTTATTTTCTGCATCTTTCATCGCCTGCTCCCTTTGTTCGGAGGAAGCGTTATCAGGTATGTTGGGTAAAAAATATCCTCCTTCTGGTAATTGTTGCGTTTGTAGAAAGCTTAAGATCGCATCCTGCTTATCCGTATAATTTCCTGCCGGCTTGTGAAAATTCACGAGTGCAAAAGATAGAAATTGCCAAATGAAAATAATGATGCCGCCTACAATGGCAGCTACTAAAACTTTTTTCATTGCATACAGTTTTGGTTCTTGTTAAGTTAAGAAAAAACTGGATAAATAGGTAGCGGTTAACTTTTACACTCAATTGTAATGGTAAAATTCCGGCAATAGGCATTTGATTACCCTTTTGCTTACCGTAAATTTGAAGCATGTTTGAGAACTATTCCTTTACGGCCTCTGAACGGTTTATGCGCTATGTTCAGGTAGATACCCAAAGTGATCCTTTATCCCAATCTCAACCTACCACTGAAAAACAAAAGAATCTTTCAAAACTTTTGGTGCAGGAACTTCAATCTATGGGCATCACGGATGCGCATATGGATGAATATGGCTATGTATATGCCACTGTGCCTTCCAATACTAGCAAACAGGTGCCTGTACTTTGCTTCTGTGCTCATGTGGATACAGCTCCTGATGCCAGTGGAACAGGCGTAAAGCCTATACTTCATCAAAATTACCAGGGCCAGGATATACAGTTACCCGATGACAAGTCACAAGTTTTAAAGAAAGCTGATTTTCCTTATTTAGAACGGTTGCTGGGACATGATCTTATTACGGCTAGTGGCACCACCTTATTAGGTTCCGACGACAAGGCTGGTGTGGCTGAGATCATGGATGCCGCTCATTTCTGGATGACCCATCCTGAAGTCAAACATGGCACCATTCGCCTGTTATTTACGCCGGATGAAGAAGTAGGAAAAGGCACGGTGAAAGTGGACCTGCAAAAGCTAGGTGCCGATTTCGGATATACCCTTGATGGAGGGGAGGCTGGTTCACTGGAAGATGAAACTTTCAGTGCGGATTCCGTGCAGTTAATCATTCATGGAGTGATCACCCACCCTGGATATGCCAAGGATAAAATGGTCAACGCCTTGAAAATTGCGGCAGATGTACTGGCTTCACTTCCCCGGGCAGAATTATCGCCTGAAACCACACACGAAAAGCAAGGCTTCATTCATCCAATACGTGTAGATGGTATTGCCGAAAAAGCTACCATTGATTTCATTATTAGAGATTTTGTTACGGACGGATTAAAGAAGAAGGAAGATTTTCTTTTGAGCCTGGTGGAAATGGTGATGGACAATTATCCTAAAGCGAACTTTGAATTTAAGGTTACCGAACAATACCGCAACATGAAGGAAGTGCTGGATCAACATCCCCAGGTGGTGGATTATGCTAAAGAGGCCATTGCAAGGGCAGGGCTAGGTTTGAAAATGGAAAGCATTCGTGGTGGCACAGATGGCAGCAGGCTTTCCTTCATGGGATTGCCTTGTCCTAATCTTTTTGCCGGTGAACAGGCCATACATTCCAAACTGGAATTTATCAGTGTGCAGGATATGAATAAGGCCGTAGAGACCATTATTCATATTGCAGGCATCTGGGAAGAGAGAAGCTAACCAGGCTACGGTAGAATGTAGCCGTAAGCTTGAAGTTTAAATGATCTTAGAGCATTACAATATACCTCTGTGAAACTTGTACTCTTTTATATCATGCTTTTCCCTTTGCAGCTAATGGGCCAGGAGTTGTTGTTGAATGGGGGATTTGAAGAAGAGAATATTTGTTCCGAGTATAAGGTCAATTGCGCTCCCGAAGCCTGGATATATACAGTGCCCTCTTATTTTTATTATTTCAAAGACAGGGCATTGGCGCATTACGGGGAGCATTATGTTTCCATTATAGCAGGTCATGCTAAAAAGCCTTATTACCGGACTTTTGTAAGAAGCAGGCTATTGTGCGGATTACGTAAGGGACATACTTATGAACTGCGCTTTTTTATTAAATCAGTACATCCTATCCTGGACAGCGTAGGCGTGTATTTTACTTCTTACGACTACCTGTTAGAAAAGGAGCCTTATAACAAAATCACGCCAACACTATACCTGGTTGATGCAGCGCAAAAGCCCACTAAATCCTCTTCATGGCAGCAAATAGTTTTTCATTATAAGGCTTCCGGAACAGAATCATTTATTTCCATTGGCAACTTCTCCAGGGCTGATATCACCGGGCCTACGGGTGTTAACAGGGAGAATAATTATTTTGTACTGCTTGATGATATATCACTTCGTCCCGTGGATGTAAGCGAGCAGTTATGTGCAGATTGGAAAAACACACTGGAAGAGATTTATGCGCAGGACGAAAGGCACGAATACCTTAGCAGGGAAATCAAGGAAGCGAAAAATAAGCCTCTGCCAATTGTTCGTACTTCAGTTACCCAGATACAAAAAATAGACACATTGGTCCTGCCAGATGTTTTATTCGCCACGAATAGTTATGATCTAACCAAGGAGGCCAATAAGGTCCTTGACAGCTTTATCCTTACCACAAGGAAACTGGTTATTGATTCTATCCAGGTACATGGGCACACAGACAACAGGGGGAGTTATGTCAGCAATGAAATATTGTCGCAAAAAAGAGCACTTGCCGTGTTGGAATATTTGCAACCTCATTTTCATGCCAATATACAGGCCAACGGTTGGGCAAGCCTGAAACCTGCGGCGGATAATAATACACCCGCAGGAAGACAAAAAAACAGAAGGGTGGAGATTTACCTGTATGCAAGGGAATAATATTTTCATTTCTACAGATATGGTATCTTAGTCGATCAAACAAGCAACCAAAAAAATACGTCATGTTCCTTTTACAAGCCGATTCCAATTCTCTTCTTAGTTTCTTATTGAATTACTGGTGGTTGATCCTGATTTTATTGGTTTTATTCAGTGGACTGTTTACAGTGAACCAGGGATATGTGGGTGTCATTACCATGTTCGGTAAATACAGGCGCGCTGCCCGGCCCGGATTGAATTTCAAGATTCCCTTTTTTGAGCAGGTAATGAAAAAGATCTCGGTACAGAACCGTTCTGTAGAAATGGAGTTCCAGGCGGTTACCATTGACCAGGCCAACGTCTATTTTAAAAGCATGTTGCTTTACTCTGTGCAAAACACGGATGAAGAGACCATTAAAAGAGTGGCCTTT
This sequence comes from Bacteroidota bacterium, assembly GCA_023415275.1. Classification (GTDB taxonomy): domain Bacteria; phylum Bacteroidota; class Bacteroidia; order Chitinophagales; family Chitinophagaceae; genus Flavisolibacter. The sequence continues at coordinate 3,974 of JAEZLJ010000150.1, forward strand.
GTGTTTATCAGCGACAGGGACCTTATGCAGGCGCTTACCCGCACCATCGAAGGTTCCATTCGTGCCTTTGTGGCCACCAAACGTCAGTCCGAGATATTGGGTCAGCGTAAAGAAATAGTTGATTATGTAAAGGACCAGATTGACCACACATTGGAGCAATGGGGTTATCACCTGCAGGATCTCCAGATCAATGATATTACATTCGACAAAGCCATTATGGACTCCATGAGTAAGGTGGTAGCTTCCAATAATCTAAAAGCAGCCGCAGAAAATGAAGGACAGGCCTTGTTGATTACCAAGACCAAAGGTGCGGAGGCTGAAGGTAATGCTATAAAGATCGCTGCTGAGGCAGAAAGGGAAGCGGCTCGCTTGCGCGGACAGGGTGTAGCACTTTTCCGCCAGGAAGTGGCCAGGGGTATGACAGAAGCTGCTGAGCAAATGAAGCAGGCCAACCTGGATACCAATGTGATCCTCTTCAGCATGTGGACAGAAGCTATCAAGAACTTTGCTGAATATGGTAAAGGAAATGTGATCTTCCTGGATGGAAGTTCTGAAGGAATGGAAAAAACCATGAAGCAAATACAGGCGTTAATGATAAAACCTGCAGGCACCCAGTTATAGTTCCATGCAGGTAAAAAAGACGACACTGGCTGTCTGTTCATAATTGCAAGGGCTCAAATGAGCTGTGTTAAAACTCTCCAAAAGTTAAAGCCTGCCTAAACAGCAGGCTATTTTTTAGCTCTTATTTGCAATACAAAATAATAGGCGTTGCCTAACGTTATTCATCACGTTATATTACATTTACCGCTAAAAGACGAAATTTCGTATGATAAACCTGCTACAAATTGTAGATACCGTAAGCCAGACTGCTACTTCACAAGCCGATATGAACAAAGACGGGAGCATTAGCCTTGGCGAATTGCTCACCATGGGCGGATGGGTAATGATTCCCCTCGTAGCACTTTTCCTGGCCACCATATTTGTATTCTTTGAGCGCTTTATCGCTATCCGTAAGGCCTCCCGCATCGATTCCAATTTTATGAATATCATCCGGGATCATATCGTTAATGGTAATGTAAATGCTGCACGCAGCTTTGCAAAGAATACTAATAACCCTGTGGCGCGTATCATAGATAAAGGCATCCAGCGCATTGGAAAGCCCATTGATAATATTGAAAAAAGCATGGAAAATGTGGGCAAGCTGGAACTGTACAATATGGAGCGCAACCTTTCCGTATTATCACTGATTGCAGGTATAGCGCCTATGTTCGGATTCCTTGGTACCATCGTGGGTATGTTTGAGTTGTTTTACCGCCTGGCATCTACCGGCGATTTTACCATTCAAACCATGGCTAATGGTATCTATACTAAAATGATCACCTCTGCTTCCGGATTGATCATTGGTTTGCTGGCCTATATTGCTCATAACTTTTTAAGCACGCAGGTAGATAAGACTGCCAATAAAATGGAAGCATCAAGTGCTGAGTTCATTGATGTACTACAGGAGCCAACCAGATAATCTACTGCCCCTGGCAGCACAAACACCAGATCCAAGCAACATGAATATTCGTAGAAAATTAAGAGCCCATACAGAAGTACACACAGGACCGTTGAATGACATCCTGTTCATTCTGCTGCTTTTCTTTTTGATAGCATCCACACTGGCCAATCCGAACCTGGTGAAGGTGAATAATCCAAAAGGTTCGAAGGATATGAAGGCCAAGCAAAACATTGTGGTCTCTGTAAATAAGGAACACCAGTATTTCATGGGCCAGACTCCGGTGGATTATACCCATATGGATAGCCTGCTGAAACACCAGATAGAAAATGCAAGGAAGTCAGTAGATACGCCTTCCGTCATAGTCAATGCTGATACCATAGCTTATTGGGGAGAAGTTTTCAAGATCATGAGCATTGCTAAAAAGTACAATGCGAAAGTGGGTGTGCACGTGAAATAAAGAATTCACTTTAAATAATATGAGGGGCTTTTTAAACAAAGCCCCTTTTTATTTCCGTGATCAATAATGTTTCTTTCTTACTTTGACCATCCTCGTTTTGCCCTGCATATCTTTTTTCAACTCCACCGACCAATATCCTTCCTTTTTGAACAATTGTTCAATGTCTTGCCCAAGGTCTTCATGTATCTCTAAATAAATAGTTCCGTGCTCATAAAGACGGTGCTTTCCAAAATGTGCCAAAGCCCTGTAAAAGACCAATGGATCCTCATCAGGTACAAACAAGGCAAGATGTGGTTCATGCTCCACCACATTGCGGTGCATTTGATCTTTATCCCTGAATGGAATATACGGTGGGTTACTTACAAGGATATTGACTGTTGGCAATTGCTTTTGTTGTTCTGTATCTAAAAAATTCAATCCCTGGAAATCAACCCTGATATCCAATCCTGAACCATTTCTTCGGGCTACATTCAGGGCATCTTCACTTACATCACATCCCCACACTTCCGCCCTGGGCATTGTTTTCTTCAAGGCCAATGCAATGCATCCACTGCCCGTACCAACATCCAAAATCTTTAATAAGGTAGTTTCATCTGCGGCTGAAGTGTTCCTGCTAAATACATCCAACCCTGAGGCTTTGATATCGTTTACGATCCATTCCACCAGTTCTTCTGTTTCAGGACGAGGTATTAACACGCTGGAATTCACAAAAAGCTCCATACCATAAAACCAGCTTTTGTTCAATACATATTGCAAGGGCTCATGCTTAATCAGGCGTTGCAACTTCTCTGACAGTTCCTGTTCCTGGAGGGTGGTAAGTTCATCATCTTTTCGGACCAGCCTTTCGCCTTTGGAATAGCGGGTGATGTGCTCCATCAATAGATCGGCAATATTCTTTGCTTCTCCTTCTTCATAGATTTCCCCTAAACTTCGTGCTACCTGCCTTTCTGCTTCTGCTGGTTTCATTATCCAAACTTAAAGCATGTTGGTTTAAATTTGCTCCTTGCAATAGAATGAAATTGACCTCTCATGAACACTATATGTACAGGTGCCTGCAACTGGCACAACTGGGTACCGGGCACGTAGCCCCCAACCCCATGGTAGGGGCGCTGCTTGTTTATAATGATACCATCATTGGCGAGGGATATCATCAACGATATGGTGAGCCACATGCGGAGGTGAACTGCATTAATTCAGTAGCAGCAGACCAGAAAGACCTTATCAGCCAGTCCACACTATATGTAACGCTTGAACCCTGTGCTCATTTTGGAAAAACACCTCCCTGTGCCGACCTTATTGTAAAAATGAAGATACCCAGGGTAGTTATTGGCAGCCGGGATCCATTTGTGCAGGTAGCTGGCAAGGGCATTGAAAAGCTGGAGGCAGCGGGAATCGAGGTTCTTTTAAATATCCTCGAAGGGGAATGTAAGGCGTTGAATAAACGGTTTTTTACTTTTCATTCCCTTCACCGGCCGTATATCATTTTGAAATGGGCGCAAACTGCCGATGGCATGATGGCCTATGCTGCACAACAGGCTAATGGCCCGGAAGTTTCTTCCAGGCTTTATATTACCAATGCCTTCACCAACCGCCTGGTTCATAAGTGGCGGAGTGAGGAAATGAGCATATTGGTAGGTACTCATACAGCATTGCAGGATGATCCTTCCTTAAGCACCCGGCTGTGGCCCGGCCATCACCCCGTTCGAATGGTGGTGGATATGGAATTGACTTTGCCTGGTCACCTTCACCTGTTTGATGGTTCTATTCCTACCATTGTTTTCAATACCCGTAAGCATAGTATAGATGATTTGAAGCAGGTCCGCAGCAGGCCTGGCGTTCATTTTTACCAGGTCACGCATTATGTGAGCCTGGTGCCCCAAATATTAAATGCATTATACAGCATGGATATTCAATCCCTGATAGTTGAGGGTGGTTCCGTATTATTGCAATCTTTTATAGAAGAAGGCATGTGGGATGAAGCCAGGATCATAACCAATGAAAATATGATATTGGGACCCGGCTTGCATGCTCCTTTTCTAAAAGACCTGGAATGCATCTCTGAGGAAAATATTTCAGGAGATACCATTCGCACCTATCATCACATTAATTCAAATGAATCATTATAACACCATTGAGAAGCCCTCAAGTGCTGAATACAAGGACAGGGGCAGCCGTTTCCTCGGTTATGCTTACCCGGTAGCATCAGCTGATGACTTCAAAAAATATTTAAAAGCACTTAAAGAAGAACATCCCAAGGCAGCGCATCATTGTTTTGCCTACCGTATTGGCACTGATGGTAACAATTTCCGTGCGGGTGATGATGGCGAACCTTCCGGATCGGCCGGGAAGCCCATACTTGGACAGATAGACAGCAAAGGTGTTACTAATGTGGCTGTGATAGTGGTTCGTTATTTTGGTGGCACTTTGCTTGGTGTTCCCGGGTTGATCAATGCTTATAAAATGGTTACCTCCCTGGCGCTTCAGCTTACACCCATCATCCAGAAGCCCATACTGGAAAACTATGAGCTCCAGTTTGATTACACCCTGATGAACGAGATCATGATGGTAGTTAAACGTTTTGGTTGTGTGGTTCTGCAAAATGAAGCCCAATTGTTTTGCCGCATGATCCTGGGTATTCCCAAAGAGAACCTGGAAAATTGCCTCAATAAGATCAAAGATCTCCATGGTGTTGAATTCAAAAAATGGGAAGAGGGGAAAAGAATATAAGTGGCAATGGAAGGTTGACTGCACATTACATCATACACATCCCCGGTTCGATGTGGGATATGTGGCAAACAGGTCCTGCGCAAGTCTCTTACTGACTTTTGTAAGAACTGCCTACTTAAGCATGCAAAAAAGATCAGTGTGCTAAGAAACACCCTGGTTGATAAGGTATATTCTACCTGCTTTTTCATAGTAATATTTATTTAATAGTTTGTAATGCAAAGATTACATCCTGGCTATGACACACTTTCCCGTTTGGGCACGTTTGGATACAAATGAGCACGAAATAGCACGAATTAGCACGTTTGGGCACAAAAGGGTATAGCGTTGTCGTAATCAAACTGTTAATCCCCTGGCATAACTATCCAGGCTTACCTATTAGTTAATCTTTCGAAAGCTTTTATCTATAGAGACCTGGTTGTATCCAGTCCTGTCTTCCATTAATAAATCTCTATCAGAACAGGTACTAAATCCAGGTAGCATTTCAGGTATAAAACACCTCTATGCCGCCTTCTTAAAGAGTCGGCACAGACACCGCACAGACATGGCGCAGAGGTGGTACAAACGCGTTGCATTATGCCGGAAACTATAAGGATTTTGAACCTTAGGCAAGGTCCATTACCAGCAGGTCAATGGAGGCTAATCACTCTTGTGATCTGCCAGGTATTATTCACTTGGTGCCATATAATGACAAATTTCCCCGGGTGGGAAGGTGTTCCTGGTGGCTCCTGGTTATTATGAAATTTATGTATGCCCATTTCCACAGCTCCAAAATCTTTTATGGGGTATACCTCAATACTCCCGGGAACTAATTCGCGGGTAACCTTGCCACATATATTCTTTTGAAGTGCTTCCATCAGATCTTTTTTGGAAGTGGACAAACCACCTTTATCATGGTAAAATTCCAGGCTGTCTGAAAAGATGTTACGTTGAGTATTCAGGTCGCATGTATTGTAGGCGGTAAAATAAATACTATCCCATTTAACCATAGTGTCGTACAGGCTTTGTGAATCGGGGATATATTGGTAGTTGGTCATTCTTTTTTTAGAGGCCGTGCAAGCCATAAGTAACAGGCAGGGCAGCATCAGGAAAACTACTATTGCAAATAACCGGTTCATGATTTTGTTTTTAACCAGGAGATTGCCGATCATGCAGACATCCCGGGAAGCATCTTTTCTAAGATAAGCTATTCCAGGATAAAGGAATAGAGGGGCAAAGCATACAATGTATTTTATCACCAAAATTGAGGAAAAGTACCAGCTTAATCTGCTGTTAAGTCGTGTGGATTGTATGTGACATTGGTAATAAGGAATGAACCATAACAGAGATCTTCAGCAGGGAAATTATAAATGGTTTCCGCCATGGCGGGTAGTTGAAATCCATTAATGAATTTATATCCTCTTATAGGTGTGGACCATGGCATTCTTCTTAAACTATTATCCGGAGTGATGGCAAACCTGTCAGGGGAAGAAAAATTGGTTAGCGCTCCATTTTTGGCAAAATAAAGAGTAGCGGTCACTGATATTCCCTGGCTGGTAAACCTGGCCTTTACTGTTTGGTCATTAGCTTCCAGCCATTGAATTCTTTTATCTATCAATGTGGCGGGAGCCATGCAACACATATCATTGAAAAAGGTAACGGTTTCAGCGGCATTCATTTCTTTTCCTTCATTGTACTGCACTTTGAATAATGAAAAAAGTCGAATGTCCATGGTGGCCTTCCCACCGGCGAACCTATGATAACCTGCTACCGGGAGTTTTTTCATCCTCGCCTTCATAAAGAAGAAACGGGAGGTGGTTTCAATAAAATTATATTGAGTGCTACTAACAGGCATCCAGGCCGATAAGGCATCTTTTCTTAATTGCCCGGACATTTCCACTTTGAAATGTGTCACCTTGGGCTGACCAACCGCTCCGCAGTAATGTAAATAATTTTGTATGGCAGCAGGCAGGTCCTGGATATCCTTCTGCGTTAAAATGTTAACAGGCTGGTTGGCCTGGAGTTTCAATTGCTGACCTACCTCTGTTTGATACTGGAGTTTGAAAATAGATGATGCAATGGAAACGAGGATGAGGAGCAGAAGCATGACATTGATTACAGTACCAAACTTTGCATCCTTCCAGTTGAGCAGGATAAGGTATTGAGAAAGTATCAAGGCTATTATGGCCGGTAGCCACCACCATTCTTTATTGAAATGATATAATAGCGCAGTAGAGATCATTAATACTGCTGCTGTAAGCCATAGATAACCATTGATCCTGGAAATATTAATAGACAAATCTGGCAGCGGCACCAGGTCAAAGGCTTTTGAAAATCCCAGCAAATGCAAAAGCCCATGAATGAAGACCAGGATGACAAGCGCAGTTTTCATTGCCTGAATTGTAATTTAAATCAACGTATATTTTTAAAAAGGGGCAATGACAGGAGTAGATCAAAGCAATGATATTGGTCAGTTACAAAAAAAATGGTGCTTCCGGGGAAGCACCATTATGAAGATTTAAAAAACTGTTATTAAGAAATGCCCATTTTTTTCTTCAGATTCTGGTCAATGGCATCAAGGAATTCTTCAGTGTATAGATAATCCTTTCCATGCTCTACCTTGCCCGGGTTGATGGTCAGTGCCAGGTCCTTGGTCATTTTTCCGCTTTCCACGGTTTCTATACATACTTCTTCCAGTGCATTACTGAAATTGATCAGTTCCTGGTTGTTATCCAGTTTGCCACGGAATGCCAAACCTCTAGTCCAGGCAAATATGGATGCAATAGGATTGGTAGAAGTGGGGTTACCCTTCTGGTGTTCACGATAGTGGCGCGTTACTGTACCGTGAGCCGCTTCTGCTTCCATGGTTTTGCCGTCAGGGGTGACAAGTACAGATGTCATCAGGCCCAATGAGCCAAAGCCCTGGGCAACAGAATCACTTTGAACGTCGCCATCATAGTTCTTGCAGGCCCATACAAAGCCACCATTCCATTTCATAGCTGAAGCCACCATGTCATCGATCAGGCGATGCTCATAAGTAATGCCCGCTTCTGCAAACTTCTGTTTGAATTCAGCGTCGAATATCTCGGCAAATATGTCGCGGAACCTGCCATCATATTTTTTAAGGATGGTATTTTTAGTACTGAGGTATAAAGGCCAGCCTTTTTGTAAGGCCATGTTCATACAGCTACGAGCAAAGCCACGAATGCTTTCATCTGTATTATACATGGCTAAAGCCACTCCGCCATCGCCAGTATAGTTGTACACTTCATATTCCTGCTTTTCGCCATTCTCACCTTCGAAAGTGATGGTAAGCTTTCCTTTCCCTTTTACCACGAAGTCTGTAGCGCGGTACTGATCGCCAAAAGCATGACGGCCTACCACTATGGGGCGATCCCAGGTAGTAACAAGGCGGGGAACATTCTTAATTACAATGGGTTCGCGAAACACAGTTCCGTCCAGTATGTTCCTGATGGTACCGTTAGGGCTTTTCCACATTTGCTTCAGGTTAAACTCCTTTACCCTGTCTTCATCCGGAGTAATGGTAGCGCATTTAATACCTACGCCGTATTGCTTAATGGCATTTGCCGCATCAATGGTTACACGGTCACTGGTCTGGTCGCGATATTCAACGCCAAGGTCAAAGTATTTGATATCCAGTTCCAGGTAGGGCAGGATCAACTTGTCTTTAATGAATTTCCAGATTATTCGGGTCATTTCATCGCCGTCCAGTTCTACCACGGGATTGGCAACTTTAATCTTCTGTGTCATTTATGCTCGGTTTGTTTAAATAATCGGCAAAACTAAGGTTTATTTTAAGTTGGCGGTATGAGTAAAATAAGGTCTGATGCGTAGATGACGGGACAAATTTTGTAAGAGGAATGATCCATCCTTGCAGAATTTGCAACAGGTAACCCGTTCAGCAATCAATTCAATTTTCGAAGGAAAAGTTTATTGAAACCCTTTTGGCAAGTGAATGCAATAATTGTAGTAACTTATGGTGGCAAACGTCATTATCACCTACTCAAGACCTCAGCATGGAAAATGTTCGGCCATTTTTCCTGTTTCTTCACAAATTCATAGATCTTAGGGAACAAGAATTTAATGACAATATACGGCCCTACCTGCAGGTGCGCCATTTCAGAAAAAAGCAGCCTTTGTGTAAAATAGGAGAGGTGGAGGATTACCTGAATTTTATATTGAAAGGCTTGGTTTTGAAGTACTACAAGAAGGGTGAAGGAGACATGATCACGCAGATCTCTACAGAAGGTCACATCATCCATTCTCAGGAATCCTTTCATAGCCGCACACCATCCGAATATTGCGTGGAGGCAGTAGAGCCCACCACGGTTATCTCCATAAACTACGAGAACCTGGAAAAGATCTATTCTACAAGTGCGAAGATGGAAAGGCTTGGCAGGCTGGTGGTCACATTTTCTATGGTAGTAAAGGACAAGTGGTGGACGAATATGATCCGCCTGAGCCCGCGGGAACGATTCCTGGACTTTATCAATAAGAATCCGGAGCTGCTACAAAGGATCCCTCAGAAATACCTCGCTTCCTACCTCAACATCCAGCCAGAAACCTTCAGCCGTTTTAAACACATGCTTAAAGAAAAGAGAGTTCATCTATAAGCTTTTCCCTTCCGCCTGAAAGTACTTCCTATTCAAAGTTTTAGCGTGAAACACCTGCTTGCTTTGCAATACATGTCATGGTATATTATTTGTGCCTGTATGTGTTCAACCTTAAATGATTACCATGAATCAGACATTAGTGCAAAGGCGGGAAAAATCAGCAACGGAAGAAAGAAGTGTGGGAAGTAATTCCTGGGTGGTAGCTCCCGGTGTTTGGAGACTGAAAGACCTCTTCGTAAACATCTATATCATCCAGAACCGGGAAGGTACAGAATGGGTGTTAGTGGATACCGGGTTAAAAACAACAGCGGGCAAAATCAGGGAGTTAGTTAATACACTGTTTGGAAGCTATGGAAGCAGACCTAAGGCTATTATTATGACCCATGGTCATTTTGACCACAGGGGTTCTTTGTTAGAACTGGCAGAGCAATGGGGCGCACCCGTTTATTGTCATCATATGGAACGACCTTATTTGACCGGGCAATCATCCTATCCACCACCAGACCCATCGGTGGGAGGTGGTTTGATGGCATTGATGTCCTTTGCCTATCCCAAAGGCCCTATAAATGCAGAAGCTTACCTACGTGAACTACCGGTAGATGGCTCTGTACCTGAACTAGAGGATTGGAAATGGATCCATACGCCCGGCCATACTCCTGGACACATCAGCCTGTTCAGGGAAAAGGATGGGGTATTGGTAGCTGGTGATGCCTTTGTGACCACCATGCAGGAATCTTTGCTGGCAGTAGCTACCCAGAAGGAATATGTTTGTGGGCCTCCCAAATACTTTACACCCGATTGGGGCGCGGCTGCCCGTTCTGTAAAAGAATTAGCTAGCCTGGAGCCCAATGTGGTAGCTACCGGTCATGGACATGCCATGTATGGAGATGTGGCCAGGAAAGAGCTTCACAAATTGTCGCGTGAATTCTGGAAACGCGGAATGCCGGCCACTGGTAGATATGTAAAAGAAGCCGCAGCATTTGATGAAAATGGGGTTCCGGTTCATATTCCATCTGGTAAAGAAATATTGCTTAAAAAAATAGCTATTGCTGCTGCCTTGTTTGCCCTTGGATATATCATTGCCAAACAAAAGAAAAAAACAACTGGCCTCAGCAAACTGGCTGCTGGACAGTTAGGTTCAGCCCTGAAATCTTCGGCTATGGGTGCCTTAGGAGCCACGGCAGCAGCTTCGCCTGCCATGCCCAGCATTCCATTGATTCCAGCCATATAGATGGTTGATCATAATAAATAGATAAGGCCTTTCCCAGAAAGGCCTTATCTATTTATTGACTTATGCTTTTTACTCAAGACTTATTCAGCTAATTGCCGTTTGTATATCTGTATTGTATTTTCTAGTCCCAGGTAGATGGCATCGCTGATCAAGGCATGACCAATACTTACTTCATCTAACCATGGAATATTTTGTTTGAAGAATTTCAGGTTATTGAGGTCAAGGTCATGACCTGCATTCAATCCCAATCCCAGTTCTTTGGCCTTTTTAGCGGCAGCCACATAAGGAGTGATGGCAGAATTCCTGTTGCCGGTTGCATATTGCCTGGCATATCCTTCGGTATAAAGCTCTATCCGGTCCGTGCCTGTCCTGGCGGCTCCTTCCACCATTTCTATGACAGGATCAACGAAGATGGATACACGAATACCGGCAGCTTTGAATACTGCAATCATCTCTTTTAAGTAATCCTTGTTCTTGATAGTATCCCAACCATGATCAGAGGTTATTTGGCCCAGTTCATCAGGCACCAGGGTCACCTGGTCTGGTTTGTTTTCCAGCACCAGGTCCACAAACTTTTGTTCTCTGCAGTTGCCTTCAATATTAAATTCGGTATTAATGATCTTTTTGATTTCCCTGACATCCTGGTAGCGTATATGCCGTTCATCGGGACGGGGATGAACGGTAATACCATCAGCACCAAAACGCTGTGCATCTATAGCCACCTTTACTACATCTGGATTATTACCACCGCGGCTGTTGCGAAGGGTAGCTATTTTATTAATGTTCACCGAAAGCTTAGTTGACATGTTGCAAAATTAAGGAGAAGCCTGCAGGTGAAATGGAAACGCATTTATATGTATAATGAGCAGTTTACTTACAACTCTTTCCAGGTGTGATCAGCAAGCAATTGTACTGCCGCAATAAATTTTTCGAAGGGCATGGAAGCTCCCCATTCAAGCGGTGAGATCAGGGATATCATATGGCCACCATCTTTTTTTTCATAGAGGTAATAGATCTGCCCGATCTCAGGTTTGAAGGATATCCTGGCATTATATATCAGCATGGAAAGCTCCTTTCTTTTATGGATCTCCTGGGCTTGTAGGGCTAATAGCTCTATTTGTTTCCGTATCTGGTCCAATTGCATATTGGTTTGTTCCTCCATGGCAGTTAAAGCCTTATGCCTGATCACACCTTCTTCTGTTGGTTTTATCAAAGCTCCGGATACAGAAGCGGAGTAGGGGAGTACACTCATTTGCTTATGATAAAATTCTGTGTTGGTGTAAGTATTTCCATTGTCATCAAATCCTTGCCTGGCTATTCTTAAATATCCATTGGGCTGTATTTCGTGACTGATATGCATTAACACCTGGCCTGCTCTATAGAAATGTATTTCGAAATTGATACTGTCAATAAATGAGAGTTGTATTTTGTCTGCAAAGCGTTGGTCCTGGAAGTCGTGTAATTCACCATCTGCTATAACCCTGTACTCTGATGAAAAACCCTGGTTCTCTAAACTGGTCCAACTGTGGCTGATGATCATTTCTTTTTTAGCATCAGCAGCTTCTAATTTATAGATGCCAGATTTAGGGCGTTCACCCATTTCATATATCCCTTTTTCAGGAAATAATTGCCAACTACCCAGGAAGTTATATGCCTTTATCATGTAATGCCCTACTTTTTGAAATGCCTGACTTATTTACTTATCGTTTTATTCTATTAGTGTGCCGCAGCAAGTTTCTTTTCCATCACCAGGAATTCAAGAGGTTGTTTGGGTATTCCAAACCTGGGGTCATTGGGAAAGGGTCTACGTTCGGCAGTCTGGTGATAGCCTCTTCTTTCATACCATTGAATCAATTCCTTCCGAACAGTTATAACCGTCATTATAATTGTATGGCAACTTTGGCTGTAGGCATATTGTTCAGAGGCTTTAAGCAATTCTTTCCCGATGCCTGATGCCTGTAATTCGGGCGAAACTGTCAACATGCCGAGATAAAGAAAATCTTTTTGCTTTTGTAGGTAAACACAACCCACTAGCTGGTTTTGGATTATTCCTTTTAAAATAACCGAACCTGGTTGTTGGATCATTTTTTTAATGCCCTCTTCATCAGTTCTGATACCATCCAGCAGGTCTGCTTCAGTGGTCCATCCTCTTTTGGAGCTGTCGCCCCTGTATGCACTATTAACCAGGGTTACCAGTGAAAGAATATCTGCCTCTGAACTTATTGATATTTGTAGCTTTTCCGGCATTTTGCAAAAATAGGAATGGGAAATTGTTTCTTTTTCTGATTCGGAATGTTATTTGAGATATAGCTTTTACAATCTCTCTTGATTGTTTATGGATAATGAAGGAATTGGAACAAAATGATATAGGTGCCCTGCTGGAACTGTATATGAATGAATCAAAGGAATTTTCTAAAGCTTTAGAATCTGGTGCAACATGGAAGATCTTACAGGAGAAACGTGGAAGGGTTAGCGAAGTAGGGGAATTGATTAGTAGGAAATATGACGAAATGTATGGACAGGTAAGAAAATGATACTATGTTTCACCCGGAGGGTGATCATTAAATATACAATGCCGCACTATACAACAACTTACTGTTAGTGATGTGCAGGCAGTTCATTATGCAAATATTTATTCCCTGTTATATTAAAGAACTGTTTTATAACCCGCATCAGGCCAGGCTATTTACCAATACATAAAAACTGACTCCCCAAAAGGCAAGGAATATAAATATCATAAACAGGGCAGTATGAAAATTAAGTTTCTCTGCCTTCACATCTGTTTGCTCCAATAATCTTTTCCACGACTGTTTCATAATATTCTGTTTTGCTTAAGAATATTTCGAAGAATGTGCCATTTCTGGATTTGCCCACAAAAAAAATTATTACTGCTGGTAGATTTACAAACATGTGGAAGGGGGGCCACATAATGATTAATTCTTAGCGGATCAGTGTCACTGTACCTTTTTGCACATAAGGCTGACCTTTATAATCTGTGGCCTTTACTTCCCAAACAAAGGTTTGGCTACCTTGTAGCGTTCCATTTATCTTTCCATCCCAACCTTTTCCATTTTGATTGGTTTGAAATACTAATTGGCCCCATTTATTATAGATCCGGAAGTATTCAATCTTTACCATTCCTGCAGCTATTGGTCGTATGCGGTCATTCTTACCATCATTGTCAGGGGTAAAAGCATTAGGTATATAAATGACCGGCCCCGACTGGAATATCCTTACCGCAATGAAGGCTGAATCCACACATCCCGCCTCATCATACACACGAACCATATATTTAATATTATCTACCGGCTCATAAAAAGTAGCCACAGGATCGTTTATGTTGGTAGCGGTCAGGTTGAAAGCCGGTGACCATATATAACTGGTACCTCCCGATGCATTCAGCTGTAAAGGCTGTCCTACCACTATAGAAGTATCATTACCCGCAAATGCCTTGATCTGTGGGAGCACCTTAATAAATACACTATCGCTGGCAGCTTTAGGACAACCTTTATTATCAGTAGCTGATAGTATAAAATACATACTTTCTTCTGGATGGACAGAGGTCGCGAGGCTATTTGTATCGCTTATTAAGTAGCTCGGGGACCAATGAAATTTATTACCGTTGGTAACACCATTCAGCACTGCCGAAGTATGAAAACAAATGGTGGTATCGATACCTGCATCTACAGTGGGATAGGGAACTACTTTCACTACCATTTTACCCGTATTGAAGCAATGACCAATAGTAGCAGTGATACTAAAAGTGGAGGTGGAATCCGGCCTTGCCAATGTTTGAGCCGAAAAAGGATTTTCAACCCCAATTGCAGGTAACCAGCTTATGGAAAGTCCATCTGTAGTGCAAGCCAATTGTGCTGGATCTTTTGAGCAAATGATTGTATCATTATTCACTTTCAATGAAACAAAATCAACTACCCGCACTTTCAGGGAATCTATATTAGTGCAGCCATTATCATCGAGGTTGGCAAAATATTGAGTTGTAGCTGCCGGGTGAACAATAGGTGCAGCCTGGTTTCCAATAGGGGCACCTGTAGCCGATGACCAGGAAAAAATGCCAGAGCCAGTAGCTGTTAACATCAAACTATCACCATTGCAGATGAGGGTATCCCGAAAACCAAGAGTGATCGGGGGCTTATCCACTATATCTAATATTTTATTGACCGAATCCCTGCACCCTTTGGTAGTGGTAACAATCAACTGGGTAAGTTTTGATCCCGTTTGGTTATGAGTATAAACAGTATTTTTCTGGTAAGAGGTATCCTTATTGGATGAGGGATCACCAAAGTCCCAAAACCATGAATTGATGGAGCCGTACACGGTTTTAGAGTTGTCTTTATATAATGTTGGCTTATTTACACAAATACCATTGGTAGTAAAACTTGTTACCTGGCCTGGATAAACCCGTACAAGGGCAGTGGCTGAATCGGTACATGCCTGACCGGAATTGATGGATAACTTTACCTTGTAAATGCCTGTATCTGTAAAGTTTACCGTAGGTACAGCCTTGGTAGAACTGAAAACAGTAACTCCGGAACTATTCAAAAACTGCCAGTTGTAAGAAGTGATCAAGGGACTGGTTGATAAATTGGAGATGGTTAGTTCGGTAGAGTTCCTGCATAATTGATATTCCGGTAAAAGGGTAGCCCCGGCAATTGAGCAATCTGCAATATTGATCTGCAGATCTTTTCTTTGAGTGGCAATGACGGTACCATGCCTGATTTCCTGTACGCAAACAGTTACCACATATACCCCGGCCGCAGGTGCAATGCCTGTGATCAAACCCGTTTGTTCATCCAACTTTACTTTATCTCCCAAAGGCGAGCTGCCGGTGAAGCCCTGTCCATATGGCACAGGATCGTAGGGTGGTGGAGGGGGCATAACATTCGCACCACTGGTGCCGCTTTGATAGGCATCGCAGAAAGTGTATCGAAGCTCATCTCCATCAGCATCGAAGGCCTCAAAACTGTAGGCAAAGAAATTATTGGCACAAACCACCACAAGGTCATTGCCGGTAAAATGGGCACTGTTATTTTCCGCAGCATTAGGAATGACAGCAGTACCTGGGATCTCTGATGTGTAGGTGGCACCCACCTGGTTGTAAAATGTTTGCAGGTTATTGATCCCCTCAATTCTGAAGTTAACCTGGCCCACTATTAAATACCCTTCTGCATTGGGGGGAAGGCTAACAGAAAAATGATAAATGCCTATGACATAGCAAACAGTAGGAGGATCACTTATACAAGGGTTTTGGTTGTTAAGGCTGATAGTAGTTTCATCAATTAATGGAACGGATATTTCCTGTACTTGCTGAAAATTACTTTTGTCAAATATGGCAATGGTGGTAGGGTCATTGAAACGTCTTCCACTATTGCAGCGCATATATAATTTTAATGTAACAGCGTAAGTATTGTTAGTGCCTGATTTGCCGGTAAAATTGTAAAACATTTCACCCCCGGTAATATGGTCGGCTTTGGCCTCGAAGTGTAAGGCCATGAATAGTAATGGCAGGTAAAAAATAAACCTTATCATAAGTAGATAAAGGCTTATCCAGGTTATTGTATTTTAAGGCTAAAGGGTGTCTTATGAATATACGCTTTTTATTTCAAAAGGTTGGTCACCATTTACCAGGTGTAGCATAGAATTTTCAATAGTCATAACAATATATAGATTCAGAGGCTGCTAATTTTGTGTCATGTATTCAAAGCACGAGGCATCACAGTTAAAACAGGAGTTTTGGACCAGTTTCGGGTTGTATATGAACCCCGTGCTATCCTCAGAGAGCGAAAAGGTTAATTGGGTGAATTATAAAACTGGTGAAAAGGGAATACGTTTTAAAATGCATGCAGATAATAAATCAGCATATATAGGAATCGCCTTTGTAGAAAAAGATGCTGGTATCAGGGAATTGTATTTTGACCAATTGAAGGAGTTGAAGAAAATAATAGAACAGGTGTTGCCTGGTACATGGCAATGGGCATTGCATTCCGAAGATGAAAATGGCCAACCCATAAGCATGTTATATGACAAGATAGAAGGCGTTAGCATCTTTAAAAAGGAAGATTGGCCACAGTTGATCTCTTTTTTCAAACCCCGGATTGTAGCACTTGACGAATTCTGGAACCTGGTTAAATATAGTTTTGAGGCTTTGAGATAATAGTATTGATCAGGTTATTATGAGCTGGCATCATAATGATGAGCTGTAATTATTCCCTTTAATTCCATTTGTTTCTTCGTTTATCCCAGGTAGTGAATCCTACCTTGAATTGGACTGGGTTCTTATATTGGTTAGCTGCCGAGGTTACTACGTAAACACCCAATTTGAATTTGGTCAAAGGGTTGAATGGCCATTTGAAGACTCTTTCAATACCCGCAAATAATTCACCATATCTAAGGTCACGTTCTGGGGCTATCAGGAAGCCTCCTCCAACTATTTCCCTTAGTTGTAATTTCTTTAATAGTGGTATTTTGTTGATCAGGGCCCCATTGAATTCGTGCACCATATGGCCATTATAGAAACGCTGGAATAAAGGAAAGGTAGAATCCAGGGCCTGGAATGCTTCATCGGGATTCATGAACAGGAAGGGATCGCCCTGGCGCTGGTAAGAATAGTCCAGTA
Organism: Bacteroidota bacterium; assembly: GCA_023415275.1. Classification (GTDB taxonomy): domain Bacteria; phylum Bacteroidota; class Bacteroidia; order Chitinophagales; family Chitinophagaceae; genus Flavisolibacter. Next base: position 21,134 of record JAEZLJ010000150.1, read on the forward strand.
GTCGCAGGTTCTTTTGATTAAGGTAGCTTGCCGTTCGGGCTGTGTACCGCGTGGTTCCAAGCAGGCCAAGACTGATCTTTTGTTCCAGTCCCAACTCCAGGTAATCAAAATCTGCTACACTGTTAAAAGGTCCGGGAAATGCTCTCCTGTAAGTAATGAAAAAGGTTGGCCATTTTGATCCCAGTATGATCTTTTCCCTGGGCTCCCTTACATAGCGCTGCCTGGGCGTATACTTTAAAGTGACAAGGCCATAAACGGCGTTATAGGGGTCAAAATATACAGGTTGGTTGTTATCAAGGATGTCTTTGAGCAGGCTATCCAGCCTGGCATTGGTCTTATAACCTTTTACCGATCTGCGTAAGGCAATATCTCCTTCGGTATATAAGAACAACCCATTGGCTATTTCCAATCCATGGCCCACTGCAAAGTAATTATTGAGGAAGTAACTGCTTCTTTTGATCTGGTTGATCCAGGCATCTCCCTGGAAAATGCGGTCAAAGTTCCTGTTGATGTCGAACATATAATATCCCCTGTTGAAGGGATTGTACATCCTGGTCAGCTTAATGCTTCCATTGATATCCTTATTGCGGAAGCCATAACTCAGGTCAGAATACAACATCAGATCTTTCCTTGAGGTGTATCTTTTAAAATAATAAAAGCCAAGATGAGCCCTTGCACCCCCAAACTGGAAAGGTTCATACAGGGAGATGATGGGGGGGATCATCCAGGTTCTTTCTTTTTTCCTGTTGATCAGGGTTTGTCCAAATAGCCCGATCTTTTTCCAGGTGATCTTATTATTGGCTTTTTCAACCGAATCAAGATATGCCTCGGTATGGGTAACCCGGAATATGCTATCCCTGTAACGGATAAAACGGATCTCCTTTTCGCTGAGTGGAACTGTTCTTACTGTTTCCCAAAAAGAACTGTCTTTTTCATAAGCCTCCTGGGCAGTGGCACTTACTTCCACACCAAAATGCTTCCTGCCAAATTGCTTATTCAATTCATAATCATTGTAGGTGACAAGTGTTTGCCCTGACAACCTGGTCTTTTTTGATTTGGTGTAATAGCTAAATCGCTGGTCCTTCAACATCCATGCAGTATCATGAACAAAGGCATAGTTCTGCTCTACCTGGAAGAAATCATATTCCGGCAGGTGGTAGGATGGAAATACAAACCGGGTGTGTAATAATGCCCAGGTACTGTCCTGGATGGTCATTTCTCCTTCAACAGTGGCATTACTGATCTGGCGTGGCTTTACCGATATGGTATAAACTCTTTTGCCATCCCTTTTTTCAATCTTAAGCATTTTGAATTTATAGGCCAATAGTCCACTGTAGCTGATAGGAGACAGGAAAGGGGTTTCAGATATGGTGGGAACTTTAACCAGGTTGTTGTAAAAGTTAAAGTCTCCAGCTGTGGCTGATAAATAAAAAAGATTGTCTGCAGCTTCTCCTGAGCTTTTTACACCCAGGCGTTCTTCTTTTATCTGCTGGTCTGATTCATGATCCAATTGCAGCAATACCTCTGTCATGGCCATACCATTCAGGTCGGCATTGGAATCACTGAATAATGAACTATCCACTTTTGATCTTTCTTTTTTGCCAAGAGAGGAGTCTTGCTGAATTGCCTTGATATACATTTTGACTGAATAGGGCCCTGCAGCATCCTGGATCTGTTCTTTTTGCCTTATTGTATTTCTTATGATCTCCTCAGACCGGTCTTTGATCTTTACCCTGATGACAATATCTTCCATGCTTTTAGTGTCATCCTCCTCCATAATTATATTTTGAATATAATCCCTGTTCAGGGTAAGCTTTAAGGTTTGTTGTTTGTAACCAACCATACTTACCATGAGATCGTATGTTCCTTCTTCCAGTGTCAGTCCGTAAGTGCCATCTTCTTTAGTAATGGTGCCCGCCTGGGATTGTTTAAGCTGGATACTCACAAAGGCAAGGGGTTCCAGTTTATTATTTGTGACTTTTCCGGTAATTCTATAAGTGGTTTGGGCAAATAATACAGAAGCAGCAAGAATGGAGCATAAAAAGAGGAAGAGATGTTTAATCATGTATGGTTGCTTGCCACTCAAAATTCGGTAATAGGATTTTGCTTTAAATGTATGCTTATAATTTTCAAATGGTTTTAACAGAAAATAATCTTTGGGTAAAATACTAAACTAGTAGAAAGAAACTTAGACCCTCCTGTATGTTTACCCTATTTTAACATTCAACATCCTGTTATAATCAAGGATAGCTGTTATTTTTATTATTCATTATTTTTTATGAAGTCCCTGTTATTCCTTGCTTTTTTATTGCCTTTATTTGTGACTGCACAGGATTGCGAGTTAAAGAAAGAAAAAGATCCTTTCACTCAACAACCCCAAATATCTACAGGTTTCCTGCGTTTATCTTCCTGGGGAGGACGGTTTTCCATGAATATGGTGGCAGATGCAAAAGAAGTAAAACTATTATTTTCCCTGGGTGAGGGTAATTGTTTTGATGATGAGTCTACAGCAGCATTTACTTTCGATGGCACAAGAACAAAGAGTACTCAAAAGAATGGTACCGCAATGAACTGCGATGGCATATTTACAATTGTCTTTAGGAACTCTAATACCACGCCCACAGTATTACAGAAATTAACCCAGCAAAAACTTACCTCGATTGTGCTGACCGATAACAATAAAAAGAAAATAGAGATCAGCCTGAAGGAAGAAGAAAAACAATTGATCATGGATAGAGCGGCCTGCCTGGTAAAAGAAGCCAAAACCTTGATTCAATAACAAACTTGTTTATCTGGGGTAATACACCTGTTTATCATCCATACTGACCATCATTTGCAGATGTAGATTATCATAAAGGATCATTCCTCTGGTTCCACCACATCCCAGGGTGTCATGCGCTGACCACCGGGATTTTCTTCTTCATCAATGGATTTGCGGTCGGCCACTTTATCTTCCCTTTCAGCAAGGGCTTCCTCAGTTGATTCATCTAAAGGTGGAGTCATGCCCACCCTTACATTTCGAATATCTTCTTCTGTTATAATATCATCTTTATTTTCAAGGTGGCGCTTTATGATCCTTTGCGTATCGCTTTGAAATTCTTCAGGTTGGCCGTTGTTATCATCCCCAGGTCGAAGGTTCAATTGATCTTGTGACATAACATTGTTTTATTGCTTTATTAATATAAAAAAGCTGTGCCATTATTTATAAAAGACCTGGGAAACTTTGCACAGCTTATATAAATGTATGTTTTTCAACCAGTTAATTCTTGCAGTTCCTTAATGATCTTTTAAAACTTCCACATATCCATTGAAAGAAATAGGGTCTCTCATATTACTGATTACCTGCAACCTGGCACTTCCACTTGATGAAATGGACAGGAACAGCTGCCGCACTTCATCAATGTTTTTTGGTACCAGGGTTATTTCCCAACTTTTCTTTTTGCTCTTGACGTTATAATCGCTCTGGGCCGTGGTGAATTGGATGCCACCTTTTGACGGGTCTATAGGCGCCACATAAGCACGACCAAAATAGGGTAGATAGGCTGTAATGGTGTCTCCATTGACTTTAAGATCATATTCTGAAGTTAATTGCCGCAGACCTCCACGCATGGGTAAGGCAGATTGTGCCTTGAAAATATAATGTTTGGATTGAATGGCTTGTGCCAGGCTTTCTTTTGTTGATTGTCCATAAGAAGGGCTTATGATAAAAAAGATACAGAACAACAACCCAAAGCCTAAACTTTTTCCTGCATGTTTCATAAAGGATATTTTCATGTAGGAAAAATCCCAAAAGATATACCACAGGTAAAGCACTGTTTAATAATTTACTTACCTGATAGTTAAATATTAAGTCTTATTGATTGATTGTTCTTAAAGGTCCATTATCAAGCCTGCTGGAGGCTACCCGCCTTGTTTACCGTTCTTTCCACCACTTCTTTTTGTAACTCCTTATTGATGATGACACCTGCCTTGGCGCCTTCAGCAGCAGCCACTACTACAAAGTGCATGTCTTTGGCTGCATCACCCGCCACGTATAGACCATCAATATTGGTTTGTTGAAAACGATTGGTAACTACCACCCCTTTTTTACTCATTTCACACCCAAAGGTCTCAGCCAGGTTGCATTGCTGCCTATAGCCATTTACAAAAAACATGGCATCACATTCCAACTCCTCACCATTGTTGAAGATGATTTTTTGCAATACATCATCCTTTGAGGCCAACCGCTCAATGGGAAGTCTGATAACAGGGATATCATAGGCATCCAGTTGCTTCTTCTCCTGAGGCTTTACTTTGTTTTTACCATCTGTTAGTAATACTACGGAGTCAGTCCAGCCTTTTAGTGCCAATGCCAGTTCAGCCCCATACTTATCACGGGCATATACAGCTATTTTCTTATCCCGGATTTCCCAACCATCACAATAAGGACAATGAAAAACAGATTTGCCATAAAGTTCACGACACCCAGGGATGTCCGGAACATTATCGGTAAGTCCGGTTGCCACCAATAACTTCCTGGAAGTGTAGGTTCTTCCATCTTCGTCTTTAGCCACAAAATTCCCTTCCTCGTTTTTCCCGGCCTTCACAATCTTTTTCCTCAATAGCTGCACACTATATTTTTCCAATTCCTTATGACAAATACTAATAAAATCAAGAGGTATAATATCATCCCTGGTAAGATAATTATGCATGCCGTGGGATGATTTATTCCTATAATTTCCCACATCAAATAGCAAAACCTTCCTGCGGCAACGGCCTAAGACTATCGCTGCATTCAATCCCGCCGGTCCGCCGCCAATTATGATGCAATCCTGCATATCCATATTCAATGATTTAAACGGTACTAACAAATAGGATGCTAAGGTTGTTCAGGGGCCGGAAAGAAGGCTAAAGATCCAAAGTATAAAAAATGTCCTGCGCCTTCACCCAGCCATTCTTTTCATATAGTGATTGTGCTGGAAAATTATCATTGGCTGTTTCCAGCAATAACCATTTGGCTCCCGTATGAATACCATGTTCTTTAGCTGCATTCAATAAAGCTTCCGCTGCGCCTGATCTCCGGGCTGTAGGGTCAACAAACAGATCATTTAATAACCACGCCTTTTGCATGCTGACAGAGCTGAAAATAGGGTAGAGCTGCGTAAATCCAATAGCGTTGTTTTCATTAAATGCCATAAACACCACTGATTCATTTCCTGATAATCTTTCTTTCAGAAATTGATAGGCATTAGCTAAATCACCAGGCTGCTTATAAAATTGTCTGTAAGCATTAAAAAGGGGGGTGAGTTCTTCCAAATCTTGTAAAGTAGCTCTTCTGGTAGTTGTCATTTGAGTGAAATATGATAGGTGATTATCCTGGCCGCCTGGTGGCATAAATAAGTTCATCAAAATACACTTCGTTCTTAAAAAGTGTTTTTTCAAACCTGCCTTCCAATATAAATCCGGCTTTTTCCAATACCCTTTGTGAAGCTTTATTAGTTCCAAATGGCCTGGCAAAAATGCGGTTTATATCCCAATGTTCAAATCCATAATCAACCATTCGTTTGATGGCATTGGTAATAATGCCATTTCCCCAAAAGGCTTCACCTAACCAATAACCCAGTTCTGCATTTTTTCTATAGATATCGGGTTGAACATGTAGACCAATTCCACCTGCAGCTTTTCCTTCCACCTCAATGGCAAGAATATTGGCAGGCGAACCTGAAGAGGCCATTAAAATAAAATGATTGGCATCTTCCTTTGTATAAGGATGAGGGAATCTGTCAGTCATAAACCTGGCAATATTATAATTGTTGGCATGATAGACAAGGCTATCATTATCGTCGAAATTCCAGGGTCTCAATTTGAATTCCATATTTCAAGGGATGGACTTCTTAAAGTCCATCACCGGTAAGGTATTCAATATTTTAACACCGGGCTGCTTCATCAATCAAGCCTTATGGAAACTTATGCCTCTAAGATGTAGAATGGAGAAGCATAACCAGCTTTTTGCAGTATAGGCATGGCCACATTATACACGGTTATTCCATCATTGGTCCTTCCTTCCAGAGATCCTATATGTGCATGCCCGTGAAAAGCTGCCAACACTTTGTGCCTGTTCAGCGGCTCCGCCAGGCGGGAACATCCAAGAAATGGATAGATAGGTTCCGGCTCGCCTATCACTGTGTCTTTTATAGGTGAATAATGCAATACAGCTATTTTCTTAATATCTCTTTGTTCTGCATCCAGTCGCGACAGTGCCCTGTCAAGGTGCAAAGCTTCATCCACCGCTTCCTGCACAAATGCTTTCATAGCACCTTCACCAAAAAAAGAAAGCATATGCTTATCAAAGCCGCCACCAAATCCTTTTACACCTGCAAAACCTACGTCACCAATTATAATAGCTTCGCCGTCCAATATATGAACGCCTGCCTTCAATAGTATTTGCCTTATCAGCTTATGCCTTCCTTTTTCAAAATCATGGTTGCCTAATACCGCCACCACGGGGATAGTACATGCCTTGAGTTCCTCCGCCAGCACCTGCGCCTCCATTTCATCCCCCGTATCTGTCAGATCGCCGGCTATCACCAGGATGTTTGCCTCTGCTGAAACTTGTTTAAAAAGATCCACCCATTTTCCCTTGTCTCCTTCTTTCACATGTATGTCCGCAATAGCTGCTATCCTGGTTTTTTTGTTCTCCTCCATCCTAAACTGTTTTAATCGTGTAGGTTTTATAATCCCATTCCTTGATATCTACTTCATATTGTGTTTGATCTATCATAGGTCCCCGGCAAACTTTTTCATAAGCTGGTGGCAGGTCATATTGCTCATGGGCCCTTCGCATCAATTCATCAAAAAGCCATTTGGGAATGATTTCATGATACTCTGATGGGTACACAAACTGAAACTGCAGCAACTGCGCCAGGAGAATATGCCAGTGAGGGTCCATGTGAAATAACAAACGCTTCCAATCGAAATTCTTTCCTGTTTTCAGCAGCACATGATTTACATCCGCCCCATCATATCTTTCCCTGTTCAATACATACAGTTTGCAAAACACCAGTTCTTCTGGTGCGAGCAGGGAAACATCCACCCCTACAAATCTTGCTTTAGGTGCATGTTCCAGCCAGGAATCATCCACTCGGCATATGTTATTGACAGTATCGAAAATGATATCGATGAAATAGTCACCATGATGCACCTTGGCCAGCCATCGTACATCATAAAGATCAGTCCGGTATCCTTTTTCAGCAAAATGTTTGAGGATGCGGGGATAATCACTGGGCTTACAAAAAATATCTAGGTCCTTCGTGTCCCTGTAAATGCCTGTGTAGTGAAACATGGCAAATGCTCCACCCAACATATAAGGTACGCCTGTTTCGTTCAATATTTCCAATGCTTCTTTGTAGAACGCATGCGCTTCTTTTCTTTGCTCTTCTGTAACTATCATAAACTCTTTTTGACTTTACCTTCAATTTTTAATCTGAAAGGCCTTTTGTTCAAGTAAAAAGAGCATGCCAAAAGAAAGGGTGAAGGAAACCTTCACCCTGATGAATTGAAATATTTCATAAATACTTATACCCTGTAACAAATGGCATTGATATTCATCCCTGCTCCCACAGAAGCAAAAAGTATAATGTCTCCTTTATTCAATTGATGCCCGTTGACCTTTCCTTTTAAAGTAAGGTCATAAAGGGTAGGCACGGTGGCCACCGAACTATTGCCTAACCATTGTATGCTCATAGGCATGATATCTTTAGGTACTGTGTTAATGTTGTACAGTTTATACAGCACTTTAATAATGCCTTCGTCCATTTTTTCATTCGCCTGGTGAATGAACACTTTTTTCAGATCATGAATGTCCACACCTGCCTTATCCATGCATTCCTTCATGGCTTCGGCTACATGCTTAATGGCATATTCATAAACCTTGCGTCCCTTCATTTTGATGTACCTGATGCGGGGATCGCTGCCGGGAAAATAAGATTGTCCTAATTGAATATAATAAGCTTCATCCGTGCAATGACTGACTGCAGAAGAAGACAGTATCCCACTTCTGTCACTTTTTTTGTATTCTACCACCGTGGCCCCTGCGCCATCACTGAATATCATACTGTCGCGGTCATATTTATCAATGACCCTTGATAGTGTTTCTGTACCGATAACGAGTGCTTTATTGGCCACGCCGGCTTTAAAGAACGCATCCGCCTGTATCATGCCCTGTACCCAGCCCGGGCATCCAAATAGTACATCGTAACCCACACAATAGGGGTTACGGATCTTCAGGTTATGTTTGATCCTGCTGGCCAGCGAAGGCACAGCATCCGTTTGAATGGTATGCTTGACAACATTGCCAAAATTGTGAGCCACTATGATCTGGTCCAGTGTTTCGGGGTCTATGCCACTGTTCTCTATAGCTTCCTGGGCCGCAATGGTGGCAATATCAGAGGAATTAAGGTGTGAGGGAGCATATCGCCTTTCCGCTATTCCCGTTATCTGTTGAAATTTGTCAACGACCTCCTGGGGAGCTGTTTCAATTCTTTTGTGATCTTCTGCATAGAAGTTGTGTACGGTAAAATCCCTATTGCTAACGATTTCTGATGGAATATAACTGCCGGTTCCAGTAATAATAGTTTTTTTCTGCATAGATGTATTGGTGCGCTATTCAATAAATAGCAGCAATCGTAGCAGTCAAATATACTTTATTTAATAAAAGGAGGACTGATTAAGCTCATGAAGGAAATGGGGAATAAAAAACCCGGTTTTACCGGGTTTTCCTTATTATTCATCATTCATAGATCCTGATGAACTGCTATTTTCGTTAGTGCCCAATTCTCTGGACCTGTAATTGTTCCATTGGGTTCCATCCTGTGGATTAGATACATTGACATCTTCTCCTGAACGGTCCTCCTGGCGGTTTTGCTGACCGCGATCCTTTAAGTCTCCCTGTTGTTGCTCTTGCTGATTATCTCTCCTGATGTTCTTGTCTTCCATGATCTTAAAGTTTAAAGTGACAAAATGAATTATAATCTATTTGATCAAAAAGCATGCATAAAATAATTGGGGAACCGTACATAAAAATGCGGATGGATTAGTTCCATAATTAATTAAATTTAGTAATCTATCATTTCAACCATAAAAACTACATATTATGAGATCAGCCTGGCTGGGGGCGGCCTTTCTGCTTTTTTCCATTTCTACCATTGCTCAAACAACAAAAAAGCAATACCCTGAAATAGATATTCCTTATAAGAAATTTATACTTGATAATGGCCTTACATTGATAGTTCATGAAGACCACAAAGCACCTGTGGCGGCTTTTAATATCTGGTATCATGTAGGTTCTAAAAATGAAAAGCCAGGTAAAACCGGCTTTGCTCATTTGTTTGAACACCTCATGTTCAATGGCAGTGAGCATTATAATAAAGATTATTTCCAACTGATGGAATCTATTGGTGCCACCGACCTGAATGGTACCACTAATGAAGACCGCACCAACTACTTTGAAACCTTTCCTGCCAGTGCACTTGATAAAGTGTTATGGGCTGAAAGTGATCGCATGGGTTTTTTATTGGGTGTTATTGATTCTGGTCGTCTCAATGAGCAAAGAGGTGTGGTGCAAAATGAAAAGAGACAAGGAGAAAATCAGCCCTATGCTCTCGCAGAGGAACTAACAGTGAAAAGCACTTACCCCGTGGGACATCCATATTCCTGGACAGTGATCGGATCAATGGAAGATCTGAATGCGGCTTCGCTTGACGATGTAAGGGAATGGTTTAAAAAATATTATGGACCCAATAATGCCATTGTGGTGATTGCAGGTGATGTAAATACCAATGATGTCGTTGAAAAAGTAAAGCATTACTTTGGAGATATTCCTGCCAGCCCTCCCATAGCTAAACATACCACCTGGATTAATAAAATGTCGGGAACCCATTACCAGGAAGCACAGGATAGGGTGCCACAGGCTAGAATTCAAAAAACCTGGAATATACCCGGCTTTGGAACAAAGGAAGGTACCTATCTGGAATTATTAAGAAGTGTACTTGCAGATGGCAAAACCTCGAGGTTATACAAAAGACTGGTTTATGATGACCAGGTTGCCAGTAACGTTTATGCTTATATATCACAAAAAGAGATCGGTGGACAATTATTTATAGTGGCTGATGCAAAGCCGGGTATTACACTTTCCCGTGTAGAAAAAATTATCAATGAAGAATTACAAAAACTATTGCAGCAAGGCATTACCCCGGCTGAACTGGAAAGAGCTAAGACACGCCAGTTTGCCAACTTTGTCAAAGGATTGGAACGCATTGGTGGCTTTGGCGGAAAGTCAGATGTGTTGGCACAGTATGAGACCTTTACCGGGAGCGCTGACCATTACAAGCAAGTTTTACAATGGATCAGGGATGCATCAATAACCGATATCAAAAAACAGGGAAATGAATGGTTGTCGGATGGCGATTATGTACTAAACATTTTACCCTTTGGCGAATTTAAAAATACTGCCAGTAACCTGGATAGAAATAAACAGCCAGACCTTGGAAAAGAAGTGACTGTTCAATTTCCTGAAACAAAGCAGTTCAAACTTAGTAATGGTTTAAATGTGTACCTGGTAGAACGAAATGCTGTACCTGTGGTCAATATGTCCTTAATGGTCAATGCAGGTTATTCAGCCGACCAGAAAGATCTTTCGGGATTAGCCTCTATGGTAGGCAGGATGATGAAAGAAGGAACCTCCACCAGGTCCTCTCTTCAGATCAGTGACCAGGCCGATGATTTGGGCGCTTCTATTTATAGCTATTCAGACCTGGACAATTCTTACCTGGACCTCTCAGCTTTAAAAACAAATTTTGATCAATCACTGAATCTTTATGCTGACATTCTGCAGCATCCTTCTTTTCCCCAAAAAGATTTTGACCGGGTTCAGAAGGAACAAATATTAAATATCAGGCAGGAAGAAGCACAGCCTTTTGCAATGGGATTGCGTGTGCTTCCTGAGTTATTATATGGTAAGGACCATGCTTATAGTAATCCTTTTACAGGATCAGGCACAGAAGCTTCCGTAAACAAAATGACCAGGAATGATCTTTTTGCTTTTCACCGATCCTGGTATGCACCTAATAATGCTACCCTGGTAGTGGTTGGGGATGTAAAGGAAGATGAATTGAAGAATAAACTGGAGACAAAGCTGGCCTCCTGGAAACCTGTTGCTGTTCCACAGAAAAATATCAAGAATGTATCGATAGCTGAAAAACCCACTGTGTATATTATGGACAAGCCCGAAGCCCAGCAATCTATCATTCTTGCCGCGGAGGTCAGTACATCAGGCAGTGATAAAGATTACGAGGCTATAAAAATGATGAACAGAATATTGGGTGGAGAATTTACTTCAAGGGTTAATATGAACCTAAGGGAAGATAAGCATTGGTCATATGGGTCAGGATCTGTAAATGTTGATGCCAAAGGTCCGGGCTTTTTTGCGGTATATGCACCTGTGCAGACAGATAAGACAAAGGAATCTATTATTGAACTCCAGAAAGAACTGGCAGATTACATTGGATCAAAGCCGGCATCGGAAGCAGAATTTTCAAAAGTGAAAGTGAATAGTGTGATGCAACTTCCTGGCATCTGGGAAACAAATGGTTCGGTGATGTATTCTCTCAAAGAGGCTGTAAACTATGGAAGGGGCGCAGATTACCTTAAAACATACCCCGCATTATTGCAAAACATGTCGTTGGACCAGGTACACAAAGCAGCAGGTAAAGTAGTGAAACCCAATAACCTAATATGGGTTATAGTAGGCGATAAGGCAAAGATTGAGAAGGGCATACAGGAACTGAATATCGGCACGGTACACTATCTTACTCCACAGGGTAAGCCAATTGCAAGACCCATGTAAAATGGATTTCTACAATTAAGGAACGATAAGGAAGGGGGCTGACCAGCCCTCTTTTTTTATGCAGGGCTATTGATCAATATGTACAAGGTTACTAAAACAAAGGAAAGGAATAACAGGGAAATGAAAAATGTACGAACGATGGTAGCAGACGAAAGGCTGCTCAGTCTTTTCAGGTTGGCTTTCATGATATCAAATGTTTTTATTAGGATGAATGGATAATCAAGATAATACAATAGATCGTAAATGCAAATATAGGGTCACATTTGATTGCATTTTTTTCCCGGCCTACAGGAATTCTCTTATTCCAAATAAAAAAACCAGCCCTGCCAGGCTGGTTTAATAGGTTCTCTGTTTAATTATTTAAAGAAACCCTTGACCGAATCCATAATTCCCCCGCCAGAGAACATAGACTTCAGGTCCTGTAGGTCCACATCACCATCGCCATCCTTATCCAGTTTGCCCGCTCCAAAGCGGTTAAGCATGCCCTGGATGTCCAAACCCCCGGTTTTGCCTCCGCTTAGCTGGTTAAATATATTCTGAATATTAAAACTGTTATCCGAGGGGTCGGCTGTTTTTGCAGCCAGTTGGTTCATAGTGCCAGGTACTACTTTCTCTGCTACTGACTGCGCTTCTGAAGGATTTAAACCTAGCTTATTTTGAAGATCCTGGGCATAATTCCCGGTGGCTTTTTCAACCAAACCCGGGGCTGCGGCACCTCCTCCTTTGAAATAACCCAGCACTTCATTCAAATTGCCCCCTGAAAGGGCGCCCTGCAAGGTGGCCAATATAGAGTTGCCTGCAGATTGTTCTGCTTCCTGGCTTTTTTGGGCAGGAATGGAAGGATGGTTTTGAATGACATTTCCTGCCTGTTCACGCACAAGGTTGATTAAGTTTTCTAACATAACATTTCTTATTTATTATTAAACAATTGGAAAAGGCTCACTGTTGATCCACGCGAAAAGAAACTTTACATATGACCCCATATGATGAAAGCTTATTGTCTTTTACATGAACCTTGAAATCTTTGACGTAAATGGAGTCAATATTGTGTACCGTTTTGGAAACTTCTGCCAGGCAGTTTTTAATGGCATCGTCAAAACTTGTTTCTGAAGAGGCTATTACCTCAATTACTTTTACTATCATGGTTAAGGTTTTAAGGTGAGCAGATAGATAATTATATAAGGTACGTACAATTGAGGGTTCCCGAAAAAAAATGTAACCCTTCCTGCTACTCTAAGTTTTATTATATACCAGTATGAGTGAATTCTGCAATAATCTGTAAAAAAGAAAAACCCGCCAGTGGGCGGGTTTGAAATATTATAATTGAAAGGGCCTATTTAAGCTTGATCACCGGCATCAGTTTATATACGCCATTTTGCTCCTTCACTGAAAGCGCCGCATCAAAATCAAGTACAAATGTGTTCAATGATTCGCCCAGTTTCTGGTCAATTTTAATCTTCAACCCTGAATCTTCGGCACTTGGTGTTTGCAGGTCATGACGAACACCGTCAACCACTACATAATTATCAGATCCTAAAATAAACCGCACTTCTTTTAAGACGCCTTCCGGCACATTATCCTGGGCAATAATAGTTGTCACTCCATTTTGAAGATCAAGCAGGTTGACAGTAGTATCCTTTGCCTGTATATTGATCCAGCTATCCTCATCTGTGTTCATTTTTACTTTCATATCCTGGATATGAATATTGACAGAATCGTAAGCTGCAGGATTATCAGTTAATAACAATTTAATGGGAACTGACTTTTCGCTTTTACTGCAAGACATGAATAGCATCCCTGTAAAAAGGGCTAAAGAAAATAAAGACATCTTTGTTTTCATAAGATCAGGTGTTTTGAGCAAAATTAAAATGCCCATAACAGAAAGTCAAGTTTATTGACCTGATTCCCTTCAATAAATTCTTGTTAATAGTAGATGCCCGGGTATATTTACTTATTCATCATGGAGGCTTACTACATTATGATACATTATTTCACTTAGTTACTAACGGCCAACCGTACCCATTGCAGATTCCGGGTACCTTAATCCCGCTGCCACTCCTTTAGGAGCTATGTTATCTATTTCGGATAGTTCTTCCTGGGTTAAAGCAACATCAAGGGTTCCTGCATTTTCTTCCAGGTATTTCAGATGTTTTGTACCGGGGATGGGAAATATAAATTCTCCCTGCGCCATCACCCATGCCAATGCTAATTGTGATGGAGTGCAGCCCTTTTGCCGTGCCATTGCTTCTATCTTTTCTACCAATTGGAGGTTTTTATTAAAATTATCCCCCTGGAACCGCGGTGAAAATCGCCGGTAATCTCCCGGTTCAAAATCTTCAAACTTTTTTATTTGGCCTGTCAAAAAGCCCCTGCCTAAAGGACTGTATGCCACAAAGGCGATTCCCAATTCACTACAGGTTTGTAATATTTCATCCTCAGGATCACGCGTCCATAAGGAATATTCCGATTGCAGCGCAGTGACCGGATGCACTGCATGTGCTTTGCGCAAGGTATCTGCATTTACCTCGCTCAAGCCAATGGCCCTGATCTTTCCTTCCTGCACCAATTGAGCCATGGCACCCACAGTATCTTCAATGGGCGTATCAGGATCTTTCCTGTGCAAATAATAAAGATCTATCACTTCTACCTGCAATCTTTTCAAGCTTCCTTCGCAAGAGGAGCGAACATATTCGGGTTTGCCATTTACCCCTCTTCGTGTCGGATCGTTCGGGTCCCTGACAATCCCAAATTTGGTGGCCAGCGTGCATTCCTTCCTGAATTCCTTAATAGCCTTTCCCACCAGTTCCTCATTGGTATAAGGGCCATACATATCCGCGGTATCGAAAAAATTGATTCCAATCTCAAAAGCCCTTCTTATCACATTGGTAGATTCTTCATCATTCCTGCTGCCATAAAAATCACTCATCCCCATACAGCCCAACCCAAGAGCAGATGCTTGCAGGCCCTGGCTTCCTAAAGGTTTTATTTTCATCTTATTCTTTTGTTGAAGTTACAGTCATTTTAAGGCTGTAAAATAGATGAGCCCGGAAAGCATTTCCAATTTCATTCAGCTATTCAGAAGGATGTATTGCTCCAACCGGGAGACTCAAACCTGGGTGCATATTTCTTTTTCCTTTCCTTTTCCATGTTATAGATCAACTGGTATATATCGTGAAAAAAAGGATAGCCTATTTCTTTGTATTCATACTTGTCATCATTCAAAATGCCGTCCCTGTTCACATAAATGACAGCACTAAGCATGAATTCAATACCATGTAAACTATCCTTAACATAGCCCGCATCAGTTAAAAAACCATATGACCATCCTGGCTTATTATAGATGCGGATATAGGATGGGGGTTTTGCCTGGCCTGCCTTGTAGAAAAACTTGGTATAACTGTCAAAATACTCTGTAGTGTCATAACTTGGATAGCGGCTCTCTGATGGATAGGCAGACAGGTAATGCTCCAGGAAGGCAAGGTCATCCTGGTCCAGGTCAAATCTTTTTTTACGCGGTAACGACTTCGGAAATAATACAGAGCGGAGCATTTGTGGCAGATCTTCCAGCGGCAGCTTATTATGCGTGGTAAAATCCATGGGTTGGTTGATCAGGCTGTCCTGCCAGTTATAGTGCGCCTTTCCTATGAATATCTTTTTAGAAAAGTCAAAATGGTACTGGCTGTAAGCAGCTGGCTGCGCATACAGGAGTTGTCCTTCTTTCATAAACCTGATGGCATTGGTATGGCGGTTCTCTTCTTCATTCATAGGTACAAACCGCCTGGTAATCTTTACATCCTTATAACCCTTTGCTTTCAATAGGGTATTCAATTTCTCCTGTCCAACAAATTCGTATAGCCTGTTATAGGCATCATTATCACTGACCAGGAATATCTTTTTGATATACTGTGCCACTGAAGGCATTCCCGTGGCTGCGGAACTGTCTTTCCTTACACTGGTCTGGCCAGGGTAGGAGCTGTCAGTGAGCATCACAGTATTTCTATCTATTCCTTGCTGCTTTAGGCTGTTTATTTTTTCCAGGGCTGCCAGTGCTGTGGGCAGCTTTACTGTGCTGGCAGGATTGAAATAACGGTCCCTGTCCACATTCAGGTAGAAATTGGTAAAGTGGGGTTGATTATGCTTATCCCTGTCTATCCGGGTATAGATCACCTGGTATTGAAAGCTGTCCGGGTTGGCTAGTATATGCTTTAACAATGGGGTGCCATTGGATTCAAAAAGTTCCTGTAGCCAATGATCATTCTTTACCTGGGCAATGGCAGGAACATAGGCGACCAGGAACAATAAGCAAATAAGCCGGAGATTCATCATCCGGCTAATATCCTAAAAAATCAATCACCAGTCTCATATAAGCGTAACCGGTTGCGTAAGCTGGCCATGTCATGTTGCAATGAATGCATTTGCTGCAACAAATGCCGGATAACATCAATACCCTCCAGGTTTATATTCAGATCATAGTGAAGCCTGACCATTTTCTCCAACTCTTCCAGTTGCTCTTCTTCAATATAACCTGCACCTTCCATGGTGTGCAGTTCCAGCAATCCATACTCCTGCAACGAATCGATAAAAGAAATCTCTATATTATGGTGAATGCAAAATTCCTGTGCAGGTATCAGTTTTTCATTTGCCATACTGCTCATTTAAGTTGAGATAATTGAGTGAACAACTCTTTTTCTTTTTCGGTAAGGGTAGTAGGCAGTTGTACCTGGTAGGTCACATATAGGTCACCATGCTGGCCTTCCTGCCTATATACTGGAAATCCTTTTCCTTTTAGCCGCACCTTGGTACCGTTTTGAGTGCCAGGTGCTACTTTTAATTTCAACTTGCTGTTGAGGGTATCTATCATCACCTCTCCACCCAGAACCATTGTATAAAGATCAACATGCTCCGTGGTATACAGGTCGCTACCCAGCCTTTTGAACCGTGAGTCTTCGTTTATTTTAAAGGTAATATACAGATCACCTGCAGGTCCTCCATTGTGGCCCGGGGCGCCATGCCCTTTTAGTTTGATCTTCTGGTCATTCTCCACGCCGGCATGAATGGTGATGCGGATATTCTTGCCATTGACAGTAAGCGTTTGCTGGTGGGTGGTAGCGGCCTCCTTAAGGGTCAAATGAAGTTCTGCTTCATAGTCATGACCCTTGAATCCTTTCTGGCTTCTTTGCGAACGGCTGCCTCCACCAAACATAGATGTAAAGAAATCAGAAAAATCGGTGTCGCCAAAATCCCCTGAAAAGCCATGCCCGCCGCCACCGGCATATTGCTGTTGTTGGCGTTGTTGCTGCCTGGCTTGTTCAAATTGTTCAGCATGCTGCCAGTCCTTTCCATATTGATCGTACTTCTTTCTCTTCTCAGGATCGCTCAAAACTTCATTGGCTTCATTGATCTGTTGAAATTTTTTGTGCGCCTCCTTATCATTTGGGTTCAGGTCAGGGTGGTGCTTCCTGGCCAGCTTGCGGTATGCTTTCTTGATATCTTCCGTGCCGGCATTTTTATCCAGGCCCAGTATCTTGTAATAATCTACAAATTCCATGTTGCGATTATGATCATCAAATAATATACCCTTATAAAATTAGTCAAGGATTAGCATGTATGTACTAAACAGTGATGAATATATATAAGTGAAGCACAGAAACTTATTGAACAGCCACTATAGGACTTTTTAATACATACATGACAGTATCATTTTTTGCATCTTCACTTACAGTTGTATCAATGGCCTGGTCATGTAGCTCAAAACCCATTTTCTGCAGCACCCTGGCAGATGCAAGATTTTCTTTTACCGTCCATGCTTCAATCATTTCCAAACGCATGATGTGGAATCCATACTGAATGACAGCTGTCATCGCTTGTTGCATCAATCCCTTACCCTGGTAGCCAGGCAGTAATTCATAGCCTATTTCAGCTTTGTCTTCCTGTGCCGAAAGGTTAAACAGCCCGATGGTGCCTATTACCTTCAAATCATTTTTTAATTGAATGCCCCAGTAAACCAATTCATTGCCCGCAATTCCTTTATTGATAATATCAATAAAGGCCAGTGCATCCTCTATAGAGGTTGCTTTTTTGCGTTCCACATACCTGTTCACCTGCTCATTGCTTCGCAGCTCCAGTAATTGTGCTGCATCGTTCTCAGACACCTGCCGTAAAAGCAGGTCTTCTGTAACCTGCACAGGAAAAGGAGAGAAGTTAAACACTGCCATGTATTAGTAAATATATTTTTTCAATGTTCCGCCAAAGGCCCGGTACCGTGCCGTGATACTACCCGCCACTTGTCTTCCTGTTTCACCCAAACATCGGTCAGCAAAAATGTACCACTCCAATCCTTTGTACCTACATTAGCTTCTTGTTCCACCAGGGCATTGACTACTGCAGTAGTATCATACAGTCTCACTTTGGTTTCCTTCCAGGTAAATGTTCTGCAGGTGAACGGTCCCAATGCATTGGCCAGCCATTCTTCTTTATCCATCAGGTTTCCCCTGGCACTACTTAATAAAAAATCATCAGACAATATTTCCATTAATGTAGTCCTGTCTTTTTGTATCCATGCATTCATCCATTCTTTTTCTCTTCTCAAAATTTCATCTTCATATGTTATGTTCTGCATAGTATCGGGAGTATTATACTTTTATATACTTGCTATTATCTGCTCAAAGCTATTTTCGCCCCTTACCATTTCCGAAAAATCTTTGATCAATACATCGGCTCCTGACAATTCAGCTGCTGTATGCGTGGTGAGTACACCCACTACTTTCATGCCTGCAGCCTTTGCAGAATTAATGCCTACCACGGCATCCTCAAATACAAGGCAGTCGGCAGGAGAGACCTTCAATAGCTCTGCAGTTTTGATATAGATCTCAGGGTCAGGTTTTCCTTTGGTAATATGGGCTGAATTGACAATGACATCAAAATAGGAGCGTATGGGAATGTGCTCAAATAAAAAATCAATATTCACCTGTATGCCGGAAGTGGCAATGGCCATGGGAATGGACAATGATCTTAATTTTTCAAGCAGTTCAAGCAGGCCTTCCACTGGCTTGATGTGTGGTGCATATAATTTACGATAGATAGCTTCTTTCTCCTGTGCATATTTCATGGCTTCCTCGTCATCCATCTGGCGCTGGTAGATGTATTCAATCACATCCTTGTTGGTGCGCCCATTCACCCTGGCCTTGTATTCTTCTTCCGACATCTCCCTGTTCATGTCCTTCAGGTATTGCAACCATGATTGCAGGTGATAACTGTTATTATCTATTAATGTTCCATCCAGGTCAAAGATCGCTGCATTCACTTTCATGCTCTTTCCTCTTTTTCTGGCAAAGATGGTGAATAATGGGTGTTGCCATCGCCAGGTATTGTGCGCTGGCTCAAAATTTTGCTTGTCATTCAGAAGGAATAGCCCAATGCTTTGCAGGCATTATTCTGTAAATTTCCCTTGCTTTGCAGCAAAATGAGGACATCATCCCTCATTCAAACTATTGACCATAAAGAACAACTGCACTTACTATGACCAGGGTTACCATGAGTAAAGGCCGGCTCGAAGCTTTTAGCGATGGCGTTTTGGCTATCATCATCACCATCATGGTGCTGGAAATGAAAGTACCTCATGCAGACAGCCTGCAATCGCTACAGCCCTTGATCCCTGTTTTTATCAGCTATGTACTGAGCTTTGTTTATATAGGCATTTACTGGAACAACCATCACCATATGATGCATGCGGTGCAGCATGTGAATGGTTACGTGTTATGGGCCAACTCCCTGTTATTATTCTGGCTTTCCCTGGTGCCTTTTGTAACCGCATGGATGGGTGAAAATCATTTCAGTACCTGGCCGGTTATATGCTATGGGTTTGTACTGTTGATGGCCGCTGTTTCCTATTATATCCTTGCGCATATGTTAACACGTTTGCATGGTAAAGATTCCACTTTTTCCCGGTCGCTTGGATCAGACAAAAAAGGAAAGCTTTCCATGTGGATCTACGTGGCTGGAATTGGATTGAGCTTTCTGCATCCCTTGCTGGGATTTGGAATATATGTAGTGGTGGCCATTATTTGGTTCAGACCAGATTCCCGGTTTGAGAAATCGGAAGATATGGAACCGCAAAAAGATAAACCATTGATGGTAGATGGGGAACCCATAAAAAAAGCCTCCCATTAAATCAATGGAAGGCTATCCCCAACAAAGAAGTATAGTATAAAATCTTTCCTGCTTAGCTAAATTACCCTGCTACCAGGCTTTTCTTTTTTTCTTTGGACTTGCCAGCCTTGTTTCCCTGTTCTTTAACCAATTCGTCCAGGTAGACTTTAAAATTCTTCAGGGTAGGCTCTTTTTCAAAGCGCTTGCCATTGATAAAAAAGGCAGGTATGTCGGTCACACCCATGCTTAAACCATCCTTCAGGTCGTCCTGTACAAACCATCCATAATAGCTGTTCATCAGGTGGTCAAGGAACTTTTTATCTGTTACGCCCACTTCGCGGGCATAGGATTTCAGGCTGATCATACCCAGGCTTTTACGGTGGCCATACAGGTATTGATGCATTTCCCAGAATTTTCCTTCCTGGCCGGCACCTATAGAGGCTTCGGCTGCCTTATGTGCTTTTTGATGAAGGCGCGTCAGCGGAAAGTGACGGAAAACAAAATTGATCTTTCCATCATATGCTTCCAGCAGCTCGGCCACCACATCATTGGCTTTGGCACAGGCATCACTTTCGTAGTCTCCAAACATCACTATACGGATAGCTGCTTTGGGATCGCCTGTAACCATTTCCTTTGAAGGTATTACCGGTACTACATCTTTTTGAATCTTCATATATATCCTTTCGTGTTTATTATCTGTTGTTATTAGTTAGCTGAAAAGGGTGGAAGTTCATTAAAGCCTTCCACGCTGGACGAATCCAAAACAATGAATCTTTTGATGCGGTGGTATTTTTGCACATCAAATGCCTGTTGCATTCTTTCCTTCAACTCATTCCATGATTCTCCTTTATAATGCACCAGTTCAATTTCGGGTAATAAGATGGGAAGGATAGCTGAAAGCTTCCTGGCATCAATGTCCTTATTGGTGTTGTCGATCACCGCCATATCAAAATGGTGGTTATTGGCCATCTCAATCGCTCTTTCCTCATTGTCGGCAAAATGGGCTTCCATATTCGCCGGTAAAGCCGGGAAACCAGACAATTCCTGGTTAGTACCAGGGTAGGAGATGATCAATATATGTTTATTGTGCTTCATAATCTTATTTGCTTAAGGTTACTAAAAAAGTCTTTTTCACTTGTTACCACAGGCATCATCCTGTTTTGCAAGGCCATAAGGCCAGTTTTGGGGCAATTGGGTGGGTCTGGACTCCACTTCTTATGCAAAGAGTGTGCAATGTAGGTTTTACTATCGTTCCGTCATGTTTTTATAAAGCCAAATGCCGCAATGGCGGCCAACTATATGTTAAAAGCCGCCCTGTATTCATTTATTACTGGATAATATCAACCAAATGATCCCTGTCAGGGATCTTTTGGTTCATTATGAGCATCTAGTTCTTAAGTATCTTGAATTCCACCCTTCTGTTCAACTGGCGATTTTCATCCGTGTCGTTTGGCACCACCGGCCTGGTTTCGCCATAACCCTGGGATGTGATGCGGGTAGAAGCAATACCCTTGGAAAGAATGTATTCCATTACTGACCTGGCCCTGTTATCACTAAGCTTAAAGTTGTAATCGTCTGAGCCATAGCTGTCTGTATGCGCACTCATCTCGATCTCAATGGCAGGATTTTCCTGTAATAGCTTCACCACCCTGTCCAGCTCCACATAAGATTCAGGTCGCAGGCTCCACTTATCAAAGTCAAAGAACACATTGTTCAAACGTATCACCTGGCCTATTTCAATAGGCACCAGGTACAGGTCTTTATGGATCTCTTTATAGCCTGCCTTTACCAGCGAATCCAGGTTCAGGTTTTCCGAAATGGCAAAAAATTTATCAGCCGTGGCCCTGATACTGTAGTTCCTATCATAAGGCAACACCATCTTAAAGGATCCATCGCCGGGATTAGACATGCCATTGCCTGATACAGTGCCGTCAGGCAGGGTTTCGTATACCAACGAAGCGCTCAGTGGTTGCAGGGTCTTTTTATTATATACATTGCCACTCACCAATACAACCGGGTCAGGCTTTTCCCTTTCCAAAAGCTTCACCCTGACTATGTCGCTTTCACCATACCCCCCGTCGCTGCTGGTCATATAGGCATATTCACCGCCGGCATCCAGGGTGAAGAAAGCATCCCAGCCGGGTGTGTTGATAGGTGCTCCCAGGTTTACCGGTTCGCTCCATTTCTGCCAGCTATCGTCCAGCCGTTTGCTCCTCCAGATGTCATTATCGCCAAGGCCACCGGGACGGTTGCTGCTAAAATACAGGGTAGTTCCATCGGAAGCCAGGTAGGGGGTCATTTCATCACCCTCCTTAAGGTTAATCTTTTTTCCTAGGGTTTTGGGTTCAGACCAGGTGCCGTCCGGCAACAGGAAACTTACATACAGGTCATTGTTCACGCCCCCTTTTTCTTCGGTCATGTATAGTAAAAGGGTTTGCCCGTCATGTGCCATTGTGGCACCATTTTGTCTTCCGCGATCGTATTTTGCATAGTTCGGGATCTTCAGCATTTCGGGTGGACTCCACCTGCCATTGGCCTGGCGGTGGCTCATGCTTACTCCATTGCCGTAATAATCTCCATTGATGAAAGCATTACGTATTAGTATGCGGTTATTATCGGGGGAAACCCAAAACACGGCATTATAATGATAGGTATTTAAAGGATAGCCCATATGCCTGGCTTCGCTCCACCTTCCAAAGCTATCCCGCTCAGAGTACCAAATGTCCTGAGAATTCCGAACCGAGTTATACTTGGTATTCAAAGGATGATTCTCGCAAATGAAAAATAACAGGTTCCCATCTGCCGAGATCGTTGGCCTGAGTTCTGGCAATTCTGAGTTGATCTTCCAGCCCAGGTTTTCAATTTTAATGATGGTAGATTCTGTAATGATATTCTCTTTTTGTGCCACTAGTGTGCCTGCAGTGTCATTGGATGGTTGGGCATTTATTGATAGGGTAAGGGCAGTTAATACAAAAAAGGACAGGACCTTTTTCATGGGTTTGGATTTTCGGTTCGGGCGTAAAATAGTAAATCCAATTTATAAATCAAACTAAGGGATTAGAAATATAAAATGGCTTTCATCTCAATAGTTGTTTAATTATCAATAAACTATGAACATTAATTGAAATAAGACTTTACGAGTTTATTGGTGATAATTCCCTGGAATAGGTGACAGGCATGGAT
>JAEZLJ010000163.1 GCA_023415275.1 Bacteroidota bacterium
ACGTTATGGGGCCGTTTATAGTTTTCCAATCCTTGCCAGTACTAATGGTTTCGTTAGATCCATCCGCATAGGTAATACGCAGGTCCATACAAAAAGAAGGACGGTTGCGCCAGGGCGCGTTATCAAAATCCCATACGGCTGTAGATTGATGATTGTACCAGCCATTCCCTAACATGACACCTATTGCATTCCGATCATTATTCAAACTTGAAGTCACATCATACGACACGTATAAATTACGGCGGTCAAAGCGTGTGTACATGGGATCGAGCCTATGGTTGCCTATGCGTTCACCATTTATATACAGCTCATATAAGCCGGCAACTGAAATATAGGCTCTTGCGTAAGCTATCTTCTTTCCTACCCCAAAAGTTTTTCTGAACAAAGCTCCTTGCTTCAACCGGGTATCCCTGGTATCACTTATCCATGAACCCTTCCAGTTTTGTTGATTCATCATCCCGGTTTCAAAGCTGCTTATAGCGGATGCCTTGTGGCCTGCATTATCAATGATGGTGACTGCCCAGAAATATTTTGTAAAAGGTTGTAACGTTTTGCCTTTATAAATGACCAATTGATCTCCTGATGCCTTTTTTGAAAACCAATAGTTCCCTTTCATGTGTATTACATCAAGAGAGTCAGTACCCACACTAAGCTGGTAAGTATGCTGTTTTATCCCTGGCATATTAGAATTAATTTGCCAGGAAAGGCGTGGTTCATTTACATCCACACCTAGGGGGGCCTGTAAATATTCACATAACAGGCGTGAAACAGTGGATTGCGCAGCTAAGATATTTCCGGAAAAAAGTAGAAGAAAGGCAAGCACGCTCTTCACCTCAAAATTTTTCAAATTATTCATTTGTATTTTAAATGGAAAGGATATCGTTACACTATTCTTAATTACTAATAACAAAAGAGATAGGCTGTGTATGGTAAGACCTTACAGGACGTCCATGAAGTTTACCAGGCGTCCACTTTGGTGCCCTTTTAAGCATATTGATCACATCTTCTTCCATACCATGTCCATATGCAGTCATAGCTTTAAAATCTTCCAAACCACCTTCCTTATTGACTATAAAGCGTATAAGTACATTATATTGTCCAGGCCTTACTCCTTCCCTGGCTTTTGATTCCACAACTGACATAAGATTTTTTTCAAGGAAACGGCGCCATCCATTAATACCACCTCCAGGCGATGCTTCCTTCTCTATACAATCTGCCGAATCAAGCTTTTTTCCTGATTCATCAAAACAAGAACAACCTACCAGCTTACCATTTATGTAATCCTCTAATGCCATCACCCCTCCTTCCTGGTCAAAATGCTTCCAGCGCCCTTTTTTCAGCGTGTCCTGCATCCAGTAACCTGCAGCACTCAGTTTACCAGAGTTATACCAGCTCACCTGGACACCATTTCCTTCTCCATCAAATTGCAGTGAATCTGATAACATGCCATTCTGGTGCCATTTAAAAGCAATTCCTTTTAATCTACCATCCACATATTGTGATGAATCGATCATATGCCCTTCATCATCATACTCCAACCAAATTCCATTTTTATTACCGTTGATATAGTTCCCTGAAGATTTTAGAAATCTTGTAGTATGATACCAGCTATGTTTTCCATGGGCTATCCGGCAACTATCATCCTTATACCAGCCTTCCATTGCCAAAGTCCTTTGCGAAACATAATAAGCCTCACGATGCCAAAGAGAGTCCTTTTTTTCTGTTACCACATAATAATAATGTGCATCGGGGGAAGGCTTGAAAGACAAATCAAAAAATGCCTCTGTTTTTTGTGCCTGGGAAAAGAGTACAGGCATCACAGCTAATAGCAGCAGGAAATAATGTTTCATGTTCTGGATTGGGAACCAAAATACTATTTTTTATACCTTACGGATATATTTTAGATATCGTAGCCAAAAATTCCCTGTCACATCACCTCGCCCGATAGCTCACTACTTTATTATTATTCATTCCCCAGAAAATATCTTTTCCATTTAAAACCATTGAACGCACATCACCACGAATGCATAAGCCGGATTGCATGGAAGGTACATAACTAAAATTCCCCTTGCCATCTCCCAGAAATAACATTCCATGATTGGCATCATATCTACTAAACTTGATGCGGGTAAAAGTATTATTGCCTCCCACTATTAAATCTTTAAGTCCATCGTTATTGAAATCTCCTGAGACCATAGCATAAATAGGGGAACATTGAGCTTCCGCCGGTAGCATTTTAATAACAAAACCTTCAGCACCATTGTTTTGAAGGTAAAAACTCTGCATTAATTGTGCATTGAGCTTTTGCATACCCTTTCGCTCAGCCGCTGAAAATATATCCTCCAGGTTTTCATCTGCATAGTTAGTGTAATACAGGTATTTCTTTTTCAGAAAAGGAAGTTGTTCGGTCATGTCATCCCTGGAATATGCAGGGAAAGATTTACCATCTATATAATAACAGAGGATAGGATCAATAGATCCATTCTGATCAAAATCTTTATAATAGAGCTCTATTGGTTCCTTTTCGGAAACCTTAAATTGGTTATTTAACCCCTGGTTACCTAGCACAAGATCTATGTCCCCATCGCCATCAAAATCTTCAGCAAGTATAGCATTCCACCAACCATTGGATGCAAACTTTATATATTGCCCCGAAGCATCACCAAGTATACCTTTTTTATTGATATAGACCTTAACGGGGGTCCATTCTCCTACTGTAACCAGGTCTGGCAATTTATCTCCGTTAATATCTACCCATGCAGCATCGCCAACCATTCCACTGCTTTTTAGAATGGGGCAAACGATATCGGTTGCATCATTAAATACACCCTTACCATCGTTTTTCAAAATACGGCAACCAGGCGACAACGGAAATCTGCCTGGGATAACACGACCTCCTACAAATAGATCCAGGTCGCCGTCTCCATCTATATCTGCCGCCTTAACACAGGAGGTACTGAATGCTGGCAATCCCAAATTTGCTTTACTTTTAGTAAAGTCTCCCTTTCCATCGTTTATATAAATACGGTCCTTCAATAAAGAATCATCAACACTAAACTCATATCCTCCCGAGCCTACATAAAGATCTTTATCCCCATCACCATCGGCATCAAAAAATACGGCAGCCACATCCTCACTACCAGCATCTTTTTCGAAAGCAGCTACTACTTTCCTTTTAAATTTCTTACCATCATTAAGAAATAAAGCAGAGGCCTGGCCCCTGGCCCCTCCAATGAACAGATCTTCCTGGCCATCCCCGTTCACATCACTTTTTACCATACAGGGACCACTCCGGGAAAAATAGTGTGGCAACAATGACTGTACAGTAAAGTCATTAAACTCATTTTCGATATGCTTATAATCAATAAGGTTGGAATCCACTTTAAAAAACATTGCCTTTTGGGCAGGCATTGATTCTAAAGCTTTCGCCTGTGCTATGTTTGCTTTTAGTAGCTGGTTTACTTTTACCTGTGAGAATATTTGCTTTTTACCATCCGGCCATACAATTATCAATGAATCCAATTGCTTATGTTGGCCAAGTCCAAAATGAAGCACTTCACCTACCGAAGATTGAAATCCCCTCACAGGCACCTGCTCCTGCATCCATTTTTCCTTACCGGCATAAGCATACACCCTGGCTCCTATGCCTGATTGATTCTTTTCATTTCCTTCCAGCTTTACCTCCAGGTAATTATTTTTATTGATCGTTTCACTGTTATTTTTATATACACCCGCGTATTCATCAATATTATTTACCACCAGGTCAAGGTCACCATCCAAATCCAGGTCAGCATAGGCCGCTCCGTTTGAAAATGAATTGTTAGCTAATCCCCATTCTTCAGCTTTATTTACAAAAGAATACCCTTCGTTCTTAAAAGCATAATTGGGAACGTTGATACCAGGCATATGTGAAATGTATTCTTCAACGCTGACCGCAGGCCCCCCGTTTTGCATACGTAATGATTGATCATAGGAATACTTAATGAACTGTATATCTGTGTTGTCTCTCTTATATCCATTTGTCACAAACAAATCTTTGTACCCGTCATTATCAAGATCGGCAAACAAGGGCGACCAACTCCAGTCTGTATTAGATATCCCCGCCTGCTGGCCAATTTCACTGAATGTGCCATCTCCATTATTTTTCTGCAACGAGTTCTTCATGTATTGGTAAAACATACCATTACGGAACAGCAGGTTGTACTGATCAAAATTGTCGGCTCCCATATGCATTTTTTGCGCATGGTTCCCTTCAGGGAGCATATCCAGTACTACAAGGTCCGGAAGCAGGTCGTTATTATAATCATTTACATCAATTCCCATGGAATATAACGATGTATGATCCATCATGGCAGCCAGGCTGTCTTTGAATGTGCCGTCATGATTATTAATATATAAATAATCAGGCTCTTTGAAATCATTACCTACATAGATGTCAGGCCATCCGTCATTATTAATATCTGCAGTGCTAAGACCCAGGCTGAAAGTAAGAACATTGGAACTGATGCCGGCATCCCTTGTAACATTGGTAAAATGTCCCTTGTCATTCCTGAAAAGTTTGTTACCCATCACAGTATCACCTTGTTGACCACGCAATTGCACAAACTCTATCTTTCCCATTGAATATTTTGGGTCTGACTGGTTGATCAGGAACATATCAAGGTCACCATCTTTGTCATAATCAAAAAAAGAAGCCTGTGTAGAATAACCTGGGTCGTCAAGTCCATAACGGGCAGCTTCCTCACTGAAGCTTAGGTCTCCATTATTAATGAATAACAGGTTTCTCCTGTAAGATTGATTTTTTAAACCCGAACGGCATATATAGATATCAAGTCTCCCATCTGCATTGATATCTACCATTGTTACACCTGTACACCAACCTTCCTTTGTAGCAATGCCTGATCGTTCCGTTATATCCTCAAAATGCATATTCCCTTTGTTCAGAAATAAGCGGTTCTTCACCATATTTCCGGTAAAACAAATATCAGGCAGGCCGTCATTATTAATATCACCAATGGCCACTCCGCTGCCATTATAGAAATAAGGATACAGCGCAATGTTGAAGTCCGGATTGTCTTCTTTGATCAGGTTGCGAAAATTGATCCCGGATTCTGTTTCTGACAATTCTGTAAATAGTTTTACAGGTAGCTTGTTACTACACGACTGGATGATCAGCATCAGGCAACTTATCAGTAAACAAATCCTCATAAGCATGTACAATTTACAAAAAAGAGAGGCTGTTCCTGCGAACAGCCTTGATGGAATTTTGTGAGAGAGTCAATCCTTATGGTTTATCCCACCACAAGCGTGTACCACCATTATCAGGTCCCCCTAGCTTTGCTACAGCTGCCTGCACACCTTTTGAATTGGTAGAATATTCACTGGCGGGAAAATTAATCCGTTTAATAAACTGTCCTGATGGGATCTTCCCCTGGCTTTTATTAACCAATACAGGAAATAATTTTGGATAACCTGTTCTTCTGAACTCACTCCATGCCTCCTGCCCATCAGGATACATAGCCAGCCATTTTTGGGTTATGATCCGTTCCAGCTTTTGATCGAAAGATGCCGCTTCATCCCATTTAATAGTAATGGTACTCAAATTGGGATCTCCCGCAGGTACATTATTGGCCGGATTCTTCGGATCCACATATGGCGCAGGTTTACTGCTTGCATTCAACAGATAACCGGATGCATCAAAACCATATTGTGCAAAAGATGCTTTAACTCCATTTTCATAATCTTCCTGTGCACTACCCGCACCGTTCCATCCACGTATTGCAGCTTCAGCTTTTAAAAACCAGGCCTCCGCAGCAGTCATTAATTGAATATAACCAGGCAATGTAGCCAGGAGTGAAAATTTTACATACTGGCTTTTATCTGTAATATCTATGCCTTCCCTGATCCCTTTAAAGGTGGTAGGAAATTCTTCAGACTTCACAAAATATTTATCAGCCCTTGGATCAGAATAGCCCACCAGGTATGTTTCCATGGGAGCCCCCATCCTGATATCTCCCCAGGAATTGTTCATAACATTTAATGGGTGGGTCGTTGAGCCAATGTTCACATTAAAGTTTTCTGCAGGATCTGACAGCAGACCCAGGGAATGGGTCAATGACTTTTCACCTTCTGTTTTTGCTTTTGCAGGATCTGCTTTTACAATTCTTAGTGCTAGTCGTAACCGCAATGTATTGGCTAGTTTCACCCATTTTTTATAATCTCCTCCATATACCAGGTCAAATCTTTGAAATTGTGCGGCACTGGAAGAATTAGCATAGCGTGTTAACGTATCAATAGCAGCATCCAGGTCATTAAAGAATGCAGTATAAGCATCCTGTTGCGAATCATAATCAACACTTCCATCACTATTGACCTGGCCATATTTCGTATAAATAATTGGACCATAAATATCGCTGATGCGGTGCATTGCTTCCACCTTGATGATCTGCGACCAGGCATAAAAATCAGTGAACTCTGTTTTTGCCTTTTTTTGCACATCAGCCATTGGGGCCATCACCTGGTCATAAGCAGTGCTCCATGGTGTACCATTCCAGCCATCTACCAGGTCATAGGTAGTATTATTACTGTTACCTATGAACGGAGTAGGCGTCATCATATATCCTGAATATATATCGCCAATTAGATTTTGCTGCAATTGGGTTAGCCAGGCAGGCTGGGAAGAGTAAATATTAAGCTGGGCCTGTTTGAATGGATCTCCCACGGTTCTGAAATCCACCTTAAGATCATTTTCAGTTACACCATATGGATTGGTATTGAATTCATCAAACTTCTTCGTACAGCTGTTGAAGAAAAATATAGTACTGAAACTTAAAGCAGTCAATTTGAATATAGAATAGATTGTTGTTCTCATTTTTGTTGGTTTTGGAGTTTCATTAAAAAACAAGTTTGAGGTTGACTCCCAAACTACGGGTAGCTGGCAAGCCAAAAACATCAACCCCCTGCAACCCATTACCTGTGCTCATACTTAGCTCAGGGTCAAAAGGTGCCTCCTTTTTAAAGAAGAACAGATTGCGACCAATCAGACTTATTCTTGCTTCCTTAACAGATTTGCTTTTAAACGGAAGGCGATAACCCAGTGCAACATCTCTTAACCGGACATTCGTTGCATCATACATATAAGCAGATCCAAGTCCAGCCCTTCCTCCTATGGCACTGTAATATTTTTGCGCATCTACCAACCCTGAAAAGCTCTGGCCGGCACTTGTTACACCGGTCACCTGCACCCCACCGTTATCACGGGCTGCTGCAGAGGCCTCACTGACACCAGCCCTGTCCAAAACAGCCTGGGTCACGCTCATCACCTTTCCACCAAATCTTCCATCAACAAGGAAGCTTATATTAAGATCGCCTAATGAAAAATTATTGTTCCACCCAATATTCCATTTCGGGTTGGGATTACCCAGCAATTCACCTGCAGAATTGATGGTGGTTGGAACTCCGTCTGCATCAACAACAATGTTACCCTTTGTATCCCGCACAAACACCTTATTTCCATAAATATCACCCCACGATCCTCCTTCCTTAATGTAAGAGCCAAACATATTCACTCCAAATCCCGTTAAAACAAAACTGGTTCCTGCTTCAGCCCCAGGTACATTCGGGTCACTTAATTGAATAACCTTGTTTCTATTGGATGAAATATTAAATGTACTTGTCCAATTCAAATTTTTTGAGCTGTAAGGTATTATGGTCACCATAGCTTCTACACCTGTATTTTGTATATTTCCCAAGTTCAGGTAGTAACTGGAATACCCGCTTCCCAATGGGGCTGGTATCTCAATATATTGATCATAATTATTGTTGCGATACCATGTGAAATCTATTCCCACCCTGTTTTGAAGAAAACGGACCTCTGCACCTGCCTCAAAGGAACGGTTATCCTCGGGCTTTAAGAAAACACCAGGTAACGGCACCTTGGTATTTTTAATTAACTGCACGGTTCCATTTGTAGTACTTAACCTGTAAGGTGCCGGGCTTGAAATATAAGAAGGTATGTCATTGCCCACTTTTGCATAAGATACACGCAACTTTGCAAAAGAAACAGCTTCGGGCATCCTGGCCATTTCACTGATCACACCTGTTAAACCTGCTGAGTAATAAAAATACCCCTTGGTCTTGGTGGGAGTGAAAGCAAAAGTACTGGACCAGTCATTTCGACCTGTAAGATCAAGAAATAAATAATCCTTCAAACCTAATTGAGCACTGGCAAATGCAGATTGTGTTTGCTTACGGTCAATATTTCCATTGGCAATTAAAGCTGTTGGACGGATATTGGTTACAATAAATTTATTAGCATATTCCAGTCCCTGGCCTTCATTAGGATCCGTATCAAAGAAAACCCGGTCATTACCTTTAAGATCAAGTATGCTGGCTCCCAGGTTGGCAGTAAGTGAAATATCTGTCCCAAGTGTTCTTGCAGCAGTAGCGATCACATCGCCATACAATTGCGTATTAAATGTTTTCTCAAGGGTATATCGGCCATTGGCTGCTGCCAGCACACTTTGAGTGCCTGCATATGATTTCAGCTCGTACTGATCGTATGACTTATCAAAGCTTCCCCTTGCCTGCAATGAAAACCAATCAAGGAACTGGTACTTGGCCGATAAGGAAGCCAAACCACGCTGCCTGCTGTCTTCCCTCAGGTTCCTGTATAATGCCCAATACGGATTTTGCTGGTTATCATCCCCTACCCAGCCTTTGTCACTGTTGATGTTCCACCAGCTTTGCAATGGTGTATTCCTGGCAGGAGATAAATACTCGAAATTGCTTTTATAATCTGCAAAATTTAAACCCCGTGGAAAAAGATACAAACCTGTTAGCGGGTTATTATACAACCCAGAAACGGCCCTGTTATGCGCATTTTGTGCTATTGCTGTAACACTTCCGTCCAGTGTTAATTTATCATTAAGCAATTTCAGCGTTTCCCGGAAATTAAGTGTATTACGTTTGAACGTGCTGGTAGGAATAATGCCTTTGTTATATGTATTAGAATAAGAGAAATAAGACTGGGCTAATTGATTTCCTCCACTCAAAGAGATAGAGTTGATCCATGTATTACCGGTTTGAAAAAAATCACTTACATGGTCTGGCACATTTGTTTTAGCACCCCAGCTTTCTGCAGTCCCTGTCGTAGTAGGTGTTGGAGCAGTAGTTTG
The DNA here is from genome assembly GCA_023415275.1 of Bacteroidota bacterium. Taxonomy (GTDB): domain Bacteria; phylum Bacteroidota; class Bacteroidia; order Chitinophagales; family Chitinophagaceae; genus Flavisolibacter. The sequence continues at coordinate 9,177 of JAEZLJ010000163.1, forward strand.
GCCATACCGATATTGCAATTCAGGTTTGACAAACACCTTATCCAGCGTAAAGTTGCTGGCGAAATCAACCTTGGTCTGACCTGTTTTTCCTTTTTTTGTTGTAATAAGTATAGCGCCATTAGCAGCCTGGCTTCCATACAGGGCTGCCGCAGATGCTCCTTTCAATATGGTAACACTTTCGATATCTTCCGAATTAAGATTTGAAATACCGTCTCCAGCATCCCTGCCGCCTGAACCTGATCCGGAAGACTGTCCCCAAACATCTGTTGGTTGCTCAGGAGAAAAATTAGGCATAGGAATACCGTCAATTACATATAATGGCTGGTTTTCACGAGTGGATTTATTACCACGAACCACCACCCTGGCAGACCCTCCTATACCCGAAGCACTACGAGTAATCTGCACACCGGCCGCTTTTCCTGCAAGACCATTGATCACATTGGCATCTTTTACAGTGGATATCTCAGCTCCACTCAATCTTTGTGTGGAATAGGTAAGGCTTTTAGATTTACGCTGGATGCCAAGTGCTGTCACAACTACTTCATTTAACTGGCTTTGGCTCTCACGTAATGTTACAGGCAGATGTGTATCCGTTACTGTAATCTCGTAAGACTCAAAGCCGACTGATGAAAATACCAGTACATCACCCTTGTTGGCTTCTATAGAAAATTCCCCGGCTGCATTAGTAAGTGTTCCTTTAGAAGTGCCCTTTACAGTAACGCTCACACCTGCAAGGGGCTTATTATCTGCACCTGTCACCTTGCCCGTGATAATATCAAAAGCTTCAGACGCTCCTGATTCAATGTTTTGTTCCGATGGACCTCCCTGTGAACGCTGCTCAATGCCCTGGCCACTCTTTTCTTTTACAGGAAGTATCACGAGATACTTTTTTATATTTCAATCCCGTTTTTTGAAGCACCTGGTCCAGTATCTTTTCTATACTGGCCATATTATCCCATCCAGGCTTAACTTTTATTTCACCCAATCCCACATCGGAAAAGAGAAAATAAACGCCTTTGCTTTGGTTAAGTTCTTTTAATACAGCAAAAAGTGACTGTGTGGCTTCACCTTGATTAGTGTACGTCTGTTTTGAGAGTTGCACATTGTGTTTGGTAAAAGCATATTCACTTTGCGCAGCAACTTCCATCCATACCAATTGAAATGCTGTGCAATAAATAATGAGCATGCCTGAGCGTAAGCTACTTCTCATACTGCAGTTTTAAATGAGTGTATTATGGTTTTGAAATCATTAACCCGTTGGTTGTTTTGCTAATTTTAAATTCACCCGTTGCTTCCAGTGCACTGATTAAAATATCCAGGTTATCATTTGGCATGATGCCAGATATCTTTTTCCGGCCAATATCCTCATCAGATAATTGAACCTTCACTCCATAATGGGTTGAAATTGTTTTAGCTACATAGCTCATAGGCGTATTTTCAAAACTGATCTTAAATTGCTTCCAGGCAAGTACAGATTCTTTGTCTACTGTTTCTTTAGAAGGACTGTTATTTTCAATCTTCACAAATTCACCTGGCTTCATCTTCAACTCTTTTCCATCTTTGGTTCTAATGGTCACACTTCCCTCTGTCAATAAAACACTTGACTCATTTTCCCGGCTAATAACATTGAATTGCGTTCCGGTAACAATAATGTCCATGTTTTGTGTATGGACCACGAATTTGTTTTTAGCAGGCAGCTTTTGAACTTTAAAAAAAGCTTCACCATTCAACCATATTTCCCTGTCAGTATTTTTCCATTGCTTACTCACCAGCAACTTAGTGTTAGAATTTAAAGTAACAAGTGAACCATCAGGAAGACTATACTCCATAACTTTTCCATAAGCAGATTCCAAAGCCCTTTTTTTATTTCCTGCATAAAACAAGCTAAGTCCGAACAACAATATTAAAATGGCGGCTGCAGCAGGCACTAACCAAACTTTTCGCTTCCTCAAAATCACCGTGGGCTCATTTTGAATAGCAGTTTGCAACTTCAGCCAGGCTATTTCACTCTGTTCATTAGGAACCTCTTTTTCAGTCATTTGCATGTCCTGCATAACGGCAATAGTTTCATTAACCAGCGATGAATATTCTGGATGCTCATTTAACCAAAGAGTCCATTTCTTTGCCTTTAGATCGTCATTTTTGTAGTACCAGGCCTGGAATTGCTCATCAGCTATAACCTCTTCGATGGAATTAAAATATCGGTTCGTCAACTGTCTTATTTATAATAAGTTCCATATCCAGGCTTTTTGTAACCATGAGTTTCTGAAAAATTTTTAATAACACATCGCTATAATTTCATATGTGTTATACTATAATATATTATAAAAAAGAAGTAATATTTGTTAACTTGTAATGACTTTCTAACACTGCTTTTGATTGCCTTCTGAATCAGATATTGAATTATGGGGTACTGCCATAAATGGTGACCAGCATGCGTTTGGTGTACTATTTAGACGCCATTATAGGTTACTATATCAATATGGAATTAAAATATGTAATGAACCTGTTATTGTGGAAGACACTATACAGGATCTTTTCATTGACATATGGCATAACAAACCTGACATTGCCATTCGATCTGTAAAAGCATATTTATTACAGGCACTGAAATTTAAGCTATATAAAACATTCAGGTCAGGCAAGGCTGTCCTTGAGATTGAAAAGTTTCAAAATGAACCATTTGAATTGAGTCATGACACATTTATGATCAATTCGCTGGATCACCTGGAAAGGTCTAAAAGAATATTGGAAGCCTTACAAATTTTATCCCCTCGCCAAAAAGAAGTGATTTATCTGAAAATTTATAAAGGCCTTAGTTATGAAGAAGTTAGTGAGATCATGCAATTGAATTACCAGGTAACGCGCAACCTGTTGTACCAGGCTTTGAAAGCAATGCGTAAACTAATGGTTCCCCTGCTCCTGCTGCTTATTGCGATGAATAGCTAAGCTTTACATTATGTATAACGT